>JBAPRX010000224.1:0-36933 GCA_049281335.1 Promineifilaceae bacterium (SeqCode)
AATGTTTCGGAGGCGCATTCGGCCGTCTATTAGCAGGTAATCGGCCGCCGGTTTTAACTGCGTCAGGGCTTGCTGCATGGCCTGGACATTGGCGGGGATGATGCCGATTTCGTCAATGAGTTCGGCGGAAGAACGGCCGATGCCGTAGGCCAGGGCGTGTTCGAGGATCAGGTCGTACAGTTTTTCGCGTGTTTTTGGGGTTAGCTGTTTGGAGTCATTGACTGCCGTTAGCTGTTTGAGCCGTTCCGGGGCAAGGAGGGGGAGGATGACGGCTGCGGCCACCAACGGCCCGGCAATTGCTCCTCGTCCGGCCTCGTCTAGTCCGGCAATGTGGATGAGTCCGGTTTTGTCTTGGACGGCCGTTTCGTATGATAAGTCTGCCATAGAGTTTTCGTGGTGATGGTGTTGGGTTAGGAAGTGCCAGGCACTTGTAGGTTTTTAGGGTTTGTATCAGTTGGTAACTGACTTGGTTTTTAGTGTAAAGTGCCAGGCACTTGGGGTTTTAGAGTTCTTTGACCGGGGCAGGGTGGGATTCGGCCGTTTCGGCCGAGGAAAAGTTGTAGCTTCCGGTCATCAAGTACCAACGCACTTTGAGCGCATCTGTCATGGAGCGAATGTAGTCCAGGCGGGTGACGTGGGTGTTTGGCTCGTCAACCCAGTTGGCGCCAATGACTTCGATTTTGTAGCCGAAACGGCGGGCCAGGGCCAGGGCTTCCATATCAAAGCCCCAACGGTCAATGCGGGAGATTGAGAAGATTTTTTCGGCCGCTGACGCCCGAAATGCTTTGAAACCACACTGGGTATCCCAGATACCGGGGACGGCCATCAGTTGAACAAACAGGTTTCCCAGATTGCCCAGCACCCGTTTTAGGAAAGGTTGGGGAATGACCTGATGAGCGCCTTCGGCGTCCTTGCCATCTCTGGAGCAGATGACGACCCCGGCCCCGTTCTTGAATAGGGGCTTCATCCGGTCGAAATGGGACATATCGGTTGAGTTGTCGGCGTCGGTAAAGAGACGAATCTCCCCTTTGGCAGCCAACATGCCCTGGCGAATGGTATAACCTTTGCCCCGATTTTCCCGGCGATCAATCCAACGGATCTGTTTCTTATCCCCGGCAAAGTCGCGGACAATATCCAGGGTTCCATCCGTTACCCCATCCAGAACAATTAACAGTTCCCAGGTAAACGATTGCTCCTGCAAATAGGTATAAACGGATTCCAGCGTTTTACCGATTCGCTTTTCTTCGTTGTAAGCCGGAATAATTACAGAGAGGTATGGCCTCATCTCTTCCTCATTTCTCTCAGATTTCATGGTCTTGTCGGGGATGTTACCTGTCCTAGAGGGTCTCGTCAACAGGAGTTAAGACGGCCGTTAATGTTTCGTCGGTCACTTTCCGACCAGACTGAATCCGGCGGCGTTTGGGCAGCATTTTGAACAGGCCCAACAGTCCGGCCAACTGACCACGCAGCCGGGCGCGGGAAGCCGGGCCGCGCCAGCTTTTCAGGGCTTCCCAACTAATTTGGAGTTGGGCGCGGAGAATTGCCGTCCAGTAATGGCGGGCCAGACTGCCTGGATAATTTTTCCAGAGTAGGTAGAGGAAGTTACGGCCGTCGTAATAGCTGCCGGTGACGCTGCCGCCGGTGGCTTTCAATTTGTGGTAGACAACGGCCGTTGGGATATACCAGACCTCTTTCCCGGCCAGATGGATGCGCCAACCCAGGTCTACATCTTCACAGGAAAAGAAGAAATCTTCATCCAGAAAGCCTGTTTTTTCCAAAACTGAACGGCGATAGGCAGCGGCCCCGCCGCAAGCACTAAAAACCTGCTCTTCCTTATTATATTGGCCGCAATCTTCCTGCCAGACGCCCCGGTTGCCGGGACGGCCGTCCATGCGGTAGTAGTCTCCGGCGGTGTGGAAGTGATCCCGCCGGTCGAAGAGAAGCATCTTGGAGGCCAGACTGCCGGCGTTCGGGTACCGCTCAAAGGCGGCTATCAGGGCGGCCAGCCAGCCGGGGTCGGCTTCGGTATCGTTATTCAGCAGGATGATGTATTCTCCCCCGGCGGCAGCGTACCCGGCATTGCAGGCGCCGGTGAAGCCGCGATTTTCTGGCAGCTCTACCAGCCGCACTTCGGGGAACTGCTCCCTGATATAGGCCTGGGAGCCATCGGTGGAGGCGTTGTCTACCAGGATGACCTCGAAATTGGTGAAGGTCTGGTTCCGCAAGGCGGTCAGGCAGATTTCAAGATGCTGACGGCCGTTCCAGTGGGGGATGATGATCGAGGCTTCAGGCACGGGGGGATAAAATAAGGGATCTCACGCAAAGACGCAAAGGGCGCAAAGATTGCGGGCGCAAAGATTGCAGTGCGGCGGAAAGATTTCTTGACAGCTTTACGCTGTAAGCCTTATGGTTTTTTAGTAACACAGCGCTATTGTTAATCATTCAGTCATCTCCTTGAGCATCTCGGCCAGGGCTTCTTGCCAGGGGCGAAGGGTTATCCCGATGGCGGCTCCGGTAATGTTGTGCAGGATGCCATAGCGAGGTGGAGTGGAGGGGCGCTTGAAGGCTTTCCTTAAAATGGGAATGTTGGGGACATCGATCAGCCCGGCAAGATGCAAAATCTCCTGGGCGAAGGCCCAGCGGGAACAGGCCCCGGCATTGGCGAAATGGTAAATACCATACTGCCGGGTGACGATCAGACGGCCGATAGCCTGGGCCAGATCATTGACATTGGTCGGATTGCCGATCTCGTCTGCCACTACCTTCAATTCGCCGACGGTACGCGCCCGGTTCAGGATGGCATGAACGAAGTTTCGACCGCCGGGAGCATACAGCCAGGCAGTTCTGACAATGTAATAATGGTTGAGTAGATTTTGGACATGGCGTTCGGCGGCTGCTTTGGAACGGCCGTAAGGGTTGGCCGGACTCAGCGCCATCCACTCCTCGTACCCCGCCGGATTGTCGCCGGAGAAGACTTCGTTGGTGCTGATGTGAACCATCTCGGCCCCGGATGCCTGACAGGCCAGGGCGACATTTTGGGTTCCCAGACCGTTTACCTGATAGGCCTGTTTCGGATCGCGGGCGCAGCCATCCACGTCTGTCCAGGCGGCGCAGTGGATAACAACATCGGGTTGGTCGGCCTGAACGGCCGTGACAATGGCCTCCCGATTGGTGATGTCTACTTCTGGAATATCGGTGACAGTTAGTTGGTGAGTGGCCAGGGTTTGCTGCAATGCTCGGCCCAGTTGTCCATGACCGCCGGTGATAAAAATTCTCATAATTCCTCCAATGCTCGATTATACTGTCTTCCCCAGAGCCGTCACACCCGTATTCCCTCCTTTCTCCCTACTGTTTCTTGACACTCAGCCCGACACGCTTAATACTTACAACTATGCACATAGACATTCTGACACTCTTCCCCGAAATGTTCCCCGCTTACCTCAATGCCAGCATGTTGCAGCGGGCGCAAGAGAGCGAACTGCTCGCCGTTGACCTGCACAATATTCGGGATTATGCGGCCGGGAAGCACCGGATTACTGATGAACCGCCTTATGGGGGTGGGGGCGGCATGATTCTCAAACCAGACCCTATTTTCAAGGCTGTTGAGGCTATCTTGCCTGACTCAAATGGAACTCCAATCATTCTGCTGACGCCGCAGGGACGGCCGTTTGATCAGAGGGTGGCCCAGGAGTTGGTCCAATATGAACGGATGGTGTTGATTTGCGGCCGTTATGAAGGGGTTGATGAGCGCGTCCGGCAGCATTTAGTGACAGATGAGATTTCCATTGGCGATTATGTCTTGACGGGGGGAGAATTGGCCGCATTGGTGGTGGTGGATGCGGTTGCGCGGTTGATTCCGGGCGTGTTGGGCGCGGAAGGCGCGGCCGAAGAAGACAGCCACGCTACTGGTTTGCTAGAAGGGCCGCATTACACCCGGCCGGAGACGTTTCGGGAATGGTCTGTGCCGGAGGTGCTGCGCTCCGGCCATGCCGCCAATATTCAACGCTGGCGGCGCGAGGAATCGCTCCGTCGAACCTGGCTAAGACGGCCGGATTTGTTGGAAACGGCCGAGTTGAGTGACCAAGACAAGGACTTTCTAAGTCAATTAGAAGCAGAATTCATTGAGTAGGAGTAGGGGTATTATGCGAGGCGCATTACGTTTTATCGCTTTTGGGTTAGCTATCTTATTTGTTATTGTGACAGTTCCGGTCCTCTTTGCGACCAGTTTGGGACAGGTTGTGACCAACCGCGAAGTGATTAAGGAGAATCTCAATGCCGATGATCTCCTGATGAATGCCGTTGAAGTATCCGCCCGTGAAACCCTGAAAAACCAACCGGCTATTTCCAACTTGCCGGACATTATTCGTGATTCGGAGCCGCTTCAAGCAGCGATAGACAACTTTTTTCCACCAGGTTGGGCAGGCCAGCAAAGCGACCTGATTATAGACGCAGTTTTTGATTATCTGGATACGGGGGATGAGGATTCGTTGGTGCTGCACATTGATGTCGGCCCGCTGTTAGAATCGTTGAAGGGGGATCCAGGCCGTCAGCTTGTGCTGGCAACGTTGCAGAGTTTGCCGCCGTGTACGGATGAACTGCCTATTATTGATTTTTTAAGCGGCACAATCGAGTTAAATGGCTGCCTGCCCCCGCTGATACCGATCGATCTTCTGGCAGGGCAACTGCACAACCTTGTTGTCCTGGCCGTTGATAGCAATACCGTAGAATCTTTAGTTGGGGATACAATCAATATTGATTTGTTGGGACTTGATCCGACCGTTTCAGGGCTGGTAAGGGCTAGATTGGAGCAGTTTCGGCAGGTCTATCTATTTGGCAAGCAGTCCTTATGGCTGCTCTGGATTCTGCCGCTGGCCTGTTTGTTTTTAATTGTGCCGCTGGCCGTCCGTTCGCCGGGTGCGTTTGGGCATTGGTGGGGGTGGCCGGTGTTGATAACGGCCGTTTTGGCATTGCTGGGGTCATTTGCCGTGCCGACATTGATTAATTTCATATTCAATACCTCATCGGGGACGATTCCGCCAACCAGTATTGCCTTTATCATTGACCAGATCATCCAAAGTGTGACCCAAGCGCTGTCGGGTTTGTGGTTGGTTCGGGTTCGTACATTGGCAGGATTGGGGTTGATTTGGGGTGTATTCCTGGTTGCGGTTGGTTTTATTACGACCTGGATGCTGGCCGGACAGCCTACGGCCGACACCAATTAAGAAGATAATGCCGACAATCGCATCATACATATCTGTTCTTGTATGTATGCGCCAATAACCATACTTATGAGGCAGATTTCTGCCATTTTTTCTCTGCATCTTTGCTCCTTTCCATCTCTGCGTTAACTGACATCAAGAAAGAAATGAGCCAAATTTCCTATTCCGATCACTAAATTCCATATCTAAATAATCCAAAATCCCTTCACAGATGGTGCGAAGTAGTGTATACTGTTGGCCTGAGTGGGTCATTGTGGTGCAAAGTGGGTTAAAGTTCCGCAATATTCCTAAAAGTTTATGCTAAAATAGGCTAAATAGAACAAATGTTCTTGGGTGAATACGTACATACCATTGATAGCAAAGGGCGGTTGACCATTCCGGCTCGATTCCGAGGCGAGTTGGCAGCCGGTCTGGTTGTCACACGTGGGTTTGATCAAAACCTGATGGTCTTCCCGTTGGATGGCTGGCAGGATTTGGCCGAACGGATAGTGGATCGGCCGTTAGGTGATGCTGATGTGCGTGTTTTTCGCCGCCGGGTCTTTTCTGGAGCGGTCGATTTAACCCCTGACAGACAGGGCAGAATTGTCCTCCCACCCTACTTACGGGAATTTGCAGGGATACAAGACGAAGTCGTCGTCGCCGGTATGTATAACTATGTGGAAGTGTGGGACTCCGGCGCATGGCAGGCAGTGCGCGAAACGATTGAAAACAATAACGACGTGGACCGATGGGATGCGTTGGGAATCTAATGCGTAAAACGTAAAACGTAAGGGTTGGCTCTGAAAGTCGCCTGTTACAAATTACGAATTACTTTTTCCCCAAGCAATGTCTGTCGAACACGTTCCTGTACTTTACCAAGAAGTTCTGGAATATTTGCGGCCCGAACCCGGCCGTCTTTACATTGACGGTACGGTTGGGGCAGGTGGACACGCGGCCGGACTGTTGCAAGCTTCTGCACCGGACGGCCGTTTGTTAGCCTTTGACCGCGACCCGGAAGCCATTTCTTTCTCTCGTAGACGCCTGGCACAATTTGAAAACCGGGTCGTTTTTGTCCAGGCCAGCTATGCCGAAATGGCCGACCTGGCCCCCAAAAATGGGTTTGAGAAAGTGGATGGGATTTTATTGGATATTGGCCTCTCATCCCGGCAGTTGGAAGATGCCGAGCGCGGTTTTTCTTTTATGCACGACGGCAAGTTGGATATGCGGTTTGATACTACCAGCGGCCGTTCGGCGGCCGATCTGCTGAATAGTTTAAGCGAAGTCGCCCTGGCTGATATTTTCTGGCGATATGGCGAAGTGAGGCAGAGCCGGAGATTTGCGCGGGCTATCATTCACCAACGGCCGATTGAGACGACAGGGCAACTGGCAGAGCTAATTCTCCAGGAGTCCGGTGGAAGGCGCGGGCGTATTCATCCGGCGACCCAGGTTTTTCAGGCTCTCCGTATTGCGGTGAATGATGAGTTGGGAATGTTAGAACGCGGTCTGGAAGCGGCCGTCAGGGTGTTGAATCCCGGTGGTAGATTGGCCGTCATCAGCTTTCATTCGCTGGAGGACAGGCTGGTTAAAAATTTTATTCGCAATCAAAGTCGGGACTGTATCTGTCCACCGGAGCAGCCATTTTGTACCTGCGATGCCCAACCCACCCTCAAGGCGGTGACCCGGAAAGTGGTTCGGCCGTCTGAGGAAGAAGTTGCTGAGAATCCACGCAGCCGCAGCGCAAAAATGCGCGTCGCGGGGCGGCTGGACGAACAGAGATGACATCATGAGTGACAAGAAAAAGGACAGCAATCGTCAATCGAAGAAAGAGCAGCGCCGCAACCGGTTTTGGCTAACCGAGGCTCAGGCAGCGTTAAGCTGGGGGGTTCTCCTGGCTTTGGCTGCTTTATTGGGGACGATTTATCTGTATCAGGCCAGCCGGATTGCCGGTGTTGGACGCCACGTTCAGGATCTGCAATATGAACTCGATAATGTCAAACGAGTCAATGCTGACCTGGAAAGAGATATTGCCGAAGGGCAATCGTTGCAGCGGCTCCAGACGGAAGCTGAACGGATGGGCTTTGTTCATGCCCGACCGGAGGATATTGAGTATCTGACCATTCCGAATTACCCGACCGTCGTGAATCAAACGACGACTTTGCAATTATCCAAACCTGCGCCGCCCATTGAAACAATCTGGGAGGCGTTGTTAACGGCTTTTCAAGATAGTGTTAATAACCTCGTTCGAGGAGAATCGCCATGACCAACAGTCAAAAACGACGGCTCTGGTTTATGCTGGGCGGGATGGCTCTGGTCACCGTGGTCATCATTTACCGGCTGGCTTCATTCCAGGTTTTGCAAGAAGAAGAACTGGCGGCAATCGGCCGTAGTATTCACAACCGGCAGGTTACTGCCCAACCAGATCGCGGCGTCATCTATGATCGGAATATGGCCGTTCTGGCTGGAAACAGCAGCGATTATCAGATTGGCGTTTCTCCGGCGCTGGTTACGGAGCCGGAGCTGCTGGCCACTGCCCTATCGCCTATTCTGCTAGAACCCCGCCACGAAATTTTGCAAACGCTTGAATCGGAAAACCCGTTTGAGCTGCTAGCCGGTCGTGTTTCACCAGACGTTGCGGAGGCTATTCGCCAACTGCCTTATGATGGTGTCCAGATTGATCCGCTGCCCAGGCGGGTCTACCCACAGGGGAGTTTGTTGTGCCACGAGTTGGGCTATACTGATTTCGGCGGCGTTGGGGGGAGTGGTCTGGAAGGGTATTACCAGAGTGAACTGGCCGGAGAGGCAGCCAGTGCAACGATCAATATTTCACCCTTGACCATCCAGCAAAGCGTCATTGCCCGTGAAGGGGTTGATCTGATCTTAACCATTGACCGCTCTGTACAGTATATCGTTGAGCAGCATTTACAACAGGCGATGCAAACGTATGAGGCCCAAAGCGGCACGATCATTGTGATGGACCCCCGTACCGGTGCTATCCTGGCGATGGCAAGTTTGCCTTGTTACGACCCAGGCAAATTCTATGATGCGGATCCGAGTCTGTTCTTGAATCCGGCGGTCAGCCGCCAGTACGAACCGGGTTCGGTTATGAAGCTGGTTACCATGGCGGCGGCTCTGGATTCGGACACAGTAACACCAAAAACGACCTATTATGATGCTGGTGTTATCGAGGTTGGCGGCTATCCGCTCTATAACTGGGATCGGGGCGCTTACGGCAAGGTTGATATGACCACTCTGCTGGCCCACTCTTTGAATGTCGGGGCGGCAACGATTGCAACCTGGATGGGGCCGGATACGTTTTACAGTTACCTGCAACGTTTTGGCTTCGGACGGCCGACAGGAATTGATCTCATGGCTGAAGCCGGTGGGCAACTGCCTTTGCCTGGTGACGGCGACTGGACAGAGTCGAATCTGGGAACCAATGCTTTTGGACAGGGGATGGCTGTGACACCGCTGCAAATGATTTCGGCCGTTTCTGCCCTGGCAAATAAAGGGTATCTCATGCAGCCTTACCTGGTCCAGGAAATTCGCAACCAGGGCGAGATTTTGAAAGAACATCAGCCGACAATATTAAGCCGCCCCGTTTCTGAAGAGACGGCTAACCAGTTAACGACAATGAGTATTAACGCGATTCAGGTGGAAATTTATGAGGCTCAGATTGATGGCTACACCATTGCCGGTAAGACCGGAACGGCCCAAATACCTGAAGGCGGAATTTACAATCCAGACGACACGATAGCCTCCTTTATTGGCTGGCTTCCAGCCGACGAGCCGCAGTTGTTGATTCTGGTCAAGTTAGATCGCCCGGCTGCCTCCCCCTGGGGTTCTCAAACGGCCGCACCTGCCTTTTCGGCGTTGGCCCAAGAATTGGTCGCCCTGCTAGGAATCCCGCCTGACAATGTCCGGCTGCAGGGAGACGTTATGGCGCTCAAATAGAGATTAATTGGATGTTGACAATCGGGTTTGTATTGGAAACCTTACTGGCTGACTACTCGGCAACGGGCAGTGAACCACCCATTGTCTCCGTTGTCATTGACAGCCGACAGGTACGACCCGGCAGTTTGTTTATCGCCTTTCAGGGCGAACGAGTGGATGGACATGACTTTGTGGCCGAGGCTTTTAACCGGGGCGCAGTCGCCGCTCTGGTCGAGCATCCGGTCGGCGAATTTAACAAGATTGACTGCCGCAAAAGTTGGGCGGATCAAGCAGAGTCATCTCTGGAAACGCCGGTCTGTCTCGTTGTTGAGAGTACATTACTGGCTTTACAGAGTCTCGGAAAAAGTTGGCGCAGCCGGTTTGAAAATTTACGTGTTATCGGCATTACTGGCAGTGTTGGGAAAACGACAACCAAAGAGTTGACCCATGCGGTGCTTTCAAAGCGCTATCGCACCTTAAAATCTGAAGGCAGCTTCAATAATGAGATTGGCTTGCCGCTGACGCTACTCAGCATAAGAAACTGGCACGAGCGGGCTGTTCTGGAAATGGGGATGTATACATCGGGCGATATTCGCTTGCTATGCGAATTGGCTCAACCTCATATCGGTGTTGTGACCATTATCGGCTCTGTTCATATGGAACGAGCCGGCAGCCTGGAAGCGATTGTGAAAGGTAAACAAGAACTGGTGGAAGCACTCCCCTCGGCCCCGGACGGCATTGCGGTGCTGAACAAGGATGAACCGTTAGTGATGGGAATGGCCGACCATACACCGGCTCGTGTTTTCACTTATGGACTGGATGAGAGCGCGGATATTTGGGCCGACGAGGTCGTTTCGATGGGATTGGATGGGATTCGTTTCCGTCTCCATCACGCCGGAGAACAGTTGCAGGTCCATGTGCCGCTGTTGGGACGACACAGCGTTCACACTTCCCTCAGAGCAGCCGCCGTTGGCCTAATTGAAGGGTTGACCTGGGAAGAAGTCGTTGCCGGGTTGCAGGGATTGACGGACCAGCTTCGGTTGGTGGCCGTTCCCGGCCCGAATAACTCGATCATTCTGGATGATACCTATAATTCCAGCCCAGAATCGGCCGTTGCCGCCCTGAATTTGTTGGACGACCTGGACGGCCGTCATATTGCGGTATTGGGCGACATGCTGGAACTCGGTCCTGTTGAAGAGGCGTCCCATCGACTGGTTGGCCGTCGGGCGCGAGAAGTGGCCGACACTTTGGTGGCGGTCGGCTCTCTAGGGCGAATCATCGGCGAAGAGGCGATCCACGCCGGTTTGGCAGCGGATCAGGTCTTTCTGGCAGAAGATACGGCCGAGGCGGTGACTATTTTGGAGAAGATTATCGAACCATCTGACGTCATTCTGATAAAAGGCTCCCGTGGAGCGCGTCTCGACCGAATTGTCGCCAGTCTGGGACAGGACGGCTAATGGCTTTTGCGTTAACAGTGGGTGGCGTAACCTTTTTATTGGCCGTGATCTGGGGATCACCGTTGATTGAATTAATGCGTCGCCTGAAATTGGGCAAGCAGATTCGGATTGAAGGGCCGCAGACCCATATGAGCAAAACCGGGACACCGGCAATGGGCGGCATTTTGATTGTGGTCTGGGTTGTGGTTATTAGTGTGGTAGTGAACATTGTCCAACTGATACAGAACCTGGAAATTGCAGAAAGTGTCATTATTCCACTAGGTGTTCTGGTGGCTTATTCGATTCTAGGTGGTATTGATGATTACCAGGGTTTGCGCCAGCGGCCCGGCGTTGGCATGTTGGCCCGGTATAAGTTTTGGTATCAGGTTTTTATCGCCCTGGTCGCCGCCATTTTGTTGTATTTTGTGGTCAATGACAGGCATGGCTGGATGGCCGTCCCGACTATTCCGGTGCTGCTTGACATCAGCTTTTGGTACATTCCGGTGGCAACATTTGTGATTACCAGTTCGGCCAATGCAATTAATCTAACCGATGGGTTGGATGGATTAGCCGGGATTATTTCGGCAACGGCATTTGCCGCTTATGGCGTCGTTGCCTTCTTACAAGACCAACGATTTTTGGTCGTCTTTTGTTTTATTATGGTTGGCGCATGTTTTGCTTTCTTATGGTACAACGCTCATCCGGCCCAGATGTTTATGGGAGATGTTGGTTCCCAGGCACTGGGCGGGGCGCTGGGCGTTGTGGCTTTGATGACCAATCAATGGCTGATTTTTCCGATTATTGTTCTGGTCCCGGTGGCAACGACGATGTCTACTATTTTGCAGGTGGCTTCGGCCGTTCTCAGCCGCCGCTTTTTGGGACGAGATATTCGGCCGTTCAAGATGGCCCCGCTCCACAACCATTTCGTTTTGCTCGGTTGGAGCGAAACCCAGATTGTACAGCGTTGGTGGTTGGTCGGCATGATTTCGGCAATGGTTGGCATTGCTTTGGCGTTGATTTAGTAATTGGTAAGTAGGTAATTAGGTAATTAGTGATTGGGTAATTAGTGATTACCGGTTACTTTTGAAATGGATGATTTAACAGGTAAGCGGCTGGTCATTTTGGGACTGGCCCGACAAGGAAAGGCTCTGGCCCGGTTTGCAGCCGGTGTTGGGGCAGAGGTCGTGATCTCCGATCTGCGGTCGGCCGAAAGATTAGGCCGTGAGCTAGACGAGTTGAACGGTTTAGGAATAGAAACGGTATTAGGTGAACATCCGATGAGTTTATTAGAGAACACAGATGTCCTGGCTATCAGCGGCGGCGTACCGGCGGACGCACCGCTGGTTCTGGCTGCCCAAAGCCGGGGTGTCCGGGTCACAAATGACTCTTTGGAATTTGCCCGGCGGACGCCAACGGCCGTTATCGGCATTACCGGTTCAGCGGGCAAGACAACAACGACGGCGCTGACCGGGATTATGGCCCAAATGAGCGGGCGGCGCACGTGGGTTGGCGGCAATATCGGCCGTCCCTTGATTGCCGATCTACACAAAATGGCTCCCGATGACATTGTTGTTCAGGAGCTTTCGAGCTTTCAACTAGAGTTTTGGACACAAAGTCCACCGGTGGCGGCGGTGTTGAACATTACACCCAATCACCTGGACCGCCACAAGACAATGGCTGCCTACAGTGCAGCCAAAGCGAATATATTACGTTACCAGACAACAGCCGGGGTGGCTGTTCTGTCGGCCGACGACGCCGGTGCCATGGCGTTGCGAGACCTTGTTCAAGGCAGGCTGCGATTGTTTAGCCTGCGTTGGCAGATCAATGATGGGGCGTTTGTAAACCAGGGAAAAATTTGGCTCCGTGATGGGATGCGCGAATTAGCGGTTTGCAACTTAGAAGAAATCCAGCTTCGTGGCTGGCATAACGTCCTGAATGTGTTGGCAGCAGTCACCCTGGCTGATTCTGTTGGTGTCCCGGTTGAAGCGATTCGCCGGGCGATTCACTCTTTTAAGGGCGTTGAACACCGGCTGGAACTGGTCCGGACGGTCAACGGCGTTCAATACATCAATGACTCCATTGCCACTGCACCGGAGCGGGTCATTGCGGCATTAGACGCGATTGAGGAACCGGTCATTCTGCTGGCAGGCGGCCGAGACAAGGATATGGTTTGGGAACCCTGGGCCAAACGAGTTCAGGAAAAGGTTAAGGCTGTTGTCTTATTCGGCGCTCTGGCGGAACTGCTAGAAGAACAGTTAGAGAAAACGGCCGATTCGGAGGGCGTACCGGTCTTTCGCAAAGAAACAATGGCCGAAGCAGTCACAGCAGCGGCCGATCTGGCCGAGACAGGCGATGTGGTTCTGCTCTCGCCCGGCGGAACCAGTTATGACGCTTTTAAGGATTTTGAAGAAAGAGGCCGGGTGTTTAGAGAGTTGGTTAAGAATTTGTAATTGGGTAATTGGGTAATTGATCGCTTTGGTTACGAATTACCAATTACAAATTACCAGGTCGTAGAGTTATTAAGGAAAGCAGTAGTGAAATGGCAACCTTAAACGTTATTCGAAAAAATAGTGCACGAGTCCGGCCGGGCTTGCGGTTCCAATTTGATTATTGGCTGCTCCTGTCTGTTGCCGGACTGCTGGTATTGGGCATGTTGATGGTTTACAGCACCACTTTCGACTATGGCCTGCGCTTTTTTGACCAGTCCACCTATTATTTCAACCGCCAGATGATAGCCTTGATTATCGGGTTATGCTGCGCTCTCATCATCATGCAGTTTGATTACCACGTCTTGCGGAAGGTTTCGGTTATCTTTCTGGCTGGGACTTTGCTGATGCTGCTGGGTGTGCTTCTATTTGGGGAAACGATTTTAGGGGCCAGACGTGGGTTGGTTTCTGGCTCTTACCAGCCTTCTGAGATTGCCAAGCTGGCGACCATTCTCTACATTGCTCACTGGCTGTCTTCTAAAGGGGATCGGATCAAAAATCTGACCTATGGTTTGCTTCCTTTCGCCATCATTACCGGGGTTGTTGGCGCTTTAATCGTCCTTCAGCCCGATTTGGGAACGGCCAGTCTGATTACGATTGTTTGTCTGGCGCTCTTTTTCGTCGCTGGCGCCGATTTGACCCAGTTTGCTATTGCAGGCACATTGGGCGGTGGCATCTTCCTTTTCCTGATTACGACCCTGCCCCATGCGGCCGCACGAGTTGACTCGTACAAGATTGCTCTGAGCGACCCGATTCAGGCCGGTTGGCATGTGCAGCAGTCGGTTATTGCCCTGGCTTCCGGCGGGTTATTTGGGGTTGGATTAGGGGAAAGCACTCAAAAATTTGGCCCCTTGCCCCTGGCCCATACTGATGGCGTCTTTGCCATTCTCGGAGAAGAGTTGGGCCTCTTTGGCTGCTTGATAGCCATTGCGTTGGTCGCCATGCTGGTCTGGCGCGGCGTTCGGGCGGCAATGAACGCCAGAGACGGATACGGATTTCTCCTGGCGCTCGGCATTACTGCCTGGATAAGTTTTCAGGCGCTTATGAATATGGCGGTGATCACGTCTGTGATCCCATTCACCGGTATTCCATTACCCTTTTTGAGTTATGGCGGTTCTTCGATGACGATGTCATTGATCGGTGTTGGTATCTTATTGAACGTTTCCAGAGATGCAGCTATGGACATTCGAGAGCAACCATCACGACCGGCTGCAAATGGAAGGAGTGGACTTGAAACTTTTGATATGCGGCGGCGGGACAGGCGGCCACATCTACCCCGCTTTGGCGGCCGTCACTAAGCTGCAAGATATGGGTTCGACAGCGTTCTTATGGATTGGAACGGAGGGACAGGTTGAAGAAACGCTGATCCCTCGTGCCAATTTAAGATTGGAGACAATTCGAGGCGGCGCAATTGCCGGTGTCTCGCTAATAACAAAGATGGAAAACGCAGCAAAGCTAATCTGGAGCATAGGAAAAGCTAACCGCCTGATGGCTGATTTTCGGCCGGACGTTCTCTTTATGACCGGCGGTTATGTGAACGCGCCTGTCGCGTTGGCGGCCTGGCTGCGCCGGATTCCGGCTGCTATTTACCTGCCCGACATTGAGCCGGGGATGGCGATTAAGGCATTGAGCCGCTTCACGAAGCGGGTGGCCTGTACGGCCGATGACTCCGCCCAATATTTTCCCGCCGGAAAGACCGAAACGACCGGCTATCCGGTTCGTCCTGAGCTGCGAGCCGCCACTCGAATGACTCAGGCAGCGGCGCTTGCCGAATTCGATCTGTCACCGGAACGGCCGACGCTGTTTGTCTTTGGCGGCAGTCGTGGCGCTCGAAGTATTAACCGTGCTCTGATGACGATTCTGCCCCAACTGTTGGACGTGGTACAGGTGATTCATATCAGCGGGACGTTGGATTGGGCCGAGGTTGAGGCTAATGCCAGGACTTTACCGGAAAGCAGCCGCGCTTCTTATCGGCCGTTTGCCTACCTGCATGAAGAGATGGCCTTTGCTTACCGGGCGGCCGATTTAGTTGTAGCCAGAGCCGGGGCAAGCGCATTGGGCGAGTTTCCGGCCTTTGGACTGCCCGCCATCCTGGTCCCTTATCCTTACGCCTGGCGTTATCAGAAGGTCAACGCCGATTATCTGGTTGAGCGCGGTGCCGCCGTTCGTATCAATGATGAAGATTTGGCGACGCAACTACTGCCAACTGCCCTTGAATTATTAGTTGATGAGGAAAAACGGCAGCAGATGGCTCAAGCTTCTCGTAAATTAGATACGCCCGATTCGGCCGGGAAACTGGCCCGATTACTACTGAGATTAGGTAAGGAGGGCTGAAATGATTAGTCTTTTCTGGCTTTTTTGGATCATGGTTGGACTGTTTGCTCTGGTGGGAACATTACGCGGTTGGAGTAAAGAGGTCATCGCAATGGCCGGTCTGATCCTCTCCTTATTTACTATCAAACAGTTTGGCTGGCCGATTGTCCGGCTGGTAAGCGGACAGAATGCCGTATTGACTGAAGCGATGAAGCAGCAGTTCGTTGTCC
The DNA here is from genome assembly GCA_049281335.1 of Promineifilaceae bacterium (SeqCode). GTDB lineage: Bacteria > Chloroflexota > Anaerolineae > Promineifilales > Promineifilaceae > JAKEFB01. The sequence continues at coordinate 15,594 of JBAPRX010000224.1, forward strand.
TGGCCTCGATTCATCTGGTCATTGCTTTTTTCAGCTATCAGGGTGTTTATCTGGTTCGCAACCGTCTTTCCGGTCGGGAGCGTTTACAAGAACGCCTGTTGGGAATGGGTGTTGGCGCGGTCAATGGTTACTTCCTGGTTGGCGCTCTGTGGTCTTTTCTGGAATACCAGGCAACGCCTGAAGGGTTTATCCAACTGCCTCCCGGCGTTTTATATGCTTTTGATCCATTTATTATCAGGCCGGCCAGTATAACGCCCTTTAACGAAATACTTTTAGCCCATTTGCCCCTGCCCTGGTTGGGGCCATATTTGCCGATTCTGGTCGTTATCATCTTCTTGTTCGTCATTATTGCTGTAATTTGAGTGGTTCGTGATGGTTCAATCTGTTTCTCAACAGCCTAAAAGCCAATTGACCTTGAAACCAGGGATGCACATCCACCTGGTTGGGATAGGCGGTTCCGGCCTGTCGGCAATTGGGCAAGTACTGTTGGGTAAGGGCTATCAGGTAAGCGGGTCGGACCGGCAGGTTAACCAGTTATCGGCCGAATTGGCCGCCGCCGGAGCAACGATTTATCAGGGTCATGCGGCCGAAAACATAAAAGGGGCAGATGTTGTCCTTATTTCGTCTGCAATTCCGGCCAAGAACCCGGAGATTGTCGCTGCCCATGAAGCGGGAATTCCGGTGGTGAAACGGGCGGACTTTCTCGGTGCACTCATGAGCGGCACGCATGGCATTGCTGTTGCCGGGACGCATGGCAAGACAACCACGACCGGTATGGTAGCCCAGATTTTGGTCGAGGCCGGGCTGGATCCGTCGGTGATTGTTGGCGGCGTTTTACCGGCTCTGGGCAGTAATGGTCGCGCCGGACAGGGTGAATTTTTTGTCATCGAAGCGGATGAGTATGACTATATGTTTTTGGGACTGCGGCCCCGAACGGCCGTTGTGACCAATGTCGAATACGATCACCCTGATCTATTTCCAACGGCCGACGTCTACCGCCAGGCTTTTAAGGATTTTATCTCTATGCTGCCCTCAGGCGGCAAGCTGGTTGTCTGCTCCGATGATGCTGGAGTCACCAGGGTTGTTCAGGAAACGGACATGCCCGGTGTGACGGTTGTTACCTACGGGCTGGGCAATGCGGATTGGCAGGCGGTAGACCTGCGGGTGAACCAATCGGGCGGCACTGACTTTCTGGTTCAAAATGGTTCCGAGATAGTCGGGTTGGCCCGTTTGCGGATTCCTGGTGAACACAATGTTCGTAATGCGCTGGCAGCGATTGCCGTCAGTCACGGATTAGGCATTGATTTTGCGGTGATTTGCCAGGTTTTGGCGGAATTTGGTGTCGGCCGTCGTTTTCAGGTGGTCGGAGAGGTTGGCGATGTCACTGTTGTGGATGATTATGCCCACCACCCCACCGAGATTCAGGCGACATTGGCCGCTGCACGCCAGCGATTTCCCGGCCGTCGCATCTGGGCTGTCTGGCAGCCACATACTTTCAGCCGCACCAGGCTGCTGCTGTCGAAGTTTGCCACCAGCTTTGCAAATGCTGATCGGGTTGTGTTATTGGATATTTATGGCAGCCGCGAAACAGATAATTTAGGCATGGATACCAGGGCTGTTCTCAAGGCGATTGAACATCCTGCCGCCCACCTGGCCGGTGGAATGGAGGATGCCACGACCTATATTATGGATCGGGTTCGGCCGAGTGATGTCGTGCTGACCCTCACGGCCGGAGATGGAAATCTGGTCGGTCAATGGCTTCTGGAACGGCTGGAAAAGCGCGTTCTTAATGGGACGAGTTAAAAGATGGACCTGGACACAACTGTACTTGACGCAATTTATATGCATTTCCGGGAAGCATTTGGCGAGGATTTCCAGCCGAATGTCCATCTGGCCCGGTATACCTCTGCTCGTGTTGGTGGTTCGGCCGAGATGTTTATTACAGCGCACAACGCTTCTGAACTGCAAATAGCGGCCGAACTGGCTTACGCAATGCACATTCCCTACTGGGTGCTTGGCGGCGGCTCTAACATTTTGGTAGCCGACGCTGGCGTCAAAGGATTGGTTATCTTTAACAAGGCTCGAAATGTTCGCTTTCGCAATACCGGTTCCAGTGTTGTCTGTGCCGTTGAGTCGGGAATGAATCTTTCTTCGCTGGCGCGGCAGTGTATCGCCAAAGGGCTGGCGGGATTGGAGTGGGCGGTTAGCGTGCCGGGAACGGTTGGCGGCGCGGTGGTCGGGAATTCTGGCGCACATGGCGGCGACATGGCCGGAACACTGCTGGCGGCGACTGTTTGGGAACCGGGCAAAGGCGTCCGAATTTACAGCAATGAAGAGTTTGAGTATGCCTACCGCAGCAGCGTCCTGAAACAGGAACAGGGAAAGGATAACCCACGCCGGATTGTTTTATCGGCCGAGTTAGCCCTAAAACCAGATACGGTTGAAGTCCTGATGGCGCGAGCCGATGGTTTTGTCGCCCATCGCAAACAGACTCAGCCCGGCGGGGCCAGCATGGGTTCGATGTTCAAGAATCCTGAACATTATTACGCCGGGTATTTAATTGAAGCCGCCGGATTAAAAGGCTATCGCAGCGGCGGCGCAATGATTTCTGAGAAACACGCTAACTTCTTTGTCAATGACCAGGAGGCAACGGCCGAAGATATTCGCAGCTTAATTGCCGAAGCCTGGAACACCGTCCGCGAACAGTTCGGCGTTGAACTGGACCTGGAAGTGGAACTGGTTGGCGAATGGCAGTTTGACGGGGAAGAACAGTAGGTAGTGGTGGATAAAAACGATAGTAAAGCGAAAAGAATACGGATTGGGGTTATCTTCGGCGGCCGTTCTGGCGAGCATGAAGTGTCCCAACAGTCTGCCCGCTCTGTCATGGCTGCCCTTGCCCCGGAGAAGTATGAGGTGGTGATGATTGGTATCACCAAATCGGGACGGTGGCTAACAGGCAATGTCGCTGCGGCGCTGGAAGCGGGCCAAGACGATGTTGCCCGCCCTGCGGCGCTGCTGCCCGATCCGCAGTCCTCCGGCTTGATGGAAATAGAACAGGTAGGAACCCACCCGGCCTCTTTTTCAGCGGTGGCTCAGTTGGACGTGATTTTCCCGGTCTTACATGGACCCTATGGGGAAGACGGCACTGTTCAGGGGTTGTTGGAACTGGCCGGACTGCCTTACGTCGGGGCAGGGGTTGTTGGTTCGGCCGTTGGCATGGACAAGGCTATTTTCAAGCATGTCATGACGGCAAATGGGCTGCCCGTTCTGCCCTGGCAGCTTGCGCTGCGTGCCGATTGGTTAAACAACCCTGACGCTGTGATGGACACAATTGAAGCTAATTTTCATTACCCGGTGTTCACCAAACCGGCCAATCTCGGTTCCAGTGTTGGAATTGAAAAATGCCACGACCGGGAAAGTTTGGCAGCCGGGTTGCAGGAAGCTTTCAGTTATGACCGGCGGGTCATTGTTGAACAGGGTATCAACGCCCGTGAATTAGAGGTTTCGGTTCTGGGCAATGATGATCCGACTGCCAGTGTGGTCGGTGAAGTTCGGCCGCGCCGGGAGTTTTATGATTACGTTGCCAAATATGTCAGTGATGACTCGGAGTTGGACATTCCGGCCAATATCAGCGAAGAGACGTCTGAAACGATACGGCATCTAGCTGTAAAGGCGTTCAAAGCGATTGACTGTGCCGGGTTGGGCCGGGTTGACTTTCTGATGGATCGGGATGACGGCCGTTTGTATATCAACGAACTGAACACCATCCCCGGCTTTACTCGCATCTCTATGTATCCCAAATTGTGGGAGGCTTCCGGGCTTTCTTACCCGGCGCTTTTGGACAGGCTTGTGGCTTTGGCATTGGAACGCCATCAGGTGAAATCAACGTTGAAAACCTCTTTTGAAGTTGACAATGAAAATGAGGCAAATCACGGTGTTTAATTCAGACCGAGGATCAGATCGTCGCTGGCTGCGGAAACAACCGAAGCTCTCGCAGCCAAAATCAACAAGGAAGCTCCGCAAGCAGCCAAAGGTGCGGCGGGCGGAAGCGACTGCTCCGGCCTTGCTGCCGAAGGTTGTGATTCCCAAAACGGCCAAGAAACGGCGCACCCGCAACAAGCGCACCGTTCAACTTCCTTCAACTGCTTTGAAGCGGGTTGTGACTTCCTCTCGCTGGATCAGTTTGAGCCTGTTAGCTATCTGCGTTGCCGCCCTGGTCCTAATTGGCACAGACGACTCATTTTATTTAGACCTGATTCCGGTGGAAGGGGCTGCCACCATTCCGCCATCGGAAATTGTTCAGGCCAGTGGATTGAGCAACATTCACATTTTCTCGGCCGATCCAAATGCCGCCGCTGCCAAGATTCAAGCCTTGCCGGGGGTTATTTCAACCACTGTTATGTTGGAATGGCCCAACCAGGTTCAGATAAAGGTTGCGGAAGAAGCGCCCATTGCGGTCTGGGAACAAGGCGGGCAGCAGTATTGGGTTGACGAAAACGGCCGTCTGATCCCTGCCAGGGTCAGAACGGTTGGGCTTCTGCTGATTCAATCAGAGATCAATGAACCGCTTGAGGATGTTGATTTCATACCGACCGACGTTTTGGATGGCGCTTTGCAGTTAAAGGCGCTCCGGCCCAACATTGACCAACTTTATTACCGGCCTGCCGGTGGATTGAGCTACCACGACGGCCGAGGTTGGCGGGTTTACTTTGGCATTGGCGAGGATATGGCTCAAAAACTGACGGTGTATGAACGGATTGTTGAAGATCTGTTGGATCGCGGCCTGACTCCCGAATATGTCAGTGTGAGTAATCAGGAAAGGCCATATTATAAGTCTGTGGGCAGTTCATAGAAGTAGGGTAGTAACTATGGAAGGGGTAATTTTCGGATTAGACATTGGAACAACAAAAATCTGCGCTCTGGTTGGCGAGATTCGCCAGGGGCAGATGCAGATTGCTGGCCTGGGACACGAACCGGCAAAAGGCATGCGAAAAGGCATGATTGTTGATGTTGCCGAAGCGACTGTCTCAATTGCCAGAGCTGTGGAAAAGGCCGAGCGCACATCTGGCTACAGCCTGTCGCGGGCGATTGTCAGCATGGCCGGTGAACATATTGATTCAACCAACAGTAGGGGGACGGTTGCAATCGGCCGTAATAACAGCGGCATCCTGCATGAGGACATCGAAAAAGCACTGGACGTTGCCCAGGCTATTTCGCTGCCTCACAACCGGGAAATTGTCCATCTTGTCCCCCGCACCTTTACGCTGGATGACCAGGAGGAAGTCCAAAGCCCTATCGGGATGCACGGCTACCGGCTGGAAGTGGAGGCCCATATTGTCACCGCAGCCACCCCTGCCCTGATGAATCTGAGCCACACCATTGATAACGTTGGCATCCAGGTTGAGGAGTTCGTATTGAACGCGCTGGCTTCGGCCGAAGCTGTTCTGGAACCCACCGAGCGAGAGATGGGCGTTATTGTGGCCGACATCGGCGGCGGCACGACGGATATTGCCCTCTTCACTAAAGGAGGCGTCTGGCATACAGAAGTCATTCCTGTTGGTGGTTTCCACGTGACGAATGACATTGCCATTGGCCTGCGCGTTCCATTTGAAGTGGCTGAAGAGGTCAAGATCAAGTATGGCGACTGCCGTCCGGACCAGATTGATCCCGGCGTTGTCTTTACGGTCGAACCTTTTGGCGGCGAAAAGATTCAGGTCGGCCGTCAAGACCTGTCCTATGTGATTGAGGCGCGGGTAGAAGAGATTTTCCAGCTTATCTTGCAGGAAATCCGTGACTCTGGCTATCAAGGGCTGCTGCCTGCCGGTATTGTCCTGACCGGCGGCGCGTCCCAACTTCGAGGCATCACCCGCATTGCTCAACGTGTCCTGGGCGTTCCGGCGCGGGTGGCAAAACCAAAGAACTTAATCGGCCTGGTTGATACCTTGAATAGTCCCGCTTTTGCAACCAGCGTTGGTTTGTTGAATTGGGCAACTAGTGGTCACAACACATTTCGACCACGCGCCCGTCAGAATGAATTCGGCCGTCGAATTGGCAGCTTTTTCAGGGCGTTTTTGCCTGGGTAGAGATTTCATTTTTATTTTGCAGAGAGGATAGAACAATGACATTAAGAAAAGGAAATGCGATGCGGAATGAACAAAGCAACGGCTCTCAGACGACTCCTGTCCGTGTCCAGAGAATGCCGGAAGTCGAAGGGCAGGCGCTTATTCGCGTTATTGGTGTCGGTGGCGGCGGTAGTAATGCCGTCAACCGGATGATCGAAGAAGGAATTAGCGGTGTCGAATTCATTGTTATGAATACCGACAACCAGGCTCTTTTACGCAGCCAGGCTACCAAGCGCGTTCATCTGGGAGACAAGGTGACGAGAGGGCTTGGAGCCGGTGGAAACCCGGAGGTTGGCGAAAAGGCAGCCGGAGAATCAGAGGAAGAGTTATATGCCCTGCTTCAAGGCTCGGATATGGTCTTCCTCACGGCTGGAATGGGCGGCGGTACAGGGACCGGCGCCTCACCGACCGTAGCCCGGATTGCCAGGGAACAAGGCGCGTTGACAATTGGCGTGGTGACACGGCCGTTTAGCTTTGAAGGGACTCAAAAGTCCAGGCTGGCTGAAGCCGGCATTGAGAAGCTCAAAGAGCATGTGGATACGCTGATTGTAATTCCCAATGACAAACTGCTGGAAACGGCCGATAGGCGACTTTCCTTGATGGCTTCGTTCAGCATGGCCGATGACGTCTTGCGCCAGGGTATCCAGGGTATCAGTGAATTGATCACTATTCCTGGTCTGATCAACCTGGACTTTGCCGATGTTAAGTCCATCATGTCAATGGGTGGGGCGGCATTGATGGCAATTGGGCGCGGCAGTGGTGATGATCGGGCGAAAGAAGCGGCCGAACAGGCACTGTCGAGTCGGCTCCTAGACGTCACCATTGATGGCGCACGGGGCATTCTCTTTAATGTAACCGGCAGCAAGGATTTGAGCCTGTTTGAGATTAACCAGGCGGCTTCTATCATCCGCGAGACAGCTCACCCGGATGTGAACCTGATCTTCGGGGCTGTCATTGATGAGTCGCTGACAGATGAGGTGCGGATCACGGTCATTGCGACCGGTTTTGAACATACGCTGCCCCAGATGCGGCCGTTAAACCAGCGGGTTGAACCGGTACGTGCCTCTGTGCCTGTGGGACAGCCTGTTCGGGAACGGTCTACTCACCGTTCAACGGAAAGTGGTGGCAGTACCAACCGCCCCACCCAATCCCGTCAAAGTCCGCCACCGACGCAAACGGATCGGCCGAACTTTAAGGTAGATAATCTGGATATACCAGCATTCCTTCGCAAAAGACGAGATTAGTTTTCATATGAAAAGGAACGCCGTCTACCACAGGCGTTCCTTTTCAATCACTTGCTTGAGCAGCGGCAGGTCTAGTCGGGTGAGAATCTCATCGGCTTCTTGAACCATTGTCCTGCCCTTCTCAGCATCCCCTTTCGCCAACTCATAGGTTCCCCAAACGGACAAGACCAAAGCCCGTTCACGCTGGTTATCTATTTCGGTAAATATTGCTAAACATCTGGCAAAGCAGGTCGGGGCGTCATAGGTGGTATTTTGGGCGGGGTCTACGGGAACCGAATGCTCCTGTTGAGCAGCGATAATGCCGAGAACACGCCAGGCTTGCCCGGTATCGAAGGGATCGTTGCTTGTTTTCCCATCGGCAAATGCCTTTTGAATAGTTGTTAATGCCTGGTCAGCCTGTCCTTGTCTGAGATAGGCTTCGGCCAAAACATAATAGGCGGGTGGCCGGTAAGTCCAATTTTTAGGGGCTTCAGCGAGAACGAGGGTCAAATTATCAACGGCCGTATCATACTCTCCCAGATGCAGCATTGCCTCACTATAGTTGATAAGAAATGACAGTTCCCGAAGCCTGTTACCCACTTTACCCATAATGGCTAATGCCTCTTCGATTAACGCCTTTCCTCGCTGGTAATCACCCTGCGTACTGGCGCTTTCCCCCAGGTTCATAATCGTGGTTGCCAGACCAAATTCGCGGCCTGTCTCACGAAGCAGCGCAATCGCTTCTTCAAAATAATGATCGGCCTCTTTATATTTTCCTTGCAAGAAGTATTTGATGGAGCCAAGCAAATTTAGAGCCTGGAATAATAACGTCTCGTTTGACGTGTCTATGCTCAATTTTCGAACAGCCTCAGCCTTTTCAAGCGCAGGTTCAGCCTGCCCAAGTCTGAGATAAACCCACCCCTGCCGGATTAATGCAGTCATTAACCAACCCTGGTCCGGAACATTGGCTAAACGCAGCAGCCGCTCTGCTTCCATTGCACAGTCGTTCGCCCGATTGTGAAAACCCTGGCTAAAGTAGACCCGGTTCAAAACAACCATGATGCGTCCCTGGGTATAAGTATCGTCGGTTGCCTTCGCTGTCTCCATTCCCTTTTCAAGGTAGAGTTGGGCAGCAGAAAATTCCCCGATTGACCGCAAATAACGGCCTACAGCCAGGGTCAGCAGTCCCACTGCTTCGGAGGATCGTGCCAGGGCCGTTTCAATCACGTGACGTAAATGAATTATCGGAACCGTAAGGGATCCTTGAAATTCTAAATTGTCCAGGATCGGGTGGAGATGATGGATCATGGCATCTTCTACGGCCGTTTGAGCGGCATCTATCAACTGGTCGGTTGTCATCTCCTCCAGGATAAAAACAGCCAGCAGCCGATGCAGCACCACCGTTTCGCCGCTTTCAGATTGTAAGAAGCCCAATGCTATCAAACGCCCCAATCCATCCTCCGCCAACAGCATGGCTATCAAATCGTCCTCGGCGCTTACGACCGTCTCCCGGAGCAGAACCAGTGGAATTGGTTCGCCGGGAGCAAAACAGGCCGCGCAGAGTAACAATTGTTGTGCAATTGCATCTACATCATCGTTCAAATCTAGCTGGGTTATGTTCAAAGCAAAGGTAAGGGCAACGTGCAGTTCGTGGTCTGTTGGCGAATGGGCAAGGCCGCGCCCCTGGAGGGAAGGATGCTGTAACAGCCCTTTGTCCCTTAACTGGGAAAGGTATTGGGCAGGGCTGACAAGCTCATAACGGCGCAAAAATCCTCCTGCTAGATGGAGGGCAAGCGGCAAATGACCAATTTCTGCGGCCACTTCAATCGCCTCTTGCTTATTTAATCTTGGAGCAAGCCGCTGCAATAAGGTGAGGCTTTCTACCTTGTTCAATACCTTCAAGGAAAGGGTATTTATCTCTAGTTCGCGTGACCAGTGACCCCGCCGACTGGTCACCAGAACCCGGCAACCGCCTGTTACCGGCAGCCAGTCGGCCAGCAGCTTTTCTGCTTCGCAGTTGTCGAAAATCAACAGCCGGGGAGTTGGTTCCTGCCACGCTTTTTGAACGCGGCCTACTTTGTCTGCCAGGGTTAGCTGTTCTGTCTCCTGGTACAGGCCCATGCCGCGCTCACCGCCAATGCGAGCTACTTCTTCGGCAACGTTTTCGGCTTCGTCGAAATTCAGCCAGTAGACGCTGCCGGGAAAGAAACGGCCGTAACGGTAACAAAATTCGACTGCCAATTGTGTTTTACCAACGCCACCCATCCCGGTAACGGCCGTTGGCCGGTTATTTCTATTATCTCCATCCGGCCAGGGCAGTAACAATTCAGCCAGCCGAAGCAGTCCCTCTTCTCGACCGGTGAAGTCGTTGTTTCGGCGGTAAGGTATCAGCGCATTAACAGGCAGCGGCCCTGGTTCGGCCAGTTCGTCCGGTTGGGGCCAGTTCTGCTGGATAAGCGCGTCCCAGGTAACGGCCCCATCTGTTTCGGTTAATGTCTGACCCAGTTGTTCGGCCAGGGAGGAGGTCGCCAGTTCCGGTTCAACCTCTAGTTCTTGCCACAATCGCTGGCGACAGACGTTGTACTGCTGGAGTGCCTGGGATAATCGCCCCTTCCCGGCCAGGCAGATCATGAGCCAGCGGTAGGCGCGTTCATCCAGATCATCTAACGTCAGCCAATGACTTGCAGCATCTTCGCCTTCATTCCACAGCTGCCGGGCGACATAGTCCTCACAGACACGCTCAAAAGCGGCCGTTACCTGCTGCCACAGCCGTTCCCGCGTGAAGAGAAGCCATTCATTAAAACGAGGAGCATCTCGCAAATAAAAGCCGGTCAACAAGTGGCCGCTGTAGCTGCGGAGTCCTTCGTCCAGAGTGGCTACCTCCTGGCTTTGCAGTGCATCCGTAAGCGTCAGAAGATCAATGGTTAAGTCTGGTCGGGGCTGGAGGGTTACAGTCGTGCGTGTCACGTGGAGTTCGGGCATCCAGGGTCGTATACGGGTGAGGAGCACACGTAAATTTCGCAGGGATTGGGAGGCTGTTGTTGCCTCCCATAATAAATCGGCTATTGTTTCTCGTGGTTGCGGTTCCCCGGTAACAGCCAGGTAGGCGAGCAGCGCACAGCCTTTTGCACTTTTAGTCAGGGGAGAGGTTCGGCCGTTTTCCTCAATGATCAACGAGCCTAACAGTTTGATTCGCTTTGCCATATGAACGTCGGAAATATTCCTTCAATGAGTCAGTTTCTCGTTTGAGACTAAGCATAGCATAACGATATGCCGACCAATTATCAAACCTATTTGTCCCTTAAATTTCAGTCAAAATTGGGCACTCCGAAAACAGAACAACCGTTCAGTTTTTGTCGAAAGAAATGTTTGGATTATAGATTAAGAGCCTATTAACACCAGTTTAACAATACACTAAATTTTAAGGTAAATTAACGGCTCATTTTCTTGGCAGGGTTCTATCTCTATGTTATAATGCCGTCCTCTTAAGTGCCAGATATGGGACAGAATTGTAGGATAACCCCATATATGGGACTTTTTCGCCGGGGAAGTCCGACTTTTAAGCGTATATTGGGGTTTATGGATGAACTGTCCTTATTGTCAAAATGATAGAACGCGCGTTATTGATACAAGCCATGATAATCGGGGAGGGATCCGCCGGCGCCGGGTTTGTACCAATTGCAATCAGCGTTTTAGTACATATGAACGACCCGTTCTGGCAACCCCCCTTTTGGTAAAAGAGGATAAGACCCGCGAAGAGTTTTCACGGGAGAAGTTGGCTATCGGTATCCGGGTAGCCTGTGCCAAACGGCCGGTGACAGCCAACGAGATCGAACGATTGGTGGGGGAAATTGAGGCCGAATTACAAAAGATGGGTAAAGCGGAAGTACCCAGCCGTATGGTGGGCGACAGTGTTATCCGACGGTTGAAAGAGTTGGATGAAGTCGCGTATATTCGCTATGCCATTGTCTATTTGCGCCTCGACGATCTGGAGTCAATCCGAAGTGAGATAGATCGCTTACTGAACGAGTAAGACGACCTACAAAGTAGTATTTGTTTTAGAGCACTCTGCCGAGCCTGGCAGATTGCTAAGTACGAGTGTCGGAGGGTAGAATGCTTAAGACTGTAAACAGAGAAAATGGACATGTGAAACGGCCGCCTGTGGAGCTATCGGAGAACAGCCTGGCAGTATTGAAACGGCGTTATCTCCGTCGTGGGTTAGACGGAAAACCTGCGGAAACTGTAACAGAGATGTTCGAGCGCGTTGCGACTCATATTGCTGCTGTCGAAGAAGAGTGGCAGGGGGATGTCGAAACAGCAATAGATGATTTTTATGAGATGTTGACAAAGTTCCGTTTTTTACCCAACAGCCCTACCTTTACGGGGGCGGGAACACCATTGGGACAGTTAGCGGCCTGTTTTGTCCTGCCTATTGAGGATGATATGGGCCGAAATGAGTCTGGCATTTTCCAAACACTCCGTGATGCAGCCCTGATTCAGCAGACCGGTGGGGGGAACGGCTTTTCCTTTTCTCGTTTACGGCCGCACGGCGCAATCGTAAAATCTTCGGCCGGGCAGGCGACTGGGCCAGTTGGCTTCTTGCGTGTTTACGACCAGGCTTTCGGGGAAATTGCCCAGGGCGGCACCCGGCGAGGGGCCAATATGGCCGTCCTGCGGGTTGACCACCCGGACATTCGCAGCTTTATCACCTGTAAAACCGACGAAAACCAGATCACCAACTTTAATATTAGCGTGGGTGTGACTGACGCTTTTATGGAAGCAGTTAAGAACGATACGACCTACGATTTGATTAACCCCCAGGATGGCGAAGTCTGGGAAACGGTTCGGGCGCGGGAGATTTTTGATTTGATTGTGAAATACGCGCACCACAACGGCGAACCTGGGGTGCTTTTCCTGGATGCCGCCAACCGCCAGAATCCCGTTCCGCATTTATATAAGTTAGAGGCAACCAATCCCTGTGGCGAGCAGTGGCTTGGCCCCTATGAGAACTGCTGTCTCGGCTCTATTAATCTGGCTCATCACCTCGGCCCGGACAATACTGTTGATTGGGAAAAACTTCAGAAAACGGTGGAACTCTCGACGCGGTTTTTGGACAACGTTGTATCAGCTAATGCTTACGTTCCGGGCGTTCCCCAACTAAAAGAGGCTGCTTATCGCGCCCGGCGCATCGGCCTGGGGATTATGGGGCTGGCGGACTTGATGTATCACAGCGGTATTCGATATGGCTCCCCGGAAGCCCAAGAATTTGCGGGTCAGGTTATGGAATTTGTGCGCTATCATGCTATGCTGACCAGCGTTGAGCTGGCTGAAGAGCGCGGCCCATTCCTGGCGATTGAAGGCAGTATTTATGATCCTAAGGATCTGAAATGGCAGCCGCCTCAACCAATTGCCCCTTACGGCCGTGATTTCGGCCGTCCGGCTGTTGATTGGCAGAAGGTGGTTGATGGCATTCAAAAACATGGTATTCGCAATGCTGCCCAAACGACCGTTGCCCCAACGGGGACGATTGCCACCGTTGCCGGCTGCGAAGGGTATGGCTGCGAACCGGTCTTTGCGTTGGCTTATGTTCGTCATGTCAACGATAACGGCAAGGATTTGGAGCTGCAATATACCAGCCCGCATTTCGAGAAAGCCCTGGTTGATGCTCATTTAGCCATTGAGGAACGCAAGCGCATCGTGAGTGAAGTAACCAGAGTCGGCACCTGCCAGCATATTAAGGATATGCCTTCCGGACTGCGGAATACCTTTGTCGTTGCGGCCGATATTAGCCCTGAGGAGCATGTTCGAATGCAGGCCGCGATACAGGCATTTGTGGACAACAGCATTTCCAAGACTTGCAACTTCCCTGATACGGCCGTTGAGGCGGATGTCGCTCAGGCCTATCAACTGGCCTGGGAATTGGGCTGTAAGGGATTAACGGTTTACGTGACCGGTTCACGCGAGAGTGTTGTCCTGGAAACCCACGCCACGAAAGCGGCTAAAGAAACCGGTGGGGAATTAAAGGTAGAAACGGTTGCTGAACAGCCAATGCTCTGGCCTGAATCAAAGAAACCGCGTGCGGGTGTCTTGCGAGGCGAAACCCACCGGGTAACTACCCCCCTGGGAACGACTTATGTGACGATCAACTCGAACGGCGGCGAACATCCTTTTGAGGTCTTTATTCAGACCTCGAAGGCAGGCAGTGATACTGCTGCTGTGTCGGAAGCAATCGGCCGTTTGATCAGCTATATTTTGCGAATTTCTTCGCCTATTCAACCAAGAGATCGCTTGAAAGAGGTGGTTGTGCAGCTTGGTGGTATTGGCGGGGGACGGCCGTTGGGCTTTGGCTCGAACCGGGTGCTGTCGCTGCCGGACGGCGTGGCCCAGGCTTTGATGGACTACCTGAGCGACGTCAATGTTCCTCCTGTTCAGACCAACGGCCATGTGCCTCATAAGAAAGGCGGCAAAACGCTGTTTGGTGATTTATGCCCGGAATGTGGCGAAGCGGCCGTTGTCAATGAGGAAGGCTGCCGCAAATGCTACAGCTGCGGTTATAGTGAGTGTTAGGTTTTTTTAACGCAAAGGCGCAAAGCGGCAAAGACGCGAAGAATAAAAGTTATAGGAAAAGCCTGGCTTCTTAGGCGGAGGGCCAGGCTATCACCTGGGATTATGCCGTTTTATGTGTGTTGGAGAATCCGTCCAAAGGGTGGAGTAAAGCGCCTGTCGCCTGTATAATTGGCTTCATGCTCAAATTTGCAAAAGCGGTTCCTTACATTCCAGACCCGGAGCGGTCGCGTCCTTTGATAACTGAAGAAGATAAGGAGAGAGGGCGGCATGATCCGCCCTTTCCTGCTCCTTACCTTTGTAAGCCCTGGTCGGATGGGCAGCGGGTGGGTTGGACGTTATTTTATGGCTTTTTGACGCCAATTACGATTGTGGGGTTGGGAGACGGCCGTGTCGAAATCGAAAACAAAGAGCAGTTAGCGCGGGAGACGAATCAGGCCCGCGTTGGCGACCATTTTACACAGGGCTACGTTGGGCTGGGGGTTGGTTATACTTTGAAAACGCCTCCTGGCTTTGTCAGCCTGATTATTCCCCCTACCCAACCGCCACCGGGCCTGGAAACCGTCCCCTTCGTCATCGAATCGGACTGGTATCCGCGCCAGCTTTTCCTGCTGTTTCGCGCTCCGGCTGCCGGGGTACGGGTTTCGCTGGACCACAAAGATGAGCTGGCAAGGGTGGTGGTTGTGCCGCGTCTGGAAGAGGTTTCGGCCGAACCGATGAGCGCCGAGGAGTTGGAGGAGCTAGAGCAGCGGCGTTCGGCCTATCTGGAAGAAGAAAAAACAACCCCCACCCGCTGGCAAGCCGCCACCGGCGACACCTTCACCCATTTATACAAGGAATGGTCAAAGCGTTATCGGAACGGGAAAGACGGATAGGAAGGCGAGGCTATCAAGTCGTGTAGGGAAGATCATTGTCTTCGAGCCATTGGATGGCAATTTCCGCTAACGCCTTTACCTTAAAATCATACCATTCTTCTTCAATTTTATAGTGATAAATAGTGCCCTTAAATCGGCGAAAAGCGCCGCTTCCCCTGATAGCTGCCAATAAGCTGCGGCTTATCTCCTCATCGGGATACCTCTCACTAAAACGCCTCATAATATCATATTCATGGATGTCAAATGCGCTGGGAAGCGGTAGATACTCATCTGAATTGATAATGTCACTTGCTGTCTCGACCATTTCCTGCTCCCAATCCAAAACATTTTCCATCGGCCGTTTGCCTTCGGCAGCCGCCATTGCTTCTGATGAGACAGAGACTATTTCGCCGGTCCGTTTATTGACAAAGGTGGGGAACTCATCATTTATTACTTCAAGCTCCCCGACAATAGCCGCTAACGAAACGCTGGTTCCATTCACATTACGAACGGCCGCTTCAACAATCTCAAACAGCGCCCGATTTGTGTCAATCCTTGCCTCGCACCCAAGCGGCAGGGTAAATTGGGGAGCGGTGTGGCCGAAGTCCATATCGGAAATGATGGGAAAGTTGAATTTCTCGGTGCGGGCCAGAATTATTTCTCTCAACTGCTGCTTTTCCTGTTCGCTGTAGGACATCGGACGGCCGACCAGCATTCCCGACAATTGTGCCAGAACTCCCATATTCTCGTAATCCATCAAAATGCCGTCTACTGTCGCCGGAGAAGGCTTGTCTTCTGAGGTTTCTATAAACAGGATTGCCCCTTCCCAATCCGGCCAGTAAGGCGTCCCCCGCAGGTGTTGGAGCGATTCGATGCAGCCGCCGATGAGCGGCCCCTCGCCAAAGCCTGCTTTGAGCCAGTTCCAACCGGTAGAGTCTGTCATGTTGCGCGGCCGTTTCTGATCTGCTTTTGTTTCCCATTCCAGAAATTCCTCTGTCCATTGTGGTGAAGGTTCTATCTTACCTATCGGCTTTGGTTTAGTAACCGCCTTCAAGAAATACTGTTCGGCATACTCAAACATGCGTGGAAATTCGGCAAAATCGGTCAGAAGGGCGGGGCCGTTGAAGGTGGTCAGACCCGTTTGTTGCCAGATGGCGACATTGAGGACGGTAATGTCGGAATAGCCCATGAATATCTTGGGGTTTTGACGGATGAGGTCAAAGTCGAGCAGGGGCAGGAGGTGGCAGGAGTGGTCGCCGCCGATGGCAGCCAGGATCATTTTCACATCGGGATCGCGGAACATATCGTGAATGTCCTGGGCGCGGTTTTCGGCCGAATCTGATACAAAGCCGTCCTGATTGGCGGCATGTTCGGCCAGCTTGACTTTGTAGCCCATTGATTGGAGGTATCGAATCCCCGCCTCCACCCGATGCGGGAAAGCCCCTGCCCCACCCCAGGACGGGCTGACGATACCAATGGTATCGCCTTCTGCTAGAACCAATGGCTTAATCATAATGTGTCAAGACCTGGTAGGAACCAACTGGCTGCGACTGCGAATGGCGGCTAACTGGGCCTCATCGCTATCCCTCATGGCCCGATGCAGCCGGTAGTTTGCTTCCAGATTCATCCAGAATGCGGCCGAGGTTCCCAAAGCTACCCCAAACTTAATCGCCGCTTCCGGGGTAATCTGTTTACGGCCGTTGACAATGGCGCTAATCGCCTTTTCAGAGAGGTCAATGATCTCTGAAAAATCCTTTTGGGTCCAGCCACGCGCATCCAATTCCTGCCGCAAAATACGGCCGGGTGAAACAAGGCGGGCAGGTATCAGTTTTTCGTTCATTTTCTCACCACTTACTTTTTATAGTGGTCGCTTATTTCAACCACTAGTAGATATCGTCCATCCTCATCCGTTTCCAAAGTCACGATAAGACGGTATTGCTTATTCAATCGCATTGAATATTGGTTGTCACGTTTTCCTTTCAATTTTTCAAAATGCAGGCTTTTCAACCTATAAAATTCCCGCTCATCCGGGGCTGCATCAATAATAGCCATCAGTTCAAAAAATCTATTTACAACAGCCGGTGGATAAAATCTCGCGCCTGCTTCCTCTGTGTATAATTGCTCCAGCTTTTTTTCCTTAAACCTGAAATCCATTATTGTCCTTTAGAATGGAATCACCCATAGGGTTAATCGGTTAACAACAGTATACGTTAAAGGTTCTAAAATACAAACAATTAGGGATACATTAATCAGGTAGGCTCCCCGGGTTTGGGAAGGGCCATTCGCGGAAATCGGCCGTACAGTTATTGGTGTCAAGCCAGTAGGGGTAGCGTTCCAGGCTGTAATTGGGCATAACGAGTGGGCAGGGAATGACGCCGGGCAAGCTGCCCAGCCCGTAGGCAATGGCGTCTACAATCTGGCCTGCCGGATTGCGAAGGATGAGTTCGTCGCCGGTGTTTCCCAACTGCAAGGTGGCGTTTGGATCGCCCCAAAGGGGATCGTCTATCAGGTCAGGAACGGCCGGATCGCTGTCCAGTATCTCAAAATCAGGGTTGAAGCCATATTCAGCATAGAAGGCGGTTGCCGTTGTTGCCACCACAATCGTCTCCCCTGACGGAATGACGGTTCCGGCGGGGAAGATGCGGACATCTTCAAAATCGGTTGGGTTGACGGCGTCTCCCAGACGGTAGCTGCTGATATTGATCGGCAGGGCTGTCGGATTGACCAGTTCAATAAACTCGGCATCGTCTATGCCGGGCGGATCGTACAAGACTTCACTAATCAGGACGTAGTTAACCGGTCCATCATAATCGTTGAACAGCAGGGGAAGATGGAGTTGGTGGGGCCAGTCACGCTCAAACATATCGGCCAGCAAATTATATGCCTGGTTGGAGTGCACCTGGAGAGCCACTTCGCGGTTGCCTTTGTTGGATTGTTCTGTTCCATTCAAGCTGCCAACGTGAACGTACCCCACCCCGTTCAATGAAACCAGCACCATTTTGTTGTGGATACCCAACCCGGTAGGATTTCCGCGAGTGCATTGCAAATTCAAGCCTTCATCCAGGGCAATACCGTTTACGTAGGCGCAGGTGGCGAGGTTGCTGGTCGCGCCGGGGGTGTCAAAGAAGTCGTCCAATAAGAGGCGGACTTTCGCGCCGCGCCGGGCAGCATCGAGATAGGCTTCCAGGCGGGGGTTGGGATCGGCCGTCGGGCTGCTGCTGCTGGCCCCCCAATACGGCCGTTCGTTCAACTGCTGCACCAATATCGTATCCCCTTCCCCGGCCTGGTTGACCAAGGCCAGCAAGCCGTCCAGCGTTCGCAGGCTGTTTTCCGGCGCCTGGCTGACTTCAAAGGAGAAGGTTCCCTGATAGACGGCGGGAGAAGGATAGCGGACGGTGTAGGAGATGCCGCCGGTTTCGGTGATGGGTTCGTAGTCTGGTGGGGGCGCACCGTAAGTGGGATGGACGGCCGACCAGCGAAAGAGGTCAACGTGGTGGGCAGGATCGAAGTCGGCGGCCCAGATGTCTGCAAGACGGCCGACGACGCTGGTCGCGTCGGTGATGAGGGCTACCCCGCGCCGCCCCCAGGTTCCGTCACTCTTATCATCGTAGGGCAGGCTGTTCGGGCTGAGATTTTCGCTGCTGATGACGGCCCGTTGGCTGTCAATCAGCATGAATTTGGCATGTAAATAGCGGTAGCGGTCGAAGATGGCCTGGCTGTCGTCGCTGATCATGAACCAGCATTGGCCTCCGCCTGTTTCGAGTTCCTGGCAAATGTAGCGTTCCTGATCGGTGATGCCGCCGGTTGGCCCGCCTTCCAGCAAAGCGGTGACGGAGACGCCGCGATTCGCGGCACTGATGAGGGCGTTGACGATGCCGATATTCTCGAAGGTCAGCGATTCGATTTGGATGCTGGTTTGGGCGGCGTTGATTTCGGCCGTAATGGCTTCGTAGGCGTTATCGGGGGCAATGGCGACGATCAGTTCGGCCGTCTCCGTAGACTGTGCCGGGAAGAAGAACTGTTCCAGATTCCAGCCGGGATATTGGACTTTACGGCCGTTTACGGGGTCGGGGAGGGACTGCGCCCAGTCGGCGGCGGTGTCGGTGTCAGTTACCGGCAGACCCGTTGCCTGCTGGCGCATCCGGTACAGAATTTGGCCTTCAGCCCCAAAGACACCAGTTACCGTGTAGGGTTGAACGGACTGGCCTACCCAGCCATTTTCGGCCGTATTGCCCCCTTCGTAAACCAGGACATCCACCCGGCTGCTGCCGTTTAGCAATAACACCTCATCCCCGCTGTTGCTGAAACCGGGCCAGGTCCCGGTCAAATTGGGAACGGCCGCATCTGTCTCGGTTACTTCAAAGTCGGGGGAGAATCCGAATTGGCGGGTGAAAGCGGCCGCTTGCCAGGAAAGCCAGATCGTTTGGCCTGCTTCCAGAACCGTTCCATCGGGGAAGGTGGCGGTCGAACTGCCGTCCGTTAGCTGCCAGCCGCTTATATTGGCGCTGCCATCGCCCAGATTTATCAGGCGGACGGCTTCGTCTGCGTCGGCTGTTTCATAGCCGTCGTAGAGAACGGCGTCAATCAGGACGAGCGGTGTACCGCTGCCGGTGACGTTGGTCGTGGCCTGGGCGGTGTTGTTGAGGGTGTTGGTTTCTGTGAGTGGGGTTGAGATGGTGGCCTGGTTGGTGACAAGGCCGATGACGCTGCTGCCGATAACGGCCGTTAATTGGAAGGATTGAAGGGTAGCGGTGGGGACGGAGCCAACCTGCCAGACCAGGGTTCCGGGCGTGGGTTGGTTGAATGGGAAGCCGCTGTTGTCGGTGATGTAGGTTAGACTGGAGGGAAGGGTGTCGGTCAGGACAACGCCGGTGGCGGTCTGGCTGCCGGTGTTGGTGAAAGTCAGGGTGTATTGGATGTTGCTGCCTGCAGTGGCCTGGGCGGGGCCAGTTTTGTGAAGGACAAGGTCAATGGTTGGTGCGGGACCGTTCCAGCCGGAATTGGGCTGGCGGGGGGTGCCGTTGATGGGGCTGCCGTCGGCGTCGAGGCCGTTGCGTTCGAGGGTGTTGTTGCTGTGCCAGTTGTCGTCGGTGTCTTCGGCCGTTGGGCTGTCGCGTTCCATGCTGAGATAGTCGGGGGAACCGGTTCCGGCGGGCCAACTGCCGCCATCGCCGTTGGCGGTGTCCACCAGGAGACTGGCAGCGTCGCGGAGTTCGAGGCTTTGGCCGCCGTTGGTTAATGCGCCGGTGTAAAACTGGTCGGCGGGGATGTCGCTGACGGTGTTGTCGTCGGTGCGTTCGAGGAGGTAGAAGCCACCGGCCGAGATGACGCCGGTCAGGGTAATTTGGATGGAGCCGCCGTTGGTCAGTGTCCAGCCGGAGAGGTTGATGGGATCGGCCGTCGGGTTGTGAAGTTCGATCCATTCGTCGGCGCTGTTTGCGGCCGTTCCGCCCCAGGCGACTTCGCTGATAATGACGCTGTTGTCCGATTGCGGCCGTTCCGCCCAACCGCTTTCTGCCTGGAAAACAAGTAATAGAGATGTCGGCAAACAAACCGCCGCTAACAACCAGAGAAATCGCCGCTCCATAGGGAGAGTTTTATCAAAATTTAGCCAGGATTGCCAAGCCAACTACTGGTCTAATGGGAGTAGATGGCTGCTGATGACCCACAGACGGCTTAAGTTAAGGGAATCTGTCCATTTCATTAACGAAAACCTTCAAAATTTGCTCCCTGAAAGGAATGATCTTATTATTTTTTAGGTTTATTTAGCGTTTAGGAGATATAAACACGATGAGCAAAAAGAGTAAAATATTTCTGGCTATGGCCGGGGCGGCCATGTTTTCGTCACTTGTATTCAGATTCGCTTTTGCTACGGCCGGAAATGATCTGAGCGATTTCGCAATCGGTTTGAGTGTTGGGCTTATGGTTGGGGTGCTGCTTACATGGCAAAATCGTCATACGCCAAGCGCGTGATATGGAACTGAAAAAACTTCTTAAACAACCGAGTGGGTTTCTTCCAATAGCCATGTCGCTCACAGCTATTGGTGACGTCATTCTCTACCTGGCTATTTACGGTAATGTCCAACAAGAAGATGAAAGTGCTGCTGCCCGTATCTTTCAACTCCTCATCATTTTGCAAGCTCCTATTATGATGTACTTCGCAGCCAGATGGCTGCCAAAATTCCCAAAACCGGCCGTGATGGTTCTGGTTATTCAAGTTGTCGCTATCGCTGCTGCCCTGGCTCCCATTCTGATTTTAGAGGCTTGAGCTAAACATGAAACAGGGCATTAAACCTATATATGGGTTATTGAATTGATGGGATAAATTTAAGGTGAGCAAGGTGAGCAAGATGGGCAAGGTGAGCAAGTTTGTGAGAGTTTGGCCGACAAACTGCGGTCGGAATGTTAATTTTATAGAGGTGGGTGGGGGAGGATAATGAATTGTGCCGTAGGGATTAGAGGGTGTTGATACTTTGTATCAGTTTGGAAGGGTGATTGGGGTCGGTAATTCACGGATAATTCACGGATGGCCGAAGAGGCTGATGCATCGGTTGGGAATTGGGAAGGCTATATGTGG
>JBAPRX010000225.1:0-4986 GCA_049281335.1 Promineifilaceae bacterium (SeqCode)
GACTTATCTGGCAGCGGCCGATGCGGTTGCATCGGCCGGGGCGGATCAGGTGGTGGACTTTGCCCAGAAAACGATTGTCACTATCGGCCGTGATGAGAGCAACGACATTGTGGTAGACAGCCCTGTTGTCTCTCGCTTCCACGCCCAGGTAGAACGGGTCGGCCAGCGTTACCGGGTGCGCGACCTGCGAAGCGCCAACGGCACTTTCGTCAACGATGTCCGGGTCGAGGGAGATGTCTGGCTCAAGCCAGATGACACTGTCCGCATCGGAACGTATCGCTTTGAAATGGGACAGAACCAACTGGCCCATTTTGAAGAAAGCGCCGGTTTTGGCGTTGAAGCCGTCGGCCTTAACAAATGGGTCCGCAAAGACCTCAATATCCTGAAAAATATTTCTCTTGAATTTAATCCCCGTGAATTTATCGTTGTGGTGGGGCAAAGCGGCGGCGGCAAGTCCACCCTGGTTGACGCTATTGCCGGTTACAGGCCCGCCACTCACGGTACGGTTGAAGTGAATGGCATCAACGTCTACAAGAACTTCGACGCCATCCGCAATGAAATCGGCTACGTCCCCCAGAAAGACATTATCCACATGGAGTTGACCGTTTTCCAGGCGCTTGATTATGCCGCCCAACTCCGTATGCCGCCTGACACTACCAAAAAGGAACGCCACAAGCGTATCGAAGAAGTGCTGGACGACCTTGACTTGACCCATCGTAAGGATGTCCAGATCAGCGGCTTGAGCGGCGGGCAGCAAAAGCGCGTCTCTATCGGTGTCGAACTGCTCACCAAGCCGGGTCTCTTCTTTCTGGATGAACCGACCTCCGGCCTTGATCCCGGCACGGAAACGGCTTTCATGCATCTCATGCGCCGTCTGGCCGACCAGGGACGCACTATTATTTTGATCACCCATGCTACCAAGAACGTCATGCTGGCCGACAAAGTGGTCTTCCTGGCGAGAGGGGGTCATCTGACCTGGTTTGGCCCACCCGATGAGGCATTGGCCTTTTTCGACCAGTATCGCTCGGAACGGGATCGTCGGGCTAAAGAAATTGAATTTGATGAAATTTACGCCATTCTGGACGACCCATCGAAGGGCAGCCCGGAAGAATGGGGGGATCGGTTCCAAAAGACCCAGGCGTTTCAGAAGTATATTGCCGAACCACTGGCCGATAAGGGACAGATGTTAACGGCCGATAAGCAGGCCCGGCCTGTTGAGACCGCCAAACCGAAACGGCGGCGGCAAGTTTCCTCTATTCGCCAGTTTTTCATCCTTTCCTCCCGCAATGTCAAGATTTTGACCCGCGACCGGTTTAGTCTGGCCTTGATGCTGGCTGCGGCTCCAATTGTGAGTTTACTGGATGTTATTCTTTCCGTTGTGTTGGGAAAAAATCCTTTTGCTTATGGGAATGGAGATATGGCAAATGTCCTCATCACCCTGTTCCTTTTGACCGTATACGGGGTGATGGTCGGGGGGCTGGCCCAAATGCGAGAAATCGTCAAAGAACAGGATGTCTATAGGCGGGAAAGGTTGGTTAACCTGAAAATCTTGCCTTACATCATGTCCAAGATTTGGGTAGCGGCGCTCCTGGCGGCTTATCAAGCGGCCGTTTATACCGTTGTTCATTACCTTGTCTTTAATATGCCGGGAGGCTGGGTGGAGTTTGGCATCATTTATTTCTCGCTGTTCATGGCGACGATGGCCGGTATGATGCTGGGTCTCTTCGCCTCTGCGCTGGCGCCCAATGCCAACTCTGCGCCCCTCATTGTTATTTTGCTGATGCTGCCACAGATTGTGCTGGGCGGCGCACTGGTCCCCCTGCCGGAAACGGTTAGTTCACCCACGTCAACGCGGTGGGCTTTCCAGGCTTTTATGGCAGCAACCGGTTCCGGCTCGGACGTGGCGGCCGATACCTGCTGGCAGCTTCCAGACGACGAACGCGCCCGGCTGCTGGGCAGCAGTATTGATGCCAAACGGGATTTTGGCTGCACCTGTATGGGTCTTGGGGTATTAGACCCCGCCTCCTGTAACTTCCCCGGCCTCGGCCGTTTTGAGTTGGAAGAAGTTCCCCCGCCACCGGTCGAACCGAATCTGGTTGAACCGGCCCCTCTGCGGCCAGAACCGACGCCGCCTATTCTGCCACCGGAACCTCAGAGACCGGCCGATGAGACGGATACCATCGCCATTGCTGACTATCTGGATGCTTTGGAAGCGTACCAGGATCAAGTTTCGCAAATCCAGGCTGATTTCCAGGCCGACCTGGACGCTTACAAGGCGGAAGCGGCCGTTTTCCAATCTGAGACAGTTGCCTACCAACGGGCGCAGGCCGATTATCTGGAAGCCCAGGCTCGTTGGGAAGCGGAAAAGCAGGCGACCATCGCCAAAGCCGTTGTACCGGCTGAAACGACCATTACCCGAACAGAACGAGACTTTGGCTGGTTGTTTGTGGATAAAAATAATTCTCAATCTTATTGGGGAACGATCGGTAAGACCTGGATCGCCCAGTCGGCTATTATTGGCTTGCTATTCTTCCTGATCCTGATATTACAAAAGCGAAAGGACGTCATCTAAGGGACTGGATCAACTATGAAACGAAAATCAACGCTCACTCTGGCCCTTTTCACGCTTGTGACAGCGATGCTGGCTTGCGGCGTTCCCGGCACGGAACCAACGCCGAACGCGACTATTCAAGCTCTGAGCCAATCGCTGAACAACACCGCAACGGCCGTTGCTGCACCAACGAATACGCCTGCCCCTGACGCGACGTTTCCCGCAGACGACCCCGGTGCGGCGGTTGGCACTGCCCAGGCCCAGGCAACTCAACTTAGTCAGAGTGCAGCGGCCACCAGGGATTTCCAGGCAACGACAGCGGCTTCCAATGCTGACGCCACTGCCCAGGCTTTTCAACCGATTATGCAAGAGCTGCAATCGTATGGGATTGATACCAGTCAGGGACGGCTGGCCTGGATGCAGCCTCCGCTGACTCTGTTTGTCGAGGGCTACTTGCAATATGATTTCGATGTTGAATTTGTCACGGTTGCCCACAACTTTGTGGTTGCCTCTGATATAACCTGGAACACGCAGTTTGGTTCGACGGGCTGCGGCTATGTTGTTCGCTCTGATGCGGATGAAGAGGCGGGGAACCGTTATTTCATTGTGGCGACGCGGGGCGGAAACGGCCGAGTTTTGTCTGGCGTTCAACTGAACGGCAATCTCGTGCTGGATGACAGCGTTGACATCTATGCCAATGGCATTGACCCCGCGTTCGAGTGGCAAAATGACACTACCAACCGCCTGGTTGTCATTGGCCGGGAAAACACATTTAGTATCTACACCAACGGCACTTTCCTGGGTGACTTCACCCCGGAATCGGCCTCTTTTGAGCGGGGCTTTGTGGCCTTTGTCGCTCTCAATGAATCGGGTACAACAACCTGTACCTTTACGAATGGCTATCTTTGGTTAATCAATTAGATGGGGTGATTGGTGATTGGCAAGGAGCAAGTTGCAAGGAGCAAGTTGCAAATGGCAAGGTGTAAGTGAGCGTTTGCAACTAGCTATTTGCCATTTGCTATTATCCAATTACTATTTACCAATTATCCAAACACCCACTTTCGGAGACTATTCATGAGTAAACCTAGCTGGATCGGCCAAACACTTGGCGGGCGGTATCAGATCCGCGAACTGATAGGACAGGGCGGCATGTCGGCCGTTTACAAAGCCTATGATCCTAATCTGCGCCGAGTCGTCGCCATTAAACTCATTCACGCCCACCTATCCAGTGACCCCGAATTTGTCCGCCGGTTCCAGGAAGAAGGCGCAGCCGTTGCCCAACTTCGCCACAACAACATTATCCAGGTCTATGACTTCAACCACGACGGCGACACCTATTTCATCGTCTTTGAGTTTATCCCCGGCGAGAGCCTCCAGGCTCGTTTGAAGCGGCTGGCCGAAACCAACCGCAAGATGCCTTTTGAACAGATCGTCGAAACGGCCGCCAGTGTGGCCGACGCGCTTGATTATGCCCACAGCCGCAGCATGATCCACCGGGACATCAAACCGGCCAATGTCATGCTCAACGTTCAGGGGCAGGCTATCTTGATGGATTTCGGCATTGTCAAAATTATGGGCGGCGATTCCCATACCGCCACAGGAGCGGTGTTGGGGACGGCCCGGTATATGGCCCCGGAACAGATACGAGGCACTCAGGTAGACGGCCGAGCTGACATTTACTCGGTTGGGGTCATGCTCTTTGAAATGTTGAGCGGCAATCCGCCCTTTAAGGCAGATTCTGCTATGACCCTGATGATGATGCACGTCAACGACCCGGTTCCTGACCTCCGCACCCTTCGCCCGGATGTCCCGGTTGACCTGGTTCGCATTGTGAATAAGGCTTTGGCTAAGAATCCCACCCAACGGTATCAAAGTGCCGGAGAGCTGGCCCGCGACCTTCGGAATGCCCGGCTGGTTGCCCCGCCACCACCTGACGCCACCAGAATTGAAGAGCCGGCAGCCACGACGCGGACGCCTGTTGGGGCAACGGTTATCGAAACTTCGCCTTCCACCCGGCCGCCAACAACCGGCTCGCAGCCAGCTTATGGGACCGGGACGGGGGCAACGGTTCCACCGGCCATCCCTCCGGCGGCGGCTGATAAGGGCGGCGGGGGCAATCGTCTGTATATATTGGGCGGCATTGCGGCCGTTCTTTTGATTATTTTGTGTCTTGTGGTCGGGCTGGTTGCTTATAATGCGCTTGCTGGTGGCGATAAAGAAACGCCGGTAGCGGCCGAATTGACGGCAACGGCTGAAGCTGCTGCTGAGACGCCAACATCGGAAGTTGCCGTCCAGCCAACAACGGCCGAAACCAATGCCACTGAAGCTTCGATCCCGACGGAGGCAGTTGTTGAGCCGACTGCAACGACGGCAGCGCCAACGAATACCCCTTCCCCAACTCCGACCAGCGCACCAACGGACACGCCTGAACCAAC
>JBAPRX010000226.1:0-7970 GCA_049281335.1 Promineifilaceae bacterium (SeqCode)
ACTCAGTCTTACAATCTGGTTGATAACCTTTATGCTTATGTACTTTGCAAACTGCAAAGTAATAATTTTTCTGGAGGAAACTATGACAGAAGATATGAAGCCAACCGGAATGGACGAGGAAGTCACCAGTGACGACAAGCTGTGGGCGTTCCTGGGATACATCATTCCTCTCATCGCGCTTATTGCCCTTCTGATGGAAGACAAGAAATCACGGCCGTTCATTAAATATCACGCCATCCATGCCCTTCTGATTTCTGTTGCGACTGTCATTCTTAGCTTCACTGCCTGCTTTTGGGTCATCCCCTGGATTTATGGTATCTATGTCGGCTACCAGGCCTATCAAGGGCAGTGGGCAGAAGTCCCCTTTGCAACTGACATGGCAAAGAAACAAGGCTGGATATAATTTATTCGCCTGTTTAACGCCTCTGTTCCTGATTTTCGGCGAAGGCATTGACTATCAGTGAAGGGCTTTTGTGAACGCGGAGGCTCATATCAATTGTAATATAGCGCAAGCGGTTAGCGTCTACCTGAGACGACTGGACTGTTTGCGCTTTTTCATTATTTGGAGTTGACGGCTAACAACTTACGGCCGACTATTGACTTTTCTTTAGGAGGGATTTATGGACTTTGGAAGAGCTTTTACATTTGTTAAAGACGACGAGCGATGGATAACCAAGATAGCCATTGGGGCAGGTATTACCCTGCTCTCTATTTTGCTCTTGGGGATCCCGGCCATTCTCCTGATTGGCTACCAACTTGCCGTCACCCGGCAGGTGATGGAAGGAAAGGATTTACCCTTACCGGAATGGGATAATTGGGGCAAGTTATTTATGGACGGGCTGTACCTTGTTGTCGCTATCTTCGTTTATACTTTGCCGATCTGGATCATCTTCTGCTTGGGTTTTGGCGGCTTCTTCCTGGTTCCGCTTTTTAGTGGAAACGAGGATGTGGCGTCTATAGTAGGCGGGGCTGCCGTTTTAACCTGGTTTGTCATGTTGTGCATTGTCGTCATTCTGGGAATAGGAATGGCGCTTGTGATTCCGGGGCTGTATATCCAATACATTCGCACCAATGAATTTGGGTCTTTGTTCCGAATTGGCGAGGTTCTTGGCATTGTCCGGGAGAATATCGCCGATATTTTATTGTCAATGGTAGCTGTCATTGCCGCTAATTTTGTCCTTCAGGCAGTTAACAGTGTCCTCTCGTGGACGTGTATCGTACCGATCATTCTGGGATTGGCCGGGCCGATCTGGATTAATATCTCAATGGGCCATCTTTACGGCCAGATCGCGGCCAAGAACAAAAGCCTTGCTGTCTGAAATAACATCGTCTGACTTTTAATCGCTTGTATCCGGCCTCGAACGCGGTTGGGGCCGGATACACCTTTGAAAACCGGCCGTACCATCGTTGGTACGGTATATCGGCAAAATCAATAGGGGGGCTTTAGCAGCGATGTCTACCTAATTCTTTAGGAAGGCTTTGCATGAGCAAAAATAACCATCATTTCCATTATCTTTTCATCTTTATTCTTGCCATACTAGGGTGCGCCCTACCAGGAGCAGTCACACCAACCTCAACCCCATCCCCGGCTCAAACCCCAACCCCGGCCATCATTGTCGCCACGCCAACTGCCCTGCCCGACGCCATCATGGAGCCGATTGACGTAGAAGAGTCGCTCATCACCAACCTCTACGAACGGGTTAGCCCATCCGTCGTCCACATCACCTCCCAGGTAGTCACCATGAGCTTTTTCTTTGGCGCGACACCCAGTGAAGGAACCGGCTCCGGCTTTGTGCTGGATCAGGCGGGCCACATCGTCACTAACTATCACGTCATTGAAAATGCAGAGAGCATCGAAGTAACCTTTTCTGACGAAACGCAGGTTTCAGCCACTGTCATCGGAACTGACCCCTTTAATGACCTGGCTGTGCTGATGCCAGACGAACTGCCACCCCAATTAGTGCCTGTCGAGTTAGGCGAATCGGCCGATCTCCGGGTCGGCCAACGAGCAATTGCTATCGGCAATCCCTTCGGCCTGGATCGCACCCTGACAACGGGGGTGGTCAGCGCATTGGGTCGGCCGTTGCAAACCAGCGAAGACGTCCTCATCTTCAACGTCATCCAGACCGATGCCGCCATTAACCCTGGCAACTCCGGTGGCCCACTGCTCGATTCACGAGGCCACGTCATCGGCATTAACACCGCCATCCGGCAGAACGCCGAAGGGATTGGCTTTGCCATTCCTGTTGACACGCTTAAACGAATTGTCCCTGTGCTCATTGATGAGGGCAGCTACCCTCACCCCTGGCTCGGAATCCTCGGCTACTCCGTAACCCCGGACATATCCGGCCCCCTCGATTTACCGGTGGATCACGGCGTTCTGGTGGGACAGCTTTACCGGGGCGGCCCGGCCGATATTGCCGGTGTTCAGGGAGCCAGTCAACAGGTTATCGTCGGCAATCGCCGCATCCTGGCTGGCGGGGACATTATCACCGCCATCAACGGCGTTCCCGTTGATGACTGGAATAGTTTGTTGGAATATCTGGAATTTCAAACGCAGGTGGGGGATGAGGTTACACTGACCCTGCTGCGCGGCGCAGAAGAGATCTCGCTGCAAGTAACCATAGCGTCTCAACCCTCATAACAAAAAGGTGTCAGGCACTTATTGTTTTGGAATAAGTGCCTGACATCCCCACATTATTCTTCTTCGGTTTCCTCGACTTCATCAGCCGCTTCAACTGTATCGTCCGTGTCCTCAACCGGCAGCGTCTCCAACACGGCCGCAACCTTCTCCGCATTGACCACCGGCTCGAGAGGATAATCACGGGTGCCAAACTTGGTCAGCGTCACAGCGCCCAATCCGGCGCTGGCAATCACAAAGGCCACAATAAACCACATCCATCCGAAAAAGGGCAGTTTGATCATAGCACTCATAACCAAAGTCAGCGCAACCGTTCCCAAAGCAGCCACCACCGGCAGGCTGCGGTTGGTCAGCTTCATCACCTCAGCCAGCCGCTGCCCCAGCAATGTTCCCACTGCAACCCAGCCCATGAGCAAACCAAAGGCCAGCGCAATAGACAACACCAGAACAATCGGAAAGCCAAGCAGCCCTAGACCACAAAGAATGATAAGCAGCCCGGAAATAAGGGCCAAAATAGCAATCGCAAATGGCCCGGCCATCGAAGTCAGGATCCCCACTGTCCCACTGGCAACCGGCTTGCGGATAACCACATCGCTGACCTGATTCAGTTGGGTCGGAATCAAAACAGCAACAATCAAGGCCAGCAAACCCAGCGCCAAACTGTTTCCGGCAATTTGACCAACGGTGCCAAAAAATCGGCCGACAAACGAAGTGTGCGGCGCTTCGATATGCGGCGCGGGAATGTCGGGAACATCGGGGACATCAGGTATGGGTGGGATGGCCGGGATGCCCATTGACTCCGCAAAAGGGAAGGAGAAATTCTCGCCAAAAGTTGTACAGGCAACGTTATCCTGTCCATCGCCCGTAATACTGCCGCCCAAAAGAGCACATTCGCCTCCCACTTCGGCCTGAGTGAAAACTTCCATATTGCCACCAAAGACAACAAGGTCGCCGTCTATCACCCCGGTTAAATCAACATCACCACCAAAGACAGCCACATCACCATTGATACTGCCACCAATTTCAGCATGGCCGCCAAAGACGGCAACATCGCCATTCACAATGGCGCCTTCTTCAATGGTCAGGTTGCCGCCGTAAACTTCAACGTCCTCGTTAACCTCCTCCCCATTCTTTATGATGCGATCCGTCAGCGTTCCCGCCCAGGCTGCCCCCACCGGTACGGTCGCAAAAACGATAAATAATAGAAGGAAAATCGTTATTATTCGTTTCATCGCTCTCTTCTCCATTTCATATACCAATCCAGTTCTTTAATGTACAAGGATTAGAGAATCGAGATTAGAGATTGGCTGTCAACAGGCACACAATCTCTAATCTCCAGTCTCCAATCGCTTATGCGCGTGACGAGGCGGTCGTCATTTGCCGGTAAACGCTGCCCCAAAGGAAAACAACGCCCACCATCACAAACAGCCAGCCCAGGATATTCGGCTGGTCAGCCAGGAGTTGAACTAAACCGCCCAACCCCTGCCAGGAAGCCCCAACAACGGCCGAAATCAATGCCCCCACCTGACTACCAGCCTGAACCAGACCGCGTCCAAAAACGGGTTCGATCAGGGCCGGAGCCAGCGTAGTAACCACCCAGCCAATAACCACCAACGGTAAAACACCGCTCACAAGCAAGAATCCATAAATGATCCCAATCAGCCAGATACGATAGGAATTGTTTGGCAAACCGGCCAGCGTTCGCTGCGTAAAATCGGCCGCCGGACTCAAAACCGGGGCTTGCAAGAAAAGCTGGTGAATGGTCTGAACCGCCTGCCATTCCCGTTCACAAGAATGGCAAACTGCCAGATGAGCCTCCATCTCTCTGTAATCGGAATCTGCGAGATCGCCATCCAGCGCTTCCATCATGAGTAAGTAAATTTCTTCATGTTCCATAAGTCACTCCGATAAGTAGAGATTGGCTGCGTTGCGCTCAATCTCTGATCTGTTCCTTGTCTCTCTTCATATTTATTTAAACCATCGCCTCTAATTCGGCGGCAGGAACAAGTCCCATCTCAACGCCCGATTCCGCCAGTTGGCGGCGGGCGCGGAAAAGACGAGACTTTATCGCGCTGACAGTCGTTTCCATCACGACCGCAATTTCATCGTAAGACATGTCATACCAGTAGCGTAGGACAACCGCCTCGCGGTACTCTTCAGATAAAGTTTCCAGTAGTACCTGAACAACTTCTTGTTCTTCGCCTTGCATCGCCTGGGCCTCTGGCCCTTTCGATTGTTCGCTTGTCAGGGCCGGGTGGGGCGGCAAAGGGCCGTCAATAGACAATAGCTGTTTCCTTCTTTTGCGAATCAAATCAATACAATAATTTGAGGTAATAGAAAGCAACCATGTACTGAACTTATGCTGTGGGTTGTAGCTGTCCAGGCGCGTCCAGGCGCGAATAAACGCCTCCTGGGCTGCCTGCTCTGCTTCATCAGCATTGCTCAACATTCGATAGGCCAGGTTAAAAACAGGAGATTGATATGCGTCAATCAATCGGCCGAATGCGTCCTTATTTCCATTTCTGGCCTGTTCAAGCCAGATCTGTTCCTCTTCAAAACCCTGATATTTCATCTCCAAACACTTTTCACTTGTCACTACGCAGTATATCAAAAAAAGTTTCACTGCATCCTTTGACGTTGGTAAGGGGGTGTTTTATAATGCTCGGCAACTATGGAAACGGAAGAAAACAAGCCCCTCCCTTCAACCTTATATACCGAAGAATACTTTCTAACGGCCTGCGAAGGCTACGATGTCTTTGTCGAATCCGAAGGACGCCATCTTTCCAGACGGCTAAACGACGCCTTTGCCGTCGCTGAAGTTGATGCAGACATGCGAATTCTGGATGTTGGCTGCGGTCGCGGCGAGATAATCCGCCACTGCATGAAGCTTGGCATCGAAGCCTACGGTGTAGACTATGCCGAAGTAGCCACCCTGATGACCCGTGATGTCGTTGCCCAAACGCTGGCCGAGGCGGAAGAAAAACAAGGCCAATGGGTGGCCCGAGTCTATCGCTCCGACGCCAAGCGGCTGCCCTTTCCCGATAAGTGCTTCGACCGGGTATTAATGTTCGACGTTGTTGAACATCTCTACCCCTGGGAGCT
This sequence comes from Promineifilaceae bacterium (SeqCode), assembly GCA_049281335.1. Classification (GTDB taxonomy): domain Bacteria; phylum Chloroflexota; class Anaerolineae; order Promineifilales; family Promineifilaceae; genus JAKEFB01. Next base: position 5,744 of record JBAPRX010000226.1, read on the forward strand.
GCATCGGGCGATGTTGGAAGTGCGCCGGGTACTGAAAGATGACGGCCGATTCATCATCCACACCGCCCCCAACCGCTGGTACGACACCTACGCCTACCCTGTTGTCCGCTTTTTCCGCCGCCTGTTCCGCCAAAGCGGCTCCTACCCCAAAAACCCCAGAGCCATTGTCCCTGTCAACCAGGATGTCCACGTCAACGAACAGGACATACGTAGTATGAACCAGGCGCTCAAATCGGCCGGTTTCAAGGGCAAAGTCTGGCTGGACACGCCGCCCCAAAACAGGCAGGAGAACTTTATCTTCGCCGCCCTCCGGCGGCTCTTTTTCGAGGTCCCCCCCTTTCGATGGTTCTTCGAGCGAGAAGTATTTGCAGTGGCGACCAAGAAAAATTAGGCCAACCTTGAAATTCCTAACCGGCCGCTTTTCGCTTGTCTCGCTGCTGTTGATCCTGCTTCTGGCTTTTGCCTTTCGCACGCACCAACTGACTGAAATTCCACCTGGCCTGACTCATGACGAAGCCAATCATGGCTGGGACTCCATCAATATATTAGACGGGAAGCTTCGCTATTACTTTCCTCTGAATTACGGCAGCGAACCGCTCTACAACTATATCGTGGCCGGAAATATGGCCCTGATCGGCAAGAACCTCTTTGCCCTGCGGCTGGTGAATGTCTTCTTTGGACTGCTGACCATTGCCGCCGCTTATCGCTGGGGACAGATCGCTTTCGGCCGTCGGACGGCCGTGCTGGCTGCCGCGTTGCTGGCTGTCTCTTTCTGGCCTCTGGCAACCAGCCGCGAGGCGCTCCGGGCCGGTATTTTGCCCTTCCTGACTGCCTGCGCCATTCTCTTCTTCTGGTTATTAATTCGCAGAGGCATGAACCGCCGGTTATATCTGGCCGGATTCGCTGTCGCCGTCGCCGCCACCCTCCATACCTATCTGGCGGCCCGCGTCCTGTGGCTCATTTTTCCCCTCTTCATCGGCTATCTGGCCCTCTTTCACCGGGAACGGTTTCGGACCGCCTGGCGGCCGACCCTTATCGGTCTGGTGGCTGGTTTTGCGCTGACCATCCCGATGTTCCTTTACGTCCAGCGAAACCCCTGGGCTGACACCCGCCTGGAAATGCTGGACGGCCCTTTGCAAAACCTCCTGTCGGGCAATCTGGGGCCAATCATCAAGAATGCAAGCCACGCGCTGCTGGCCTTTTTCTGGCCTGGCTATGGGGACCAATTTCTGGCCTATAATATTCCCGGTCGGCCGTTATTCGATCCCATTTCGGCCGTCTTCTTTCTGGTTGGGCTGCTTGTTTGCCTGCGGCGGTGGCGAAAGCCAGCCTTTGCCCTGCTGCTCATCTGGTTTGGGGTCGGCATCTTGCCCTCCCTGATCACCGGGCCGACAGCCAACACAACCCGCAACATGGGCGCGTTGGCCGCAACCTATCTACTGCCCGCCGTTGGCTTTGTAACGGCCGGAAAATGGGCTGTGAACCGCTTGCGCCTGGAACGCCGCCTTGTCTTTGGGCTGGCTGCGCTCTGGCTGACGGCAGTTACCTTGCTAACGGCCAGGGACTATTTTCAACGGTGGGCCGAGTCGCCGGATGTACGGGCCGCATACCAGCACACGCTGGTAGAAGCGTTGGCCTATTTGGATGGAGAAGCGGCAACATCACCGGTTGTTATCTCTTCCCTCTACCCCGGCCCGGCCCATGATCCGTCGGTGGCCCGTGTCCTTTTAGGAACAAACGCCCTGCAAAGCCGCTGGGTAGACGGCCGTCACGCCCTGGTCTTTCCCAATGGCGGAAGCGGTCTTTTCGTTGTTCCGGCCTCAACCCCCCTTCACCCCGCTTTTGAGCCATTTGTACAGCTAGAAAACACCATTTCCCTTAGACCGGACGACCTCGATCCCTTTTTCCGCATTTACACACTCGCGCCCGGCAGTTGGGAGTGGGCTGATGAACAGGTCAACTTTGGTGATGCCGCTCTCTTACTGGGGGCGCGATGGCTGGCCTCGCCGGTTCCTGCAGGGGGGACGGCCGAGATCATGACGCTCTGGCAGGTCTTGGACCCAACGAAGGTGGGGCCGGTTGTGCCGCCTGCCTTTGAAACGGACGCCGTTTTTTTTACCCATGTTCTCAACCCCGATGGCTCAATTCTGGTGCAGGGAGATTCGCTAGACGCCCCTTCCTGGAGCTGGCAGTCGGGAGATTTGATTTTGCAGATACATTCGATTTA
>JBAPRX010000227.1:0-10193 GCA_049281335.1 Promineifilaceae bacterium (SeqCode)
GTAATAACAGTCAACTGGCAAACAGCAGCGCCTACGCCTGGTTCCAGGCCGATTCCGACGCCACAGTAGACAACAAAACAAGCCGCGATACATCAAATTGTAAATATGATTATATCCTTTACAGAGACGAAAACGGCGACCGATGGGCCAAATGGGGAAGAATCTGCAGCAACGATTTTTCGGCCGCTTTCACCTTCAACAATGCCGGTATCAATCGGGTTGTGGATCTACTTTACAAAGCCAAAATCGAAACCCGGTACGAAGAGTGTGGCGCCAAGAACTTCTTCAACAGCGGCGATGGTTGTAGTGATAAGACAGATACCCTCTATTTGCCGGACGAGCTGGATGACGGATGGGATTCGATATCGATCTATTTTGACGTCTTGCCCGCCGACATAGATGATTTATGGACCTGGTCAGCGCTCAACAACAATAAGCCAGGCACATCTCCGTTCAATCGAAGCGACCGCGATGGCGATGGATTAGCCTACCGCGACGAAGTGGCGTTGGGAACAAATTGGACGCTGTGGGACACCGATGGTGACGGCCTCTCCGATGGCTTTGAAGCAGATTTACAGGATGAGTTAGGAACCGACCCGAAAAAATATGATACGGATGGCGATGGCCTAAGTGACGGTCTGGAGTTCCAACTTGGCACCAATATTAATGATAGTGATAGTGACGACGACGGCCTGACCGATGGCGAAGAGACGTTCCACTGGGACGGCAGCCAATGGACAGGCGGTGGTTGGTTTGTCAACATCAACGGCACCGATTACTGGACATTCACGACCCCGCTGGGCAACGACAATGACGGCGACGGCTTAAAAGACGGCTCTGAGAAAAACGGCGGTTCTGGCCCGAACGCTTTCAATCTTGCTCCCGAATTTACCCTGGACGCCGGGCCGTTACAGTTCAATCCAAATGGCGCTATCGGCGTCTACGCGGCGGCCGGTCAGACCGTGACAGCCACAGTCCATCTGCAAAATTTGGGTGGCGCGGCCGTTTCAAACACACTTTCCTTCTGCATCCCCTCGGCGCTGACCAACGTCGTTGTCACAGCAACCGGCGACGTCGTACCGGCCACTCAGATCAATGGTGACTGCTACGAATGGGATTTCAGCAGCCAAAACCTGACTTTCTTGCAGTCGTTCGATGTCGGGTTGACGGCTCAGGGCGGAACTGGGACGGTAACTGACGCCATTACGACCAGTCTGGCTTATCCGATTGGTGGTACATCGCAGGATATGGGATCGCAGATTGCGTATGTTCAGGATAATAACGCACCGACTGTTCAGTTATCGGAACCATTTAGCGGAACGATCCTCATTGGCGACTACTTCGTCATGGGTGGCTTTTCACAGGATGGGGATACCTGGGTAGACCATGTTGATGTAACTGTTCCCGCCGGTACCTTTACCGCCACCGACACTAACCCCTGGGCCTACACCTGGGACTTGCCCGATGATGGTATCGTGACCGTTTCGGCCGTTGCTTACGATTCGGTCGGCAACGCCAGCGCTCCCGCCTCGGTTCAGGTAACGGTGGACAGTCTGGCCCCGGTCATCACCTCCAATCTGCCACCGGGAACAACCATCAGCGCTGGCGAGTCTTACTCCAACACCATCAACCTGGAAGGAACCGTAACCGATAACTATTCCGGTCTGGTCCGGGTACAGATGCGCTATAACAACCAACCCTGGCGCACCATCTGGGAAACGGACACTCTCCCGCTTAGTACAACCTGGAACGGCGTTTGGGAACTGCCAAACATCACCCAAAGCGCACAGGGCGAACACACCCTGCACTTACGTGCTTATGACGGTTTCGGCAACATAGGTTATGCCGATCAGACAGTTTTTGTAGACCTGCTGCCGCCAACCAGCGAGATGACCAACCGCACCTTCTTACAAGACGAGCCGCCCCATGTCGCCATGAACGAGCCGCTGAATCTCTATGGCGTCGCCAGTGACGCCGGTCGGAACCCCTTACCTCCTGGCCCGGTTGACCTGAATGGCAGCCTGAACAGCCTTGACGACGCCACTGTCTGGTTACAGCCCGGCGCTTTCGCTGACGACGACAGCGGTATCACCCTCTCCTGGATTGGTGACTTTAACGGCGACCGCCTGGGCGACCTGGCAGTGGGTTTGCCCGCAGCCGAAGATGGCGCTGGTAAAGTGGTCGTTATAGACGGCCGTCCCGGTAATTGGCCCATTCCCAACCTCGGCGAACTAGAATCTCTGGCCGGTCAGGAACCCTCTTATATCGGCGCCAACGGCGCTGGATTAGGCAGCACGATTCAACCGGCAGGCGACTTTAACGGCGATGGTTTTGAAGATATGCTCATTGGCGACCCGACCAACAACCGCATCTTCCTGGTCTACGGCAGTCCATTGGCTGTTAGCAGCGAAATACAACTGGTTACCAGCCGTCCGGGCAAATGGACGGAAATCTTCTCCAATGCTAACGGCGAGAATATCTCCGGTTCCTTCGCCGCAGCCGGAGATGTCAACAACGACACCTTAGGCGACATCCTGGTCAGCACGACCACCGGCAGCACCGGGTATGTCTACCTGCTGCCGGGTGATGGGACGCCATTTGACACGCAGTTGGTCAACATATTGGCCGGTGCGGTCTTAGAAACATCCAATGCCGGGGCGACAGTTGCCGGTGTTGGCGACTTGAACGACGACTTTATAGACGACTTCGCCGTCGCCTTCGGCGGAACTGTCTACCTCTTTGCTGGCGGCAGCGGTTGGAGCGAACGAGACCTGACCACCCTGAATACGGCCGATGCAATGGCCTCCTTTGCCAGCAGTGACAGCCTGCCCACCATCGTCGGCGCAGGCGACGTCAACGGCGACGGGGTGGCCGACTTCGCTTACAGCAATGGCGCGACTCCGGTCGTCGTCTTTGGCGATGCGGGCCAGTCCTTCACCACCCAGACATTATCCGGCTTCGCTTCGCCATTATCCGGCTTCCTTGCCGCTGTCGGGGATGTGGACAAAGACGGCCGAGGCGACCTGCTCATCGGCAATGCTGACGGCGACGCTTATCTCATCGTAGGCAGCAATCTGACCAGCGCTGCCGCGACCATCGAGGGGGTCGATTCAGCCTCCTCTGCTCCCTACATCAGCGGCGCCGACCTCGTCGGTGACGGCTCCTCCGACCTGGCAGTCGTGCCGAGCGATTCGGCCGCAGCCGGAATGGGCTTTAACGCACTCGGTCAGGCACAACCCTTCTATATTGACCAAAACACCCTGCCTGTGGCGGGATCAGGCACTAACTTCGTAGCTGGCTCCAATGCACGCGGCCTTGCCAACAAAGGCGAAACGCAAAATGGGTTCCTGGCGGGCGACGTCACCGTCGGCCCGGCTGGTGCCGACTACACCAGCATCCAGGCGGCCATTAACAGCGGCGCAGACCGGGTACTGGTCCAACCGGGCGTTTACTATGAAGCTATTACCCTGACCAATGACGTTATCGTGGCCGGTTCAGGAACCGGGCTGACCTACCTGGGCTTCCCCAAAGATGGCAGCGCAACCGCCCTGGTTACGGCCGACGGCGTCAGCAATGCCTCGCTCGTGAATATGACCCTCTTGGGTGACGGCAGCAGCACCGGTATGAGCGTCCTTAATGGCGCAACTGGTATTGAGCTTCAAAGAACGATTATTCGGGATATGGGAACGGCCGTTTCCATTGATGGCAGTACGGCCGACCTCAACCTCAAAAACAACAGCATCGTCGGCAATGTGGACGGCCTCATCGCTGTAAACTGCGCCTCGGTGGATGTCCGCAACACTATCTTCGCTTACAACACCGGCACGGCGTTGGCATATGAAGGCTGTGCCGCCATTCAGAACCACCAGTTCAACCTCTACTGGGCCAACGGGACAGATATGCTTCCCAACGACCCCGGTGGCGGTGAAATCTTCAGCGACCCCTTATTCGTGGACTTCGGCAACAACGACTTCCGAGTCAAACATAACTCCCCCGTCATTGACGCCGGTTCGCCGGGTGATTCCGTGCCGCCGGGGGCCGGGGACTTCGCCGACATCGGCCATATGGAACAGACCGGCACCGGTTTTGTCGCCAGCCACGACTACTGTGACACCTGCGACAACGACGGCCTTATCTGGGGCATAGATGCCTTCGACACCATACAAGATGCCGTTGACGCCGCCCAGGCAGACCTGCTCTCGCTCTTTGATGGCGATGGCACCCAGTTCACCGTTGGCGTAGATACAGGGGTATACACCGAATCGGTCGAAATCAACTGGAATCTACAACTGCTGGGCAGCGACCCGGACCAAACGACCATTGTTGGTATCGGCGGTCCGGCTGTGACCCTGAGCGGAACGGTCGGAACAAAGGTCGAAGGCTTTACCCTCATCGGGGATGGGCCTGAACCCATCGGTCTGCTCGTGACCGGCGGCTCCTACGGCGTTGAAATCAACCGTAACCTGATCAAAGACAACCAGACCGGGATTATGGTAGACGGCCGTTCCAGCGGCAGCGCTCAATTCAATACCATCATAAGCAACACCACCGGCATTCTCACCAACGGCAAATATGACTGGCTGGACACCAACAGCAATCTCCTTAATTTGAATACCTTTGGACTGTACGCTGAGACAGTCACAGTGACGGCCGTTATTAGCACCGGCATTGGTATGACAACAGCGACAGGTATTATTTACAGCGAGAACAACCTCCTTTACAACAGTGTGGACTACTACGATGTCCAGGCGGGTTCCTCCGATATTGTCGGACTAGACCCGATGTTGACAGGCGACTACGGCTACCTCCAACTAGGATCGCCAGCTATTGACGCCGGTTCTACCAACGAACCGGTTCCAACCGGCGGTGGCATCCGGGCCGACATTGGCTGGAACGAACTGATAATTCCGCCGATTTCGATTCTAATGGGCCAACCGGATGATTCGGTTGCCACAGACAGTATCGGGGTTGGGTCGGTCGAGTATGCTATTGTGCCGGTTGCCAGCCCCACCTCTACCATCACCAGCACCCTGCCGGTGACGTGGACAACGGCCACGCTCGATAGTCCCGGTGAAAAACTCTCCTACTGGAACGCCCCCTTCACCCCAACCAGCACCGGTTTCTACCGCATCTACAGCCGTGCAACAGACTCGCTTGGAAATGCGGAAATAGATACGGCCGATTGGTACGAGGGCGCGTTCTATGTAGACGATACTGCGCCAGTCGTCACCCTGAGCGTTGACTACGCCTCAGGGGTTGGTCAAACCTGGCTGCGTCTGACCGGCGTCGTCACCGACTACATCGGCACCTCCTTTGATGTAGATGATGTTTACTTCACCGTCAACGGGGAACGGTACGAAGGAAGATGGTCGCTGGAACCCTGGGAACCCGATGGCGTCACGCCACGAAAATTCCACTACATCTTCGTCAACGATACCGGTTCGCCAATTGTAGATGCCCAAATCCAGGCTTTCGCTGTGGATGGGGCCGGACAGGTCGGCAGCAGCGCTGTTCAAACCAAGACCGTCGCCTGGGACATCCACACCACCTATTACGACGCCACTCCACCGGAAATCTGGTACTTCAACCTCTTTGACGAGCTGCTGCCAATTCCACCGTATGATGTCATCGTTGGCGGTGACGCCATCCACTTCCAAGGACAGGCCAAAGACATCAAGGAAAATGTTGGCACCAACCCGCAAGAAGGGTTTACCGGCATCAACGGCTATCAAATTAGTGTGGATGGCGGCCTGACCTGGGGAACAATCCCCGCTTACCCCGGCGATGCCAGCGAACACAACGGCTACTTCACCTACACGCTGGAATTACCGGAAGGCTTTGACGCCACCTCCGTGCCGATGAAGGTACGGGTGACGGATTACGGCGGTTTGTCGCGGGCGCAGGTTTTCACCTTCACCATTGACACCGGCGCTCCCCGGTTAGTAGGTGAAATCAACGTTGATTCAGAAGCGGCTATCGGCATGCACCTGGACCAGAACTCAACCGTCACCTTTACCTGGGACTTACCCATTGACGGCAGCAGCGTCACCCACTTGTTAGGTAATTTCGGCAGCGCCGACCCGAATGTACCACCGACCAATCCTATCTATACAACCACCTATGTCGCCGAAATCGATGACCCCAACTTTGGGGCCCAAATTGGAGCGGCAGATGAAGTCGGCAACGTTGATTGGCGTTACTTCGGCCCCTGGTACCTGGGGCAGTTGTATGGCGTCCCCTGGCCTGGTTCCTTCCAGAGTATAGAACTGACCATGGACGGTTTCCTGGATATTCAGCATGACGAATGGCTGACTGATACTGAGTGGCTCGATACAGATGAACGGCCAGGGATTGACCAATCTCTCTATGCAACCTGGAGCGGCCGTCGCAGCTACATTGGCTGGCAGGGGGCTAACTGGGACGAAGACGGCACAATGTGGATCTATTGGGACTTGTATGATGGCGGCACAACGACACCAGTCTCCGGTACCGTATCGCTGCCATTCGAGGCGGACTACGCCGTTCGTGTCAGCGATGAATGGACCAGCACCGGTTGGAAATACGATGGCAGCGCATGGGTGAACGATCTTTATGTGGAAATGGCCAGCGACCCGGAAACCAGAGGGACAGAGTTGAGTATCGGCTTTGACCTGCCGCTGCCGCTCGGTTCAACGCTTGATTTTGACCACCATCGTCTGTTTGCCTTTGCGGAAAATAACAACGGTGATGTATGGAGCGCCTTCCCCATCATCAACAAACTGGATGGTGACTTCAACTATTACTATGAATGGCAGAACATCGTTGTAGGCACCGACCTGCTCAGCCTGCCTGCTTCTGCTCAGGACCCATCACTGACATTTAGCGCCGCCAGTACACCACCGGTCCAGGACACCTTGACCAATGGCAGCGCTGTGGACTATGTCTTTGAGATTAGTAACATTGATAATCGTACCAGTGAAAATGTCCAGGTTCAGCTAAATGGCAGTGCGGGAGTGAACTACCTGTCGGTCAGTGGAGCGACCTGTAATGACTGTGCCTTAGCCAACAGTTGGCTGTTGGATGTCCCGAACCTGGCTCCTGGTGAAAGTCAAACCATCACTGTCACGGCTCAATTGGACAATGACCTGACAGGACTGGAAGCGGTGACGACAACGGTTCAGGTTCAAACCGAACTGCCACTGCCTCTGGTTGCAACGCTGGTTCACACCCTTGACCTGACCCCGCCATCCGTAACAACCAGTCATCACCCCGGATATGCAATTGGTCACGGCCTACAGACTTTCCTGGGTACGGCCGATGACAACTTTGGCACCGGCGTCGAAAAAGTGGAAGTCAGCCTGGATGGTATTATCTGGCAAACTGCGACCGGCACGAACTCCTGGTCAGCGGCTGTCTCCGTGCCGACATCTATCCTGGAGTCAGAAAGCACCTTTGATCTATACGTTCGAGCAACGGACTATCACGGACAGGTGAGCGGTGTTTCCACTGTAACCTTCACCGTTGATGACATTGCCCCCGAAATTACGCCGAACGTGCCGCCTCTGGTTGGCAATGCGACCACCTTCTCCCTCAATGGGACAACGTCAGACCCGGCCCCGGTTGGCGCTCTCGTACAATCTGTTGATGCCCAGTTTGACAGCGCTGCGAATGCCTGGAAAACTGGCGCGGTCGGTACGGCCGTTGGCAACGGACAACAGTCCTGGTCTTATCCCTGGCTGCTGCCCAACGAAGACGGCGTTACCCATACCGTTCGCTTCCGAGCCACCGATTTCGGCGGCAATGTCACCGCTTCTGATTGGTATACGACGGTGGTAGACACGGTCGCGCCGGTCATAACCCTGACCCAACAATCAGCACAGGTTCCTGCCGGTGGGACACCGCTGGCCGGTCTGGTGACAGATGGCTATGCCTTCGATGTGCTGTCGGCCGTTGTTTACACCGCTGGCAACACCATCACCGAAACGATCCCGGTGGTGAACGATTCCTGGTCGTACACCTTTAACCAACCGGTCGGTAATTACTGGCTGGTCCTCACTGGTCAGGATACGGCCGGTAACAGCGCTGTCATGGGGCCGTTCCCGGTTGAAGTTATCGCGGCCGGTTTCCCCGGCGACCCAAGCTGTGACGGCAGCCGCGATGTGATTGACGCCCTTTACATCATGCAGCGCGAAGTTGGCTTGCGAGGCGACAGCAACAACTGCCCGCCGGAACCGGATACCCTTTACCTGCCTGGTTGTGATGTCAATGGAGACAACGTCTGTGATGTCGTGGACGCCCTCTACATTATGCAGTGTGAGGTCGGCATCCCCAACAGCCTGTGTCCCGGTGCGGATGAGCCTGCGGGCAAATCGCAAGTCGAAGGAATGGTTGGAGGGTTGATTGGAGAATCGGCCGAAAACAAGCCACCTTCACAGCCCTCAATGGCCCCTTCAACCATCCATATTGGCTCCGGCGAGGCTGCCGTAGGCGAATCGCTGACCATTCCGGTGCAGGTGAACGTGCCGGATGGCAACAGCCTGACGGCCGTTACGCTGGACATCGCTTTCGACCCGGCAGTCGTTGAGTTTACCGACTGCGAAGCCAACAGCACCGACTTCAGCCTCAGTCTATGTAATCTCAGTGAGGGGGACGGCAATTCGCCTGACATCGTCTCCTTCACGGCCCTGGCTGTCGTTGGGGTTAGTGGGGATTTGTCTTTGGGCAATGTGACCTTCACCGGTCTGGCCGAAGGCATCACCAACCTGACCCTGACGGCCCGCGCTTTTGACGATGGCAGCGGCGTAACGCCTGTGATGGAACACGGAACGCTAACCGTTGGCGATGGCAGCCTCTCCTCAGTTACCTATATCAGTCCTGACAGCGCCGGAACTACGGCCGATGGACTGGCATACGGCCCGGAGGACATCCTGGTCTATGATGGCAGTTGGTCGCTCTACTTCGATGGCTCAGAACACGGCCTGACCGGAGCAAACATTGACGGCTTCCACATTCGGCCGAATGGCGACCTGCTCCTCAGCTTTGCTGAATCAACCATGATCCGGCGCGGCCTGACCGTTGAGCCGGAAGACATAGCCCTCTACAAGCAGGCTCGCGGCCGTTTCTCAATGATATTCGATGGTTCCGACGTCGGTCTGAGCGGCAACAACGTTGATGGCATCGCTTTGACCGAGCAGGGCTTGCTCCTGAGCCTGACCGAACCATTTGATGACTACGATCCGGCTGATGTCCTGCGATTTGAGCCAACCCGATTGGGTAGTAACACACGCGGAAGCTGGTTCCTCCACTTCGACGCCGACACAGTTCCCAACCTCGCTGGCAGCCAGACAGATGGCTTGTGGCAGGCAGAAGGCGGCGACCTGTATCTCACAACGGCCGTCTCCTTTGGTGGCTTTGATACGGCCGACATCTACAGCAGCCAACCGGCGTTGGTTATGGACATGAACGGCGCTGGTTTGAACGCGACCGGCATCAACGGCCTCTACCTGGCTCCAACCGGCTCCTTCCTCGGCCCGGATATGGCGATTCTGGACAGCCTGAACTAACAATCACCCATCCCTCCTAAACCGGGGCTATCCCTTGTACTGTCTTTAGCAGCTACAAGGGATAGCCCCCACTACTTTCCCCCCTCAATCAACCCAATAAATCAATCAACCGAACTCCGATCAACTATCTTCAGACGCCATTACGAAGTATTTTCTTCGTCCAGGCTTTGGTAAAGACGCGAGTCGAGCCTTCGTAAGCGTCGAGGGTGTTGGAGAGGTAGAAATGGCTGGCATCGGCCGTTAAGACACTCTCCGTCTCCATCTTGACCTGCCACTCCCCCCGTTTGTATTCCAGGCGATACGTAACCGTCTGTTTCATCGAAAGTGGATCATTGTCACAGATGGTAATCGTGTGGACGCTGATGTCATCCAACGCCAACCCATGATTGCCATAACGAATACGGCCGGAATCCTGATGAACGGTGAAAGTTGTCACCCCATTCACAACATCCCGCTCAATTGTCTGGCGGCGCAGTTCGGGGCGTAAAGTTTCAATCGGTTCGGGTGGCGCAATTTCGGCCGGAGGGAATGGGGCCAGGGTATCATCAGAGGGTTGAAACGGCCGTTCCAGCAGCTTCAATTGACATCCTTCACCCGTCAGCAGGGTCATCGTCACCGGTTCGGGGGAAGGCCAGGCATGGCGCAAATAAG
>JBAPRX010000228.1:0-2380 GCA_049281335.1 Promineifilaceae bacterium (SeqCode)
TAGGCGGTCAGATCGGGCAGGATAGGATTAAGGTCGAAATCGTGCCAGACATTGATTCCACCGGCCGTAAAGACTGTGAAGCCAATAAAATAGCCATCTTTTCGAGCCTCAGTATCATACCAGGCCAACTGACCAATTAACTCTTCTTCCGAGATGCTGTCCCAACCGGCAAATTCTAGCTCAGAAACAACCAACGGGATCACCATATTAGCCGGTTCTAAAAACTCGCGGTAGAACCACCGATAGCGAAATGACATCAGACCTCGGTCAGCAAACGTAGGATACCCTGGCAGCGGCGCACCATAAAGAAAGCGCAAATTGCCCTCTGAAATATCGCCCTCGTGCAAAGTCAGAATAGCCCCATATTGAATCCCGGTTTCAATCGCCGGGAGGAACATGGCAAATTCATCCAATTCTGGCACGCCCGGTGGAAATCCGCCAATTGCCGCCTTCAACCCATGTTCGGCCATCGCCTTCACACGTTCCTGTTCAAACCGAGCATACCAGCTCATCAGGGTCGGGCCGGGGTCTGGCTCATTCCAGCCTTCCCAATAATCAACAGCCGGATTAGATTGATACGTCTCTAAATGTTTGTTGACGTACTCGCGGGCCGCTTCCTCAGGATTACCAATGTAGTTTTGAATGAAGACATCGTCAATACGGCCGACAATAATCGTTCTGGGAGATTGGGCGCGTACTTCGGCCAGGAAACCGAGGTCGTCAACGCTCTTCATCACCGCCGGTTGTGAGCGGCGCACGAAATCCATAATCGCCGGACTATTGTTCCGAATGACGTGTATCCCCAATTTGCTCGGCCCCAACTCTGTGCTGGGCGGCAGTCCGGCAATAATCGTGGCAATATTAGGAAATGGGGTTTGGGTGGGGGTAATGGTCGGGGTCGCCGTGACCGTTGGAATAGGTGTAGAGGGGGGTATCGTCGACGTGACGCTGGGGGTCAGAGTCGGCCCTGCCTGCCGGAACTGTTGGGTTGCCTGGGCAGCAGCAGCCTCCGGTGTCCAGGTTGAAGGCAGTCCATTTGGCGCTGGAGTAAATGTGCCTAAAGGAACGGCCGCACTCAGTATCCTGGTAGGCAAAACCACCTGTCCAGGAACTCCATGGCAGGCACACAAAAAAACAACGAACAACAAGCACAAAACAAACCGCTGCCGCGATTGTGCTACCCTTTTCCATCCAATCACAACAACGAGAATATCTCCGCCCCTACGCCCTGTCAACCACCCATCAGTCCCTCTAACCATAAAATGATCAACAGTGGAATTGCTTTATAGACGGCGCTATGAGATATTTAGAATAGTTTACTGAGTGGTTTACAGTAGCCGGTATGAACGGCACAAAATTAAGGATCAAATGCAAAAATTACAACGATATTTTCTACTGGCACTACTGTTTGGACTGGTTTTTAGTGCTTGCGGCATCTTTGACGAGGAGACATTTGAAGAGACGCCAGAGGAGGAGACGGCCGTCTCCGACCCATCGGATACGGAACCCCAAACAGTCGTCAACGAGGCTGCCACTTATGAAGCCAGTGACTGTCCTTTTGAGATACCCAATGGCTACGACATCGAATGTGGCTATTTAACTGTGCCGGAGAACAGAACATCGGCCGATTCAGCACAAATCGAACTGGCCGTTGCCACTGTATACGCGGCCAATCAGGAGGCGGCAGCAAACAACCCACCCGTTGTCTATCTGGCTGGCGGCCCCGGCGGCAGCGCCCTGGACGACTTTGTGGCTGACCCTGAAAGCTGGAATTATCCTTTCCTCGAAACAAGGGACTTAATCTTAATTGACCAGCGTGGAACCGGTCATTCCCTGCCGACGCTGGACTGCCCCGAATTTCAAACGGCCGCTGACAACGAAAATCCTGACGAGCTTTGTTATGACCGCCTGGTCAATGAAGGCATTGATCTGACAGGCTATAATACCCCTGAAAACGCGGCCGATATTGCCGACCTGCGGGAAGCATTGGGCTATCCTGAGTGGGACTTGTTAGGCATTTCATACGGGACCCGACTGGCGCTGGAAGTGATGCGAAATCACCCTCAGGGCATCCGGGCCGTAATACTCGATTCCGTCTTTCCCCCAAATGCAGACACCCCGGTGGATGAAATTTACAGTGTCACCGACGCCCTGGCCCAACTGTACGCGGATTGTGATAGGGATGATTACTGCCGGGAGACGTACCCCGATTTAGAGGCCGTCTTTTTGGACACAGTGCAACGGTTAAATGATGACCAGACGGCCGAAATATATGGCGACGATCTTGTCTTTGCCTTGAGTAACGCCTTTAGCGATACCAGTCTCATTCCGTTGATCCCATACGTGATCTATGCAGTGTCGGAAGGGAATTATGCGGCTT
>JBAPRX010000229.1:0-12140 GCA_049281335.1 Promineifilaceae bacterium (SeqCode)
GCTATTACTCCGTCGCCCAGAAGTTGGTCGAAGAAACCCCCAACGCTATCCTTGCCAACCAGTACCACAACCCGGTTAATCCCCAGAGCCACTTTGACTCCACCGGCCCGGAACTTTGGAAGCAAACAGACGGTAAGATCACCCATTTCGTCACCGGCATGGGAACGGGTGGAACGATCACTGGAACCGGCCGTTATCTCAAACAACAAAACCCGGCCGTCCAGATTATTGGTGTAGACCCCATTGGCTCGATTCTGTACGACTTGCATCAGGGTAAGACAGATACCAAAGCAGATAGTTACAAGGTGGAGGGCATCGGTGAGGATTTCCTGCCCACCACCACCGATTTAAGCATCGTAGATACCATTGTACAGGTCAGCGACCGGGACAGCCTGTTAATGACCCGCCGCCTGGTTCGGGAAGAAGGTATCTTTTGTGGCGGTTCCTCCGGTTCGGCCGTTTGGGGCGCTTTGAAATATGCCCATGACAACCAGTTAGGACCGGATGACCTGGTCGTTGTCCTTTTGCCCGATACCGGCGCTCGATACCTCAGTAAAGTCTTCGACGACGAATGGATGCGAGAAAATGGCTTTCTACATCGTGCCTGGCAGGATGTTCGCGCCATTGATATTCAAAACGCGAAGGGCGTGGATGAACTGGTTTCAGCCAAACCAACGGACTTGATGGCAGATGTTATCCGTATCTTCAAAGAATATAACATCTCCCAGGTTCCTGTCATTGATGAAAGCGGCCAACTTTGTGGCATTGTGACCGAAGTTGATTTGCTGAACCACATGATCAGCCTGGATCATACGCATACGGCCGATGAGACTATCGAAACCGTAATCGTACCAAATGTTCCGATTGTACGGCCGAATACCCCCCTGGAGACGCTTATGGGCATCTTCAGCGAAAACAGTGTCGCCCTCATCATGACCGGCGACAACAATGTCCAGGGTATCCTAACCAAAATTGACCTCCTAGACTTCCTTTCCACCCAGGTCAGGTAATGTCTACTTTGTTAATGTTGTTGTAACTAATTGAATATTTTATTGAATTGTCACTGAAACCTTGCAATTTGCAGCTTGCAACTTGCGCCTTGCTACTTACTTATGAATCCTCTCCTTTCCCAAACCATTGAAATCACCCAGGCTGCCGGCGCAGCCATCATGACATTCTATCAAGACCGGGACTCCTTCTCAGTTACCAATAAATCTCCCGATAATCCACTAACGGATGCCGACCTTGCGGCCGACAAGCTCCTTCGAGAGCGGCTGCTGGCCCTGCTGCCGGAAGCAGGTTGGCTTAGTGAAGAGACCCGTGACAATCCAGAACGGCTGGAACGAGAGCGCGTGTGGGTTGTTGATCCGTTGGACGGCACCAAAGAGTTTGTTCTCGGTATTCCTGAATTTACCGTTTCTGTTGGGTTGGTGGAGGCAGGACGGCCGATCCTGGCTGTCATCTATAACCCACCAACCGGGGAACTCTATTATGGGCAGCGGGGCGAGGGCGTTTTCCTGAACGGCCGTTCCGTCACCGTGACAGACCGTTCGGAATTAGACGGGGCATCCATAGACGCCAGCCGTTCCGAAAGAAAACGGGGGGAATTTGAACCGTTTGAAGCGATGCTCGAAATAAAGACAATGGGCAGCATTGCTTATAAGTTGGCTCGTGTTGCTGCCGGTCAGGTAGACGCCACCTGGAGTCGTGGCCCTAAAAACGAATGGGACATCTGCGCGGGGGTGATGCTTATCGAAGAGGCCGGTGGCATGTGCAACGACTTGGACGACAATCCTATTACATTCAACCAGTCCTGGCCAAAAGTCAACGGCATTATTGCGAGTAACGGCCGATTGCACCAACAAATCGTCCCGGCCCTGGCCCCCTACGGCGCAGCCCGGAAGGATTAATCGCACCTTCATTCTCATTTCAAAATACGCCAGAAAAATTCGGGGTAATTGAACCTTCGCGCTACGGCCGTACCAACTCCACCCCACCCAACTGCACCGGCTCTCCCAATCGCTCGTCCGTTGGCAGGTGGTAGAATCCACTTTGAATGAAATATTCTCCCGGCTGAAGGCCTTGCGGCAAATCGAGGGTGTAGGTGTCCAGCACTCGCTCTTCAGGCTGCCAGTCCAATGTGGGATAGCCATCCGGCAGCCGGTCATGCTGCGTGATCAGGTTGCCATCTGTATCTAGCAGGTGAACATAGGCCGTATAGCTGCGGGCCAATTTGACATTCGCCTGCCAGTACATCGTAATTTGCAACTGAGCGCCATCTTGTAAAGCCGACCAGCCCAGCAGGGAAATTGCGCCACCCCAGGAGGCGTCGCTCTCCCGTTCCGCCCCAACCCAGGAGGCATTGGCCTCAACCAGGAAGGCCGTGAAGTCCTGACCCGTTGGTTCAACGGTATTCTCAGGGAAAACGGCCGCTAATTGGGTAAGGGTCGGCTCCGCTAAGGGACGGATCAAATAGGCTGCGGCCTGTCCCGGATCACCCAGCGGAACCAGGGTGTTTGCCGGACTGTAAAAGCTGCGAAGTCGCTCAATCTCCCCATCCAACGCAAAATAAATCGTCGCCATCTGCTCCTGAGTGGGCGACAGGTAGGTAACTGTCTCAGACGGTAAGGCCGCTGCGTACTGCCCCAACTCCCAATCAGAAACATAAAAAGCGGTGTTCAACTCCGGCTGGTCGGCGTATCGCTGGAAGTAATCCCAATATGTCAGGACACCACTGAGTATGAACAGGGGGATTAAGACCCAAAAACCAATTCCAAAGGGACGGCTGGAAGTATCTTGTAACGTCTGATCTACCTCCTCCTGCCGGGATAATCGGCCGCCAATCGTTCGAGCCAGCCAATCAGCGCCCAGGGCAACCAACATTGCCAGCGGTGGGGCTGCGCCAATCATTCGGCCGAAATGAGGTGCATCGCCGCTTAATGTACTGGGTGTAGCCATCACAATGAACCACAACACTAAAAAGACATGATGCCGTCGAAGCCGTTGGCGAATAATGTGAATCAAGCCCAGCGTCGAAAAAAAGGATTGGATCGGATCGAGAAACGGCCGTCCTGGTAAATTATGAAGCAGGTTCCCGTCCCCCTTCCAGACCAGCGACAAGGCAATCTTAGGTACATTGTGCAGCCAGGTCAACCAGGGCTGCCCAGGATAGGTTCCTTCTCCTCGATTTGCAACAACGCGGGAACGAAAGATAAGGAAATAGGGATAACGCAGGAAATACAGCAGCATCGGTAGCGCCACCAGAAAAGCAGCCAAAACCATCACGGCCATATTGCCCCACTGGTGTCGCAAAGCCTGCCGGTCTCGCCAGAACCACAAAATGACAAAGGCCACAAAGAGAAAAGGAAACATCCGGGCTGCCGCATAGCTGTACAGCCCCAGTCCCAGGAAAAAACCGGCTGCAATGAACCAGCGAGGGGTAAAGGTTCCCAACTGGACATTGAAATAAGTGAAGGGGGTGCTGGTATCATCCCTCAGCTTCTGGTCTACCTCCCGAACACCACACCAGAAAAAGTAGACAACGGCCGTGCTGATTGGCACAAAAAGCATGGCCCGCATCCCAAAGCGGCTAAACGTTATCGCCGGATAGAAGACAGCCATAATAAAAGCTGCAAAAAGCGGCAGCCATGCCCGATACTGGTCTCCTTCACCCGTGCGTTGGCCCCGTCCCAATAAAATACCGGCAGCCAGATAGGTCATAAAAACGGCCGCTACTCCTGCCACAGCCGGAACAATACGAATGGCAAACGGCGTCGGCCCCAATATCCAGATAGACAGCGCCATCAGGTATATGTGGAGCGGCTCCCGTCCAAAATTCCCCTCAAAAAAGATCGGCGTCTGGGTTTGTTCGACGGGACGGTTTTGATGGGCATCCTCGGCATAGAGTTCCCACCCTTCATAGAACATGGGAAAGGTTGCCCCATTCGATAATGACAGGGCATCCAGCCCGTTATAGGCTTCGTCGTGGTGCAGGCCCGGCGGCAGTGAATCGAGCCGCCAGAGACGTAAGAAGGCGGCTAGTATCAAGATAAAAGCCAACGCCACGTATCGCCTGCGAAAGCGAAAGCGGGGTTGGGGTTCAACCACGATAGATCCTATCTCTTCTTGACTCATTGAAAGGTCAGAACCACTAAGGGAATCCGGTCAACCGTCTGGCCGTCTTGATCCTGTGAAAGCCACCGGACAAGAGTGTCGGGGTGATAATATCCAACCCACAACTGGAAGTCGCCAGGAGCCAGGTCGTCAGGCAGAGGCAGCACGTGCTGCTGCACCAGTACGTCACCGGTGAGCCAGCTCTGCCAGACAGTCCCCAAGCCATCCCATTGGGCTGCAATATTACCGTCGAGGTCGGTCAGGTGAATAAACATCTTCACCGGAGTGGGGTCTGCTAACTGTTTGCTGATAGTCAATATTGTCAGCGATCCACCTGGCACAAGCGTCGGGTCTGCCAGAGAATACCCATTAAAACCAATTTGTCCTGCGTTTTGCACAAAAACGGCCGTCTTTCCAATTTGCCAGTCTATCGAACTCTCGTTGAGAAGCAAATCGGATATCGGCCGTTCCGCTTCCGACGGCCTAAAGATTGCGACAGTTTGGCCGGTGTAGACCGGTTCATATATTTCTTGGAACACTGCCGCCAGCGGATCGGGCAAAATAGTACCGGGTGGCGTGAGAACGGCCGTCATCGAGCCTTCCATCAACGGAAAAGCCAGAGAAGCATCAAACCAACGAGGAACAATATTATTTGTTCCCAACTGGTCAAAATCGGCCGGGTCTATTTCATCCAACTGGATATTTCCCAGCGCAACATTAATGGGATCACTTTGACTAGGCACTTCATAAAGGAAAATACTATACCCAATTTTGTCGACCGGTTTTTGGGCCTTGAACCAGGCAAACAGATCATGGTTGCTAAAGTGTACTCCCTGTAAGGTTGTCGCGCTAATGGCATAGATGCCAGGAGCAGGATTGGCTGGATAGAATGGGCGTGCTTGGGGATTCATTAAACGAGGCGGATGACTATCCAGGCCACGATAGGCGATGCCATAATATTCCGGTCGTGCTTCCCCAAAGTAACTCAACCAGACCTCATCCACCCCATGATCATCCATCCACCGCTTCAAATTCTGCAAATCCTGGCCCCAATCCAGATTGCTATCCACCAACACTCGCCAGCCATTCTCTGGCCCTCCGGCCAGGATATTGAAAAACGCCAGGAAATCGGGTGAAATCCAGAGCGTTGCCACGAATAACCAGACAACCGAGAAGATTAAACCAGCCTGGGCGGGCCGAACCCGCTCAACGGCGGGAACGAGAACGGCCGAGGTAAAAACCACCAGAAACGGCAAGACCGGCAGTAAATAACGATACCCCAGGTTGATGTCGCTGGTCAGTGCAATGGCAAAAAAGCCAACGGGCGGAATCAACAAAGCCGCCAGGTTTATCACCGGTAAGCTCTTGTACTGTTTTCTGACTAAACGACGCACCAGGACAGTAATCGCCGCGATCAATAATATCAACACCGGCAGCGGCGTCTTAACCAGGAATGTAATCGGAAAATAATACCACCAGCCGCTGTCAGAATAGTTACCCAGGAGGAAAGCGGGCGTGCTTTTCTGCAAACGGTCGCCTATATACAACAACTGTTCTATATGATGGGCCAGCGGCAACGTATAGCCCCCCAACTGGCTGAATGTTGGCGGCGACGCCGGAAGTGTACTCACATCAAAGCCATAAGCTGCCCAAAGCGTCAGAAAAGCGACTACTGGAAAGGCCACAACCAGCGGTAAAATAATCTTAATGAAAAACGGCCGCCATCCCTGCCCATCTTTTCTCCACAAAACCAGAAATCCGACAGCTATCACCAGTGCAAATAGGGGAACGAATAAAACGGCCGAAGATTTCGTATCCTGCAATAATCCAAAACCAATCCCGGCCAGAATGGCCCGCTGCCAGGAAGGCTTTTGAAAATATCGCCACAGAAGATACCCTGCTAACAAAGCGCCAGCAGCCAACCCCAAATCAGTTGTTGCGAGCCGAGTATGGGCCAGGATATTTGGGTCAAGCGCAATGAGTGCGAGGGCAAAAAGGCCGACGAACGGCCGTTTTCCCCCAATTTCCCAAGCCCAACGGCCGACTAAAGCGGCTAGTAACAATCCTAAGAAGACAGTCGGCAAACGAGCCAGAAACATAATATGGGCCACATCGTTGCCAATTTCCCACAAAAATAGTTCGGATGGCCGGTGAAAACTTGTCTCCTGCCAGGAAGGATCCTCAGTTGGCAGCTTGACGGTTTCGTCCTTAACCAGAAAAATGGTATTTAAGGCATTTAGTCCCAACGGGTGTCCAACACGCATATAGGTATTTTCACCCCGTAGGTAGCCCAATCCCCTGATAATATAACTTTGCTCATCATAGGTCGGTGACTTGCTCATCATACTGTGAACAGCCAGGCCAAACATCAACAACAGTAGACTGGTTGCTATCAATAAAGCTGAGTTTTTCCCATGATGAGAGTAAAGTAATTTGTTCATTCTGCCGCCTGCCAGTCAGATAGAAGCATGACGGCATCGGCTGGTTCCCCTCCTCCCCGCTGCCAGCGCAGCCCTGATTGAAGATCATAAAGCCCCAAAACCCAAGACCCGCTGGCAGATAAATCTTCCACTTTGATCGTTTGCAGTTCTAGAAATTGGTCCCCCGGCTGCATGGTCAGAGGAGCAGCATCCAGCGTGTCCGACTGGGCCAAGGTCTGTCCCTGGTCGTCCTGTAAATGGACAAAAATTGTCGTGTCCTGGGGCAAGCCACTCTCGACCTGCCAGTAGGTCAACAAATTCAACTCGGCCGTCTCCGCCGTCCACTGCGTCTCCCACCCTAGAAGAATCAGGCCGGTTTCGGCCGTTTCGGGGATCATGAAGTTTTCGGCCGTCTGGTTTTCAAGCGGCGATTCAAGCCCATGAAGGGGATACACGGCAAAAGAGGGGTATGTTTCACTGCGGTACACAGGCGCACCCAATCCAGCCTTCTCGAAAAGCAGCGGCAGCGGCGCAGCAAATTCAGGAACATAGAGATAGGCAGATTGTTCAGCCGGGAAAATAACAGCCCGTCCCTGACGCACCCACCGGGACGCCAGCACATCCCCATAATCCCGCCTGAGCGAGTCGGCCTTGACCGGCTCATACCAACTATCCGCCACCACCAATGATTGCACAGTTTCTTCCCCCTCATCGCGCCAATGGCGGCTAATATCCAGCCAGACAGATTGATATTTCTCGCGGGTGTCTGTTAATGCCGCCCACTGCTCAAAGTCGTTATTCACCGTCGGCCAAAGATTAACGGCCAAAAGAATGACAAGGAAGACGGCCGAACCGATCGCAACCGGCGAAAATCCAGCCCACTGCCTTCCCGCATCCTCAAAGCGTCCGACGATCCAACCGTAAAGCCAGCCAACGGCCAGCGCAGGTAAGAGATAGACAACCGGCATCGCTCCAATCAGCCGAATCAGGCTTGGCGCATCGGGAGCGGCTGCGCTGGGCAGCAAAGTTGTGCCAAGCCAGATAAGCAGCAGTCCGTAACGGGCATCCTGTCCAATGCGGCTCAAACAGAGCAGCAGACCGCCATAAAACAAGACCCCCATTAGGAGGCCAAACAATGGCACACCCGGCAGCGTGTAGCTGGACAAGGGATCCCCGGTAAAGGTAAACACTCCCAATGTCGCAATCGTGGATTGGATAATCGGGGTGAAATCCCCTGACCTTGCCGCCTCTAACGGGCCATCCAACTGATTCACCCGTTCCTGTAAAGTTGGATCGGCTCGAAGGGTCAATCCCAGAGGCGCGTAAACGATTAAAGTGACAACGCCGATGATGACCGCCGCTTTCAACCTTTCTCGGCCAACTTTGAGGCTGTTGCGTAAGAGGAGGAGGTAGACGAGCATCAACAATGGAATAACCAGGACCACTCTGGCTGCGGTGTAGCTGTACGTTGCCAACCCAAGTAAGAGACCGGCCAGATACGGCCGTCGCTCCCAGAAGTAGAATGCCCCAACAAGAAGGAGAGGCTCCAGAATCGGCCGTAATCCGACACGGCTAAAGATGATCGGCCACCAACTCACAGCCAGGAATAGTCCGGCTAGAGACGCAACGAGGAGGCTTCCCGGCTTTCGACATAACCGACGGACAAAGGTCATTACGGCCGCAACCAGGAGCAGTCCTAGATAAACTGATGGCAGCCGGATTGCCAGGTAATTATCGCCAAAGAGGGATTGGGCCACTGCCCCAAGATAATGGTAAAGGGGTTCATGCCCATAACCTTCCCGAAAAAAGAGTGCGTGGCGACCCTGCAAGATGAAGGAGGCTATATCAGCATTGAGCGTTTCATCTCTTGCCAGCCCAGGAGGAAGGTCTTGCAGATTTACAAGACGAAAAACGGCCGTGACAACGAGAATAATCGTTGCCACGGCCAAAAAAAGATGCTTTTTCTCAGTCCAGGTACGATGCCTCAAAATACTCAAATTCAGCTTCTAAACCCGTGTATTCATCAGTTGAAGAGAATGCACCAAAGAATGGGTTTTGAACATAGTGAGTGTCATTTACCGAGAAAACCAGATTGCCGTTTACACGTACGCGAATATCGCCATTTGGAAAAACCTGAATAACCCAGGTCTGAAAACCTTGAGCAGGAGGATTGACTTCGACAGTTCTCGTAGGAGCCAGGTCTACACCTCGGCCGACGTTATTTTCATCATGGTAATAAATACGCTTCAACTGAACTGTCAGCCGATTGTTTAAATTACCTGACCAGATGACATTCAAACGGTAATAATGATTGAAACAGCTTGAATAGTCATTATTAGGACATGGCTGACCGTTCCAATCGCCGCCAAATATGATGCCGTAGCTGTGGAGATTATCCACTCCAACCAGTTGGATACGAGACTCAATCTGATATGGGGGCGCCGGGGCCGGAGCAAGCGATGAAACAATTTGGTAATCATAGCTGCTGTCCATTTCCAAAACGAGACGCCCATCACGGTAGTAGGAATCATTGACAACCGTGTCGGTATCCTGACGGCGCATTGTCCAGCCGGAAGACGAATCATTGAAACTGTCTCGATAGCCACCTCTGATATATTGGGTATTCGACCACTCCGTCGCTCCAAAACCACCAACAGCCCGTACCCGATAATAATAGAGGTTATGGATTGAAAGTTCGTGTGACCGTGCTGCGGAAGTTGTCCCAACCGGTACGTTAATCGTAGTCGCATTGGAAAAGTCACCGAGGGTTGCCTCTTGTAATTCGTAGCCGGTCACATAAGTTTCATCGCTAACGAGCCAGGATGTAGTCCAGACGTTATCTGAGTTCGGCCGTCCAACGGGGTTGAGGAAAATATCCGGTGTGGGAACCGGCTTGAACACTAACGGAAGGAAATAGGCAACATCCGTGATGACAGTGGTAGTGGCCGACCGCTCAATCGTGGAACCGTTGTAATTAATGTCGGCCGTGTTCGTGATAACTTCTCCACCCGACAGACCACTGTCCAAAACCGCGTTAAAGTTGATAATGATCTCAGAACTGTTATTGACCGCTCCCGTCCAGGTAATCACACCATTGTCTTCGCCAAAGAGGCCGCCACCAACAACATCCAGACTGTCAGTCTGGTAGGTCAACTCAGACACCAACGTGTCGGTCACGACAACGTCAGCTGCCGGTAGATCACCGCTGTTGCTGATGACGATTGAATAATGCAAGACGGTGCCTGGGACTGCCTGCGAAAAGCTGACACTTTTTTCTGAACCACTCAAATCAGGTGGTAAAACCTGCTCTCGAATGCCTTCCTGAGCTTTTATTGTCTGGAAGATTGTCAATACCATCAGCGACGCTAATAAGGCACTGACAAATACCCCACTAAACTTTCGTCGTGGGTGTTTCTTCGCCAGAATTTCATTCATGTATTTAACTCTCCTAAATAAGATTTCCAGAATCCTGTCCATCTAATTGGCACAGATAACCAAACAAGGAATACTATCCATTTCCTGACCTTGCGTCAAAGTTTTATTGAATAACGACATCGGTCAAATAGATGCTGTCACCCAATCCGTCAGTACGCACTAAGCGGTCTTTCGTGAGCAGGTCATACATGCCAACAATGAGCTGCAATGAACCGGGCTGTAAATCGGCCGGAATCGTTATAACATGTGGATCAACTATGATCTGGCCCGGTTCCCAACGGGTCGTTGGGTTCACGGCACATTCGGGGGCGCTGTCATCCTGGGCTTCCACCTCATCGTCAAAAAGATGGACAAAGACCTGTTTGTTCTCCTCAAAAGGCGCCAACACCTGCCAATAAAGTCGGACTGTCAGCCGTTCTCCGGGCGAAACGGCCGTCCCACTCACATCGTATCCTGCCAGCACAACCTGATCGGCCAAATTCACATCAACCGGATTCTGGCCCCGGTACATCGGCGGCCGAATTTGACGCGGCGTTACCCAATGGACTGCATCATCTGCCGGAATAACGGCTGTCGCCCCCACCGGTTCCCGGCCGAATATCCGCATCGTAACCTGCCCATTCACCGTCACCTCTTGCTGCAAATCAAGGGAATCCAACCACTCTTGCTGGTAAGGGATCTCGTCCTGGGCATTGGCAACCAGGATAAAGGTTTGGAAGTCCTGACAATGAGTTCGCTGGGCCTGACGCATGTAGTAATTGGTAATCTCCTCCTCCTCATTGCTGGCGTAGGGCAGGCCACTATCCGGCAGCAGTCCGGAGGCTATCCGCCAGCCTGCCTGATGCGGAAAGCCAAACAGCCCATACAGCGGCGGCTCGTCCCAGGTAGTCGGGAATAAAGAGGGTAACGGCCGATTTTCTGCCCATGTCCGCTGTCGTTCCGGGGTCAATTCCACAAAGAGCAGGGTTACGTAGAGGGCTGAAACGATAACCCACCCACCGAACAGCAGTCTCAGGGCGACTTTAGGGCCATTCGATTGCAGCGGTCGTAATTCACTCAGAAAAACAATCCCTGCCGCGCCAAGCAGTGCCGCGCCGGGAAAGAGGGTGTAGACATGGGTGCGGGGATCGCCCACAATCAGGGTGTAAAACAAAGCTGGCACGAGGAAGTATAAAACCGAAGCCAACTGGCGGCGTTCCTTCACCAACTGCCACAGCGCGACCACCACCAGAACGATAAGCCCCAGGATATACCACAGGCTGTTGTAAAAGGTGATCATCTGCCAGACGGCCGTTCCGCTCCAGCTAAAAGGCAGCCCGCTCTCGTCTGTTCCTACCCGGCCCTGGAGGAGGTAGGAAAAGGTGCGCTCGAAGTTGGGGTTCAAGACAAATGGAATGTAAAAAAGCGCCAGAATACCGGCCCCGACCAGGACAGTGATAAGCCACTCGCGCCAAATGATTCGCTTTTCCTGCCGCAGCCGCACCAGCAGCAGCCAGACCACCGCCGGAACCACCAGAACCGCGTCGTAATGGGCCAATAAACCGCCCGCAAGGAAAACGGCCGTCAAAACGAGATCAACACCCCTTCCTCCTTCTCGATAACGGTCAGCGGCCAACAGGGATAAACCACCCCACAGCATGACCAGTGTCTGGTACTGGATGATACGGCTGAAGGCGATTCCGAATCCGCAGACAGCCAGCAATAAGGCTGCTAATAGACCAACCTTTCGGCCGAACCACCGCTGCCCCAACGCATACACCATCCCGACGCCCAACAGTCCAGCCCAGGTGAAAGGGAGTCTGGCCCAAAATTCGTTAATGATGCCGGTCAATCCCCAGGTCGTCAGAGGCAGCAGGATTTCAACAGGCCCCTTCTGGTGCAAGAAAAACTCGCCGGTGTCGCCGGTAAGGATGGCGGCGGCCCGCACCATAATGACGCCTTCGTCGCCCTGAAGCTCTTTGTATCCCATGTTGACAATCCGAAGCAGGAAAGCCAGAGCAAAGATTCCCACGAGAAGCCAGGAGACGGCCGTCGTTCGTGACAGTCGCTCACTGTCGGTCGTGCGTACCAGGGGAATGAGTGCGACCAGGGTCGCGGCAGCCAAAAAGAGCCAACGGGGTGGCTCGCCCGGCAGGTAGGTGATGAGCAAGGCCAGCAGCCCATTCAGGAGCA
>JBAPRX010000230.1:0-1978 GCA_049281335.1 Promineifilaceae bacterium (SeqCode)
CCCTTTACCTGCTGGCGCATGGCGCACGGCTAAACCTCTTTGCAGCGGCCATGTTAGGCAAGCTGGAGGTGGTGAAAGCGGCCGTTACTGACGACCCCAACATCGTCCATGTCCCTGGCCCACATGGTATTCCCTTGCTTGTTCATGCTAGAATGGGGGGAGAAACGGCCGCATCTGTTCTGGCCTATCTCGAAAGTGTTATGTAAAGAAACCCGGCTTTTGGCAAAAACCGGGTTTCCGAAGCCGATAGGAGGGAGTAGTGAACAAAATCAAACACCCCAATTGTTTGTGGTTATTCATTCCAATATTATCGGCCGTTACTCTCCTGCTAACCCTGACCCTGACTATGCCCCAATGACCCCTATCCCCAATTCACTCCTGACATCTACGAAAATACTGTTGTCTGGCGCGACGGCAGAAACGGCCGTTGGGACATCTACGGCATTGATCTACAAACCAGCGAAACCTTCTCAGTCACCCAGGAAAACCCCCTGCCCGGCGCTTATTATCCAGATATTTGGGGGAATGTTGTGGCCTGGGAGGGGCCGGACGATCAAGGGGCTGCCGCTGCCAGGAAGATAACGGCGTTTAGTTTTATGCCGCTGCTTAATAATCCCGAATGAAAACAATAAAAAGTGAGTGGTGAAAAGTTAGCAGTGGGGAACGAACGGTTAACCTTTCACTGCTGACTTTTCACTTTTGACTGCTCACTGGCCCCTATTCGTACCGGAACCGCCACACACCAACCCCTAGAAACACAACCGAAAACCCGATCAACACGGCCGCATTGGGCAAAATATCAACCAACCCCTTTCCTCGCAGCACCAAGTCCGTCAACCCTTCCATCGCCCAGGTTGTCGGCAGGATGCGTACAACCGTCCTGACACTCTCTGGGAACAGTTCCAGTGGAAACCAGCAGCCGCCCAGCAGCGCCATAACCATTCCGGCCATGATGCTGATACTGTTGGCCTGACTGTCCGTCTTAACAAACGTTGCCAGCATTGTCCCCAACGCGACCGACGCCAGCCCAAAGCTGACCAGCATTACCGCCAATGCCAGGGGCGATTGGCCCCAATTCACCCCCATCACCAGAATGCCAAACCCCACCAGCAAAGCCATCTGCACCAACCCGGCCAAATACTGTCCGGTCAGCGTCCCCAGCAGGAAGGTCATCTTTGAGGTTGGCGTTGTCAGCACCCGGCGCAAAGTCCCCTGACTGCGTTCAAAGGCCAGTAGACCGGAGACGCCCAACAGTGGAATAAAGACCCAGGTAATCAACTGCCCAGCTGATTGGTGTGCCGCCAGATCAAAAGGCTCTGACTCGACCCCTTCTGCTGGCTGGGTTAATACAACCCGTTCCGGCGCTTCCTCAATCTGGGCACGAGCCATCTCCAGCCCGGTGCTAAAGTAAGTCTGCCGTCCTGTTTCCGAGTCAAAAGGTTGCAGTTGTTCGGCCGTTTCCACGCTGCTCCGGGCGGCCGTTAAAGCCTGCGACACTGTACCAACGGCCGCGCTCACTTCCCGATCCACCACTTCGGCGTTGGCATTGTTTGGCCCTTTTTGGAGCGAGATGTCGGCCGTTTCGCCCGCCAGAAGCGCTGCTTCGAACCCAGCCGGAATGGTCAAGATGGCCGGAGCCTGGTCTTCTTCAAAAATCTGCTCCGCCGCTGCCCGATCCCGCACCGAAACCGTCAGCGCATCTGAACTTTCAAGGGTCGTTATCAACTCGGCCGAAAGGGCACTGCCATCTTCATCAACGACCGGCAGGGCAATGGCAGAATCACCCCCTGCCCCGCTCCGCCCCAATATCAGGGTGAAAACAATCGGTAAAACCAGAAAAAAGAGAATTTCAGAACGGCTGGAAAAGCGAATAATCGTGTCTTTCCAGGCAATCGCAGCTATTTTACGCAACATATCAAACCTCTACTTACCTACCGACTTTTGTTGTTTGGCCTCTCTCGCAAGCCACAGTCTAAGC
>JBAPRX010000231.1:0-7902 GCA_049281335.1 Promineifilaceae bacterium (SeqCode)
GCCCAAGTGGTTCTTGTCGCCTTTCTATTGCAAGTTAGGATAGAGACTGACTAGAGAAGGAGAAAATTGTATGGATGTTGCAGGAGAATACACATTCGACGCACCACAAGAGATAGTCTGGCAGGCATTACAAGACCCGGATGTTCTTGCATCGGTTATGCCTGGGGGAGAGGGGTTTGCGGAAGTTGGGGAGAATGAATATTCTGGTAATTTGAATATTAAAGTTGGCCCGGTTCAGGGGAAGTTCACCGGTAATATTAAACTTTCGGATATTGTTGAACCAGAGAGTTACCACATGATCGTTAACGGCCGAGGTGCGCCTGGTTTCGTGAAGGCGGAAGGCAGCATGAAATTGACGCCGGAAGGAAGCCAAACCCGCATGGCTTATGATGGGACGGCGCAGGTTGGCGGGCGGATTGCCAGCGTGGGCCAACGACTGCTTGACGCATCGGCCAAGTCCATTATCCGTCAAAGTTTGGAAGGGTTGGACGCTTATCTGAAGGTGAAAACGGCCGAACAGGCTGCCCAAAACGCCAGTGAAAGTGCGGATGAAGGGGAGGAAGTTCCTGCCCCGGCACCGATTCCTGAGTACAAACCCCCCTCGCAAACGGCCGTTGCCATGAATGTTGCCAAAGACGTTACCGGCGACCTGATCCCACCCCAATACCGGCCTTTCCTCATTGGTGCAGCCGTTATTGTTCTCATTGTCATCATTTACCTGATTGCGACCTAACGTACCGCAAGACATTTTCCGCCTATTTGTCTTCTAACTGGCGATGTAATCGCCAGGGAACTCTTTACAAAATATTTTATAAGTTGCGCCTGATCCATACCTAATAATGGAGGAAAAAGATTATGATTCCTGGTGAATTTGATTACTATTCACCCACAACTTTGACCGAGGCCGTGTCCTTGTTAAAGGAACACGGCTACAATGCCAAAATTTTGGCCGGTGGTCAGAGTCTCATTCCCGCCATGCGCTTTCGTTTGTCCTTGCCCGAAGTCCTCATTGATATTAATGGGGTGGAGGATCTGAATTACCTTCGGGAGAGTGATGGACATCTGACGATTGGGGCAATGGTTCGAGAATCTACCTTAGAGGAGTCGCTGCTGGTACAGGAGAAGTATCACTTACTGGCGGACGTCTCTCGTGTTATTGCCGATCCGATTGTGCGCAACCGGGCTACGGTTGGTGGAAACCTGGCCCATGCTGACCCGGCTAATGATCACCCGGCGGTGATGCTGGCTTATGATGCTGAACTGGTCGCGCTTGGTCCTGGTGGAACGCGCACGATTCCGGTGGGCGATTTTTTCGTTGGCCTGTTTGAGAATGCCCTTACTGACGACGAGATTTTGACGGAGATTCGAGTGCCTACCCCTGGGCCTAATACCGGTGAGGCGTATTTGAAGATGGAGCGAAAGGTGGGGGATTATGCGATTTCGGCCGTTGCGGTGCAGGTGACAATGGATGGCAATACCTGTACCTCGGCCCGTATTGGCCTTACGAACGTCAACCCGGTCCCCATGCGGGCGACGGATGCGGAACAAGCCCTTATCGGCAAGATGGTTACAGAAGATGTTCTGGAAGCAGCCGGGCAGGCCGCAGCAGCCGAGTGTGATCCCTCTCCCGACCTGCGTGGGTCTGTTGCCTATAAGCGGGACTTGACCCGTGTATTGACCAAACGGGCGATCCGCAAGGCGGTCGAACGGGCGGGGCAATAACAGATGAGAAACTGTTTCCGATTTCTGATGACTATCCCTATCTCACCCAGGAGAGGAAGATGAGCAAACACACAATTAATGTAACAGTGAATGGTCAGGAACAAACGTGTGAGGTTGATGCCCGAACCCTGCTCGTTCACTTTATTCGAGAGAATTTGGCGCTAACCGGAACCCATATTGGCTGTGATACGACAAGCTGCGGGGCGTGTACGATTTTGTTAAACGGCCGTGCCGTTAAAAGCTGCACCATTTTCGCGGTACAGGCCAATGGCAGCGAGATTGAGACGATTGAAGGGGTGGCAAATGGGGCGGAACTGCACCCACTGCAAGAGGGTTTCTGGGAGAAGCATGGCTTGCAGTGCGGTTACTGCACCCCCGGAATGATTATGAGCGCCAAGCATTTACTATCCAAGAATCCCAACCCCACCGAGGAAGAGATTCGTTGGGGCATTTCCGGGAATTTATGTCGTTGCACCGGCTATAACAAGATTGTGGAAGCAATTCAGTATGCGGCTGCAAAACTCAATGAGGAAGGCGAAGAGGTGACAGCATGATTTACCATGATCCGTCAAAACCCAAGCAAGTAGATGATCGAATTGAGAATAAACATTCGGTCCCTGAAGGCGCGTCGGCTAATGTGCCGACCAGCGATGAGATCCGGATAACGACACCGGTGGAAATCAGCGGTATGGGCCACCGGATGAAGCGCAAGGAAGACCCGCGCTTTATCCAGGGCAAAGGCCGCTATATTGACGATATTAAGCTGCCGGGGATGCTGTATATGGACATTGTTCGCAGCCCGTACGCCCATGCCAAGATTTTGAATATTGACGCCAGCGAGGCTCTGGCAATGGATGGCGTTTTGGCTGTCATTACCGGCAAAGATTTGGAGGCGCACGGCCTGCACTGGATGCCGACTTTGATGTCTGATACCCAGATGGTGCTGCCCACCGACAAAGTCGTGTACTACGCTCAAGAGGTATGCGCCGTTATTGCTACCGAACGGTATATTGCAGCGGACGCGATTGAGAAAGTCTACGTTGATTACGAACCGTTAGACCCGGTTATTGACCCATTTGAGGCGTTGGAAGATAAGGTCATTGTTCGGGATGATAAGGAGTTGAAAACCAACCGTATCTGGCATTGGGAAGCGGGCGATAAGGAAGCGACCGACCAGGTTTTTGCCAATGCATCCCATGTCATCAAACAGAGTATGTATATCCCGCGCATCCACGTTTCTTCGATTGAAACGTGTGGCATGGTTGCCAATTACAACCCGGCAATGGGCAAGATGCAGCTTTATATGACGACTCAGGCCCCGCACGCGATTCGGACGGTCTTTGCTTTGGTCAGCGGCCTACCGGAACATAAGATTCAGGTGATTTCGCCTGACATTGGCGGCGGCTTTGGCGGCAAGGTTCCGGTCTATCCGGGGTATGTCGTTTGTACCGTTGCCAGTTTGTTGATTGGCAAGCCGGTGAAGTGGATTGAAGACCGAAGCGAGAATTTGCAGGCAGACAGCTTCGCCCGCGATTACCATATGGACGCAGAGTTAGCGGCTGATGCAGACGGCAAGATTGTTGGTTTGCGGGTGAATGGCCTGGCGGATCATGGCTGTGCTGATGCGGCGGCGAATCCGTCGAAATTCCCGGCGGGGCTGTTTAGCATCTGTACCGGCTCATATGATTTGAAGGCGGCGCATGTCAATTTCGATGCCGTATACACCAATAAGCCACCGGGTGGTGTTGCGTATCGCTGCTCTTTCCGGGTTACGGAAGCGGTGCAGATGATTGAGCGCATGACGGATATTATGGCCCATGATTTGGGTATTGACCCGGCCGACTATCGGATGAAAAACTTCATCAAGCCGGAACAGTTCCCCTATAAGTCGCCCACCGGCTGGGAGTATGACAGCGGTAACTATCACGGCGCCTTGAAGAAGGCGATGGATACAATTGGTTATGATGATCTGCGGAAAGAGCAGGCGGAGAAACGGGCCAAAGGTGAGTTGATGGGGATTGGTATTTCCAGCTTTACCGAGGTTGTCGGGGCTGGCCCATCCAAGGATTATGACATTTTGGGTATTAAGATGTTTGATTCGGCCGAAATTCGCATTCACCCGACCGGCAAGGCCATTGCCCGCTTTGGAACCAAGTCTCAGGGACAGGGCCATGAAACGACCTATGCCCAGATTGTTGCCGAAGAGTTGGGGCTGCCTGCGGCCGATATTGAGGTCGAAGAAGGCGATACGGATACAGCTCCCTATGGTTTGGGAACGTATGCCAGCCGTTCTACCCCGACAGCTGGGGCTGCGGCGGCGATGGCGGCCCGTAAGATTAAGGCCAAAGCCAAGAAGATTGCTGCCTACCTGCTTGAGGTGAATGAGAATGACCTGGAATGGAATGTGAATAAGTGGCAGGTGAAAGGGTCGCCGGAACAGGCCAAAACGATTCAGGAGATTGCTTTCGCGGCTTATACCAACCACCCGCAAGGGATGGAAGCGGGCCTGGAAGCGACTGATTATTATGATCCGCCCAACCTGACTTTCCCCTTTGGCAGCTATATCTGTGTGGTTGACATTGACAAGGGGACGGGCGAAGTCCATATCCGCCGCTTTGTTGCCATTGATGACTGCGGCAACATCATTAACCCGATGGTTGTCGAAGGGCAGGTACATGGCGGTCTGACGATGGGGCTGGCTCCGGCACTGTTTGAGGAGATTGTTTATGATGAGAACGGCCAATGTCTGACCGGGACGTTTTCGGATTATCTGCTGCCAACGGCCGTTGAGTCGCCGAAGTGGGAGACGGGACATACGATTACGCCGTCGCCGCATCATCCTATTGGCGCGAAGGGTGTTGGTGAATCGCCGACAGTTGGCGCACCGCCAGCGATTGCGAATGCGGTGGTTGATGCTTTGTGGCATCTGGGTGTTCGCCACCTTGATATTCCGATTACGCCGGAGAAGGTTTGGAAGGTGCTGCGGGATGCTGGAGTTAGTGATTAGGGATTGGTGATTGATAGATGGGGGCGGCATGAATTTTTTTATGCCGCCCCTGTCGTGTTGCAAGACTTTTGTTTTCTCACCTGGTTGCTGATGAAGGACTGCGGAGCAGCTAGAAAACAAAAGTCTATGGTGTGTGAGATTTATGTACGACGATTTTTTTGCGAAGGCGCATGAATTGACCCAACAGGGTGTTTCTTTTGTGACGGCGACGGTGGTTCGGGCCGAGAAACCGACATCAGGTAAGCCTGGGGATAAGGCAATTATTACGGCCGATGGCGTGATGTATGGCTGGATTGGGGGAAGCTGCGCCCAGCCGACGGTTATTAAAGAGTCGTTGAAGGCGCTGGCGGATGAGGAGAGTTGTTTGATCCGTCTTTCTCCTGAACCAGAATTGGAGTCGCCACGTGAAGGTGTTCTTGATTTGCCGATGGTTTGTTTTAGCGGAGGTACTTTGGAAATCTATCTTGAGCCTCAACACCCCCGACCGCGACTGCTGATTGTTGGGAATCTGCCGATTGCCCACGCCCTGGCCCATTTGGGTGCGGCTATGAATTATCATGTCATTGGCGTTGATTTGGATGGGAATGGGGAAGGTTGGCCTCATGCAGACCAGCTTATCTACAATTTAGAGGACGCGGTCAAGGAAGTAAAGCCTTCTACCTATGTGGTTGTGGCGACGCACGGCAACTATGATGAGATGGCTTTGGAGAAGATTTTACCGGCACGGCCGACTTATGTTGGACTGGTTGCCAGCCCCAAGCGGGCGGAAGCGGTTCGGGAATATTTGTCCGGACAGGGTGTTGGTGAGGAGGCAATGGCGCTGCTTAAAGCGCCTGCGGGGTTGGACATTCATGCGCGGCGGGGGGATGAGATTGCTTTGAGTATTATGGCTGAGATTGTGGAACGGCGGCGGAGCAGTGTCATGCCAAAGTCGGAACACGACCACCCCCATCACGAACACCATCATGAGGAAGAAGCGTCAGGCGGGATTGACATCAGTCACCATTTGATGATGTCGCCTATGCCATCCGCGAAAGGGGAAACGGCCGTTGATCCAATCTGCAAGATGGAGGTTGAGATTGCAACAGCCAAATACACCAGCGACTATCGGGGGACGACTTATTATTTTTGCTGCCCGGGCTGTAAAATGACATTTGAGAAAGACCCGGAAAAGGCTCTCGCGCTGGCGTGAGGGTGGATTAGATAAGGATAAGATACAAGACCTATTTTTCCCACAACGGCCGAATTATTTCGAGAGCGTGTCCATTTGGGCGATTCTATCGAAAGCGTTCGGCCGTTTTCGATCCCGCCAGGCACGAATTAATCTGTCTGTATTTTCTTCAACGGAGGCCAGTTCTGAATCCAGTTCCAGGTCATAGATGGTGAAGGTGTGGACGGTTTGAAAGTCGGTTCGCGCTTCGCCTTTGCGACGATTTCCTCGTTGAATCTCCCGCCGTTCCAGCTCCTCCAACGAGCAGTGCAGCCCCACAAAGAAAACGTCCATTCCAGAGAGGAGCCGCACCAATTTGTACATCTCGGCTTCGGTCTCGACGATATGGTCAATGATGAGGTTGTTGCCCGCCAGGGCTAAGGCTTT
This sequence comes from Promineifilaceae bacterium (SeqCode), assembly GCA_049281335.1. Classification (GTDB taxonomy): domain Bacteria; phylum Chloroflexota; class Anaerolineae; order Promineifilales; family Promineifilaceae; genus JAKEFB01. The sequence continues at coordinate 6,327 of JBAPRX010000231.1, forward strand.
CCAGGTTTGGTGGAGGCCGTCCATGACATTTGGCCGTACGGACGACCAGGAGAAGGTGCCGTTTCGGAATCGTTCCATTGGCAGGATACGGCCGTCTATGAAGAGGTCGAAGGAGATGTGGAGCAGGGGGATGTCAATCTGTTGTTGTACTGCAACAGCCTGGGTGGATTTACCGGCGCTGGAAGCTCCGTGAATGAGGATGATATGACCAGGCGTGGTGGTTGTGGTCTGATTATTCACCGGTGAGGGTGATGACTAAGTGGCGGCTGCCGCCTCTGCTGCGGTGTTCGCAGAGGTAAATACCCTGCCAGATGCCGAGATGAAAACGGCCGTCTTTGATTGGCAGCGTTAGCGAACTGCCGAGCAGGACGGCTTTGATGTGGGCGGGCATGTCGTCCGAGCCTTCGGCCGTGTGGACGTAGTAGGGGGCGTTTTCGGGGGCGAGTTCGTTGAAGTGACGTTCCAGGTCGGCGCGGACATCGGGGTCGGCGTTTTCGTTGAGGGCCAGGGAGGCAGAGGTGTGTTGGATGAAGATGTGGGCCAGCCCGACGCGGTACTGCCGGAGTTCGGGTAACTGGTCCGTTATCTCACGGGTGATGAGGTGGAAGCCGCGTGAACGGGGTTGAAGGGTAATCTTTTTCTGAAACCAGGTCATGGGGATATTTTAGCTCAAAGCCGGAGAGAGAGACAGGTCAGGCCGCCATCCATTTTTTGGGACTCTGACATATCGAGTTCGATGATGGGTCGGCCGAGTTTGACAAGGCTGGCTTTGAGCTTTGGGAAGCCAGAGGGCATGATCAGGGTGTCGTTGATCAGGAGGGTGTTGGCGGCGTAGCTTTCGGCCGTTTCGACGATGATGGTGTTGTAATGGGCGAAATGGGGATCGGCCGTAAATGCGGGGCCGGCGGCGAAGTCGGCCGTGACGAGCAGGGTGTTGTCGCCAATATAGTTGAGGCTGGATTTGAGGTGCAGCCCTTCGCCAACGGCAACGGTTGACCAGGTGTAGCCGTGTGGTTCCAGAAAACGGCCGAGCTGGGCGGCTCCGGCCTGGTTGGTTCGTTCTGACAGGCCGATAAAGAGATGTTTTTCAACCAGGAGGACATCGCCCCCTTCGAGGAAGCCGGGGGGATCGATGCAGGCCAGGGGGCAATATTGGCTGAGGATGGGTTCCATAGCGGCCGTTTCGCCGCGCCGGGAAGGCGCTCCTGGGCGGGTGATGACAACCAGTTCGGGGGTGATAACGGCCGTGTCTTCAACAAAATGGCCGTCGGGATAGTCGGGCAAGGGATCGAAAACGACGACTTCCAGGCCGAGGGATTGGAGGGCTTCAATATAGCTCTGGTGCTGGCGGCACATGAGAGAGTAGTCTGGCTGGCCAAGATCGGCCGTTGTGAGGCCGTCGGCAAAGGTCGGGGCAGGCTGGCGGACAATGGCGATTGTGAATGTCATGCGGTATCTTTGGTGTTGGCGGGGCCGGAGAGGTCTAAGCCGATGATGTACATCAGGTTCCCTTGCGAAGGACGGCCGTTTGATGATGGACGTCGCTGGTTTCAAAGGTGGTGACAGTGAAGGATTG
>JBAPRX010000232.1:0-12045 GCA_049281335.1 Promineifilaceae bacterium (SeqCode)
TATAGTCAGTCGAGATTTCAGATTCGGCCGTCCAGACCAAACTGACCTCTACCTCGGCTCCTGGCGATAAAGCGATAGGCGTTTCCTGTCGCAGGGAAAACGGCTGCCCATCTACTGTCAGGTAGGCTCCCTCCAATGAAAACGCCTGAGAGACAGTCTGGTTGATGGGCGTTAACAAGGGGATCGCTGCTGCCAATGGGCGATAGGCCGAGAAAGTGATAGTTTGATGGGTACTCTCTTTTTCGAGCAGCATATGATAGTCAAGCCAGCGAAAAGCCACTTCATCCGGGTCCCAGGAAGAGCCAAGCACGGGAGCAAACCATAATCGGTCATACTCATCCGCCAGTTGGGACAGCTCTTCGTTGGTGTCAGCTTCGGAACCCTGATAAACGGCCGGTTCGATGGTGCGGGGGGTGGCAAAGTCACGCAAATAGTATGAAAGGCTGGCGTCAGGGTAGTTGGTGACGATGACGTCGCCGGGTTGAACTTCCTCGGCCAGCCAGGTAACGGCGTCCCGATAACCCAGTGACCGGCTGTAAGTCGGGTCGAAATAGTAGTTTTGTAGGCTAAAGGCCGTTGTTCCCAAAATGAAAAGCAGCATCAGCGGAGCCAAAAGCCTGGCGGTCGATTGTCTATAGTGCCAGAGGGCCAGCAGCCCAACGGCCACCATCCCCCACCAGGCGGGATTAGCGACACTGACATAATAGTTGTTGAAGGTGTCCCGACTGAAACGAACGAGGTAGATGCCCAATAGGGTGGTGACTAACCAGACGATCAGAAATACACTAGACGGCCGTTTTCGATGCCATAAGTCCCTTAAACCGAATATACCCAACAGCAGCAAGATAATGAAAATCCAACGAGCCGGGCCATGCGGGACGGCCGTCCCAGAAGCAAGCTCGATGCCAACATCGGTGAGATGGGCAGCCAACTTGGGCGTTGTTGGGCGGCTGAAATGACGGCCGACCGTGATCATGGAAGGCAGACTATAGGCCAGCCAGGGCAGAAACAGGAGAAAAGCGCCGATCCCGGATGCTATCCAGGCTGTCCAGGTTGCCCGTGAACTTCGCCGCGCCACCAGAAATGCAGCGTGTCCGAAGAGGGCGAACATCCCGTAATAATGGGCATAAATGGTGAGGGCAGCGGCAACGGCGTAAAAAGCCCACCACAGCCATTGTTTCCATTTGAGCGCTTCCAACAAAATGAGGGTTGCAGACAGTGAGAAGAGAATGGTGAGAGTGTACTGGTTGCGAACATCCTGGCTGATCCAGATGAGTCCCTGCGAAATAGCCATCAGCCCGGCAAAGAGAAGCCCCAGAGGACGGCCGTCCATTTTACGGCCCAATAAATAGGTCAGAGGCAGCGCCATTAGACTGGCAACAACGGAGATATATCGCAGCGCGAACTCACTATCCCCGGCCAAGATCATCCAGCCGTGCAGCAGTAAATAATGGAGTGGGGAGTGGGGGTTGCCCCGATCCCGCAGGCTGGTGATGATGTTGCTGGCCGACTCAATGGCATAACCGTAACTAATGCCACCATCCCCCCGCAGCTCTTGAACACCGAGGTCAAAAACGCGCAGCGCGAAACCCAGAAAGACGATACCCAGAATAAGGACAAAAGCGGTTTGTCGGGTCAGCCGCAGCCGTTTTTGAAGGTCTAGGGCGGGAAAACGGATGTCAGGAATGGGGAGGCGGGGCCACTGGTAGCTTGATGGAAGTACGACTGCCGATGGTCGCCAGCGCCAGGCCACCACGAATGATGCCACCAGGGTAAGCAAAGAGATGATGATGCCGATAGGCACTTCTGGCGGCCGAAAACGGAATTCGATGTGATGCGCCCCTGCCGGAACCGGAATAGCTTGCAAAGCCAGGTCTGCCTGCTGGATGGGAGTCGGCTCGCCGTCTATCCATGCCCGCCAGCCGGGGTAATTCCATTCGCTGACGACCAGATAACCGGCCGTTTCGGTATCAAGCGAAATGGTCAGTTGGCCGGGCTGCGGGGCGTTGATGGTTACGGCCGCTTCTGACTCAGGAGACGTGGTTTCGGCAGGTGTGGAACCGGGGGCCAGAACGACCTGTCGGGAGAGATCAACGTTTGGATCGCCAACCGCTGCCAGCGCCATTGCATCATCGGCTGCAACGGCCGTCTCATACACCATCCAGGCACGGGGAAGCGCGTCATCAAAGCGATAAATGAAGCCTTCCTTTTCCCGATCCACGCTCAAGCCTCCCTGGAAAGTCATCAGGGGCGTGAGTCCTTCCAGGTCAAGCGGTTCATCACTAATCACGTGGGTGACATTGAGTAACTGCCACTTGCGGACTTTGAGCAGCGTCTCGATTTCGGCCAAAACCTGTGGTTTGATGGGGCTGATACCGCCTATATCTTCCCAGCCATACAGTTCGCCAATATTTGCCACGAAAACGCCGCGTGTATCCACGCGGGCCGGGGCTGTTTCCTGATAGGATTCTTGAAATGGCTCCAACCATGCTGGCTGCTGCCAGTAGGTGTTGGGCGGACCATCAGCGCGGACTTCGGCCGATTGAGAGACGACAAAGAGATCGCCCACCAGCAGCAAGATTAGCAAGGCAGTTAGCCGCCTCCCCTGACGGACACGCCACAACAGCAAAAAGGTGAACGCTGCCAGAACTGTCTGCCGGATAAATATGGCGGGCCAACCGGGCTGGGGTTTGGAACGGGTGGCAACCAAAATGACGAGCAGCAGACCAAAGAGCGTGGCGAAAATCCACAACAGCTTCTTGAGTAATTGCTTTTGCTGTTCCGCCTGGAGTATCAGCCACAGGCTAAGCCCTTGGGCTGCCAACATCGCTCCGCCAAGCGCGGCAACGCCTAGCAGCCGTTCCTGCTGGCGAAACAGAGAGAAGCCGGGCAGCACGTAATAGACCAGTTGAAAGAGGATACCCGCGTCGCCCAGCGCGACCCAACAGGCGACCAAAATCAAGACAGACCAGAAAAGGATTTCGGCCGTTTGCTCCCGTTTCACCCGACGCAGCAGCCAGGCCAGGACAGCCAGCATAACGGCCGCAATGCCTAAATACTCCGGCGACCAGAGGCTGAGTGTGCTGGGCGCGAGCGTCTGGAGGTAATCCAGCATCGGCAGGCCGGTGGCAACAAAGGCGTAATCCGCTTCGGCGCGGATGCTCAAGGGCAGGTAACGGATAATGGGCAGCCAGTAAGCAGCGGCTGCGCCAATGCCTGCAAAGGCAATAACCGCCCCAAAAAGGAGAATGCGCTGCCAGGGCCAGCGGGCGCGAATTGTAAGGAAAAGATAGTAGGCCAACAGGGTATAGCTAACGTGGAGCAAGGTTTGGGGATGTCCGGCGGTTGCACTTAACGCCCATACCAGGCCGGTTGCAATTAGGAAGGGGACTGGCCTTGCTCGGCCGTCTTGCTGTCCAGAACCGGTGGCGCGGCGCAGCAAAAACAACATCAGCGGCAGCCAGGTAATCGTTTCCAATACCGACAGCTGCAAAAGGGGATAGGAGATGAGATAACCGCCCAAACCAAAGGCCACTGCACCCAACAGCCCGGCTTCCCGGCGGCGGGTGATGTCATAAGCCAGGGCGTAGGCAAAGGCCCCGGCTAACCAGACGTGCAGCAGCGCTTCCAGTTCCAGCGCGTAGAGGGAGAAACCCCAGGGGGCGCTGAGAAAGATAGTCAACCAGCGCGGGAGATAGAAGACGGCCGCTTGTGGGTCGGCAACAAATGGGACTCCGGCAAAGCTGCGAGGCGACCAGAGCGGAAGACGGCCGTGCAGCATCTCCCCGGCCTGGAAGGCAGCGAAGGTATGGAACTGTTCGGTAAAGTCGCTGGTTGGCAGTCGCTGCCAGCCCAGCAAAATTGTTAGAAAGAACAATCCCCAGATGCCGGTCCAGACCAGCAGTGGCAAGGCATGTTTTTTTCTCATTCAGGTAATTTTAACAGGTATTTGTTGAGCAGCAGGGGATTATAACGGCCGTTTAGACTTGAACAAAGGTCAAGGGAGTAATATTGTAATAAACATTGTAATATTTGTGGGCTAAATTCATGATAGAATGACCTTAGTACCAGTTGTTTTGTAGCCGTTTTGGGAGTAAAGATTACCAGGTATTCGCATGGGTGAGGCGAGCATTTACCAACCAGCGAAAGAAGGGACCTATAAATTTTTGACCATTAGTCGGCTTGTACCGTCGTCATTTGGCTGTTATTCACCAAATATCGACGGAACCTAATAACATTTATTGTGCCTGTTTCCGCTAACTTGGGAGTTCACAAGTTGACAAGGGAAAAGAATTTTATATTTGAATGCGAGACGTCTCTTGGTTGCTGTTTCAGTTGCTGAGAAGTTTTGGCATCCTTTTATTATTGCCAATCAGCGTTGCCATTTTCGCGGGGAATCGGCGGAAATGGCATTTGACGCTGTCTTCAAATCGGGAGGTGATGTCAATACACGACAAGATTACTCTATTTTTCAACCTACTTTAGTTACATAAATAGTGTAACGTCACAATTATGAGGGGAATATCCAAATGAAGACTAGTAGCATATTGAAGGAAAGGAAGCTAATCGTTGGCCTACTGTTGGGAGTTGTCCTGATGCTGGGAGTTAGTTATGTTACCCATGCTGATGGCGGTGGACCATTTACGATTTCTTTTAATCATATCGGCGACGGTACGCTTATCACTGAAGGCGAGCTGACCGTCACTGCTCCCGAAACGATTGGTTCGGAGCATAATTTTTTGTATTGGCTTGTCAATGGACAACAAGTCGCCGGGACGACTATTGCCTTAGACATGAGTACAGTGGGATCGGTACAGGCTATTTACAATCCAACTGATCCCACTATTCATGTTACTTTGAAGGATAGCGGCGGAGCCGGACTCACCGGTGGTTCGCTGAGAATACACGATGGGAGCTGGCAGACCATAGCACCTAATCCCGATGGTGTTAGCTGGACATTCAATACCACTGCTTCCAGTATCACCTACGAGATGACCTATAACAACGGCCGACAGACCATGTCGAACGTTCCAACCACTCAAACCACCGTTGATTTCACAACGGTTACAACCACACCGGCCTTGAAAAACTTTGATGAGATGTCCACACTTTCAGGTGGAACTGTCCGCTATCATCAACTGGGCTGGCAAGATTGGGCTGGGGCAGCCAACACGGCCGACGAGTTATTGCCGGGCAGTTACACCTTTGAGATGACCTATAACAACGGCCGTCAGACCTTCTCCAACTACCCCATTCCTCAGGTTACGGATCAAGAGGTTCTTTTCAAGACCACATTGACGACAGTTGCCCTGAAGGATTCCAATGGGGCGGCCGTCACAACACCGGTTGGAACGGTGCGTTACCACCAAATCGGTTGGCAAGACTTTGGTAATGCCTTTGATAGTCTCGAATTATTACCTGGAAACTATACTTTCGAGATGACCTTCAACAACGGCCGTCAGACTTTCTCGAATTATCCAGTGCCATCAGCAGCAACAGAGGAAGTGTCATTCACCACGGTGAGTACGGAAGTTGCCCTTGAGGATTCTGGTGGAGCCATCCTGTCTGGAGGAACCGTTCGCTACCATCAAATTGGTTGGGCCGACTTTGGCAATGCCAATACCACACAAGAATTATTGCCGGGCAGCTACACCTTCGAGATGACCTACAACAACGGCCGACAGACTTTCTCGAACTACCCCGTCCCAGGCGATCCTGACCATAAGGTGCTTTTCACCACGGTCTCAACAACCGTTTCCTTGAAAGATAATTCAGGTACGCCCCTTGTAGATGGCACTGTTCGATACCACCAGATTGGCTGGCAAGACTTTGGCGCAGGGAACTCAGCAAAGGAATTGCTGCCGGGCAAGTACACCTTCGAGATGACCTACAACAACGGCCGGCAGACTTTCTCGAACTATGACATTCCGGCCGGTGCCAGCGCAGAAGTACCCTTTGTCACCACAACGACGATTGTCCGCCTGGCGGACTGTGATAACAACGGCCTTGATGGCGGCACCGTAAGATACCACCAGATTGGTTGGCAAGATTATGGAACGACGAGTGGTGGCGATGTTACCAGGGAGCTTCTACCCGGTAACTATACAATTGAAATGACCTACAACAACGGCCGTCAAACAGTCTCGAACCACACAGTTCCTGACTACAGTACGGAAGACCCCCACACTGTCTTGTTCACGACAACTAAGGTGACATTCGATTATTACGGAACAATTCAATACCACCAATTAGGTTGGGTCACGTTCGCCCAACCCACAATGGACCTGCTGCCCGGTAACTACACCTTCAAATTCGTAGAAGACAATTTGACGGTTAGTAACTTTGCGGTTGGTGGTTGTGCTTTGGATGGTGGATTGACGGTCGAAATTCCTGGCCTTAGCGGCGTTAGAGTGGAAGTCTGGACTACCAATGGAACCCTTTTGCAGGCTAAAAATAACCAGAGTGGTCAAGCGCTCTTTGACGTTGACAGCGGCGTCTATGATGTTGTCCTCAAGCAAGGAGAGGAAACAAAGACAGTTGAAGACGTGGTCGTTATCGGCCCGACAACACTTGACGAACTGGTGTCCACCCTCACCGTAGACCTGGAAGGTTTATCCGGCGTTCGCGTTGAAGTGCGTACCGATGATGGCGCTTCTGGCAGCGCTGGCGGAATGGTATTCGCCTATAACAATCAGAGTGGATTGATGACTTACACCGTCTTGAGAGACAGTTACGACGTGGTACTCATTCAAGGCGAAGAGGTCAAATACGTGGATGCCATCGATTGCAATAGTGAAACCTGTACGGCCGGAGACGTTGTCTCCCAGTTGACTGTCAATTACGAAGGCCTATCAGGCGTTCGTATCGAAGTAAGGACCGATAATGGCGACGACGATAATAGCGCCGGCGGCATGGTTTATGCCTACAATAATCAGAGTGGTCAACCAGCCTATGATGTTCTGAAAGACACATATGATCTCGTCTTCATCCATGGTGCCGAGGTCAAATACGTGGATGTAGATTGCACTACAAATACCTGTGATGCTGGCGACATCGTGGCTGCCATGTCGGTTAACTACGAAGGTCTATCGGGCGTTCGCATTGAAGTGCGAACAGACGATGGCGCAGTGGGTACCTATGGCGACATGGTGTACGCCCACAACAACCAGAGCGGCCTAAAGAGCTATGATGTTCTTAAGAGCACCTACGATCTTGTCTTCATCCAGGGGGAAATGACGAAAGTAGTGGACGCTGTTGATTGCACTGACGACTTGACCTGTTCACCCGGCAACTTCGTATCTACCCTTTCGGTGGATTACGAAGGTCTTAGTGGGGTGCGCATTGAAGTCCGTACCGATGATGGTGACAACGATGACAGCGCCGGTGGTATGGTTTATGCCCACAATAATCAGAGTGGTCAGCCAACCTATGATGTTCTTATGGGCAAGTACGACCTGGTATTCATTCACGGGGCGGAAGTCAAGTATGTGGATGTTGATTGCACCGGGGATACCTGTTCAGCCGGGGACATCGTAGCAACCATGAACGTTGACTACGAAAACCTGTCTGGTGTACGCATTGAAGTCCACACAAACGATGACCTTGACCAGAGCGTGGGTGGACTGGTTTACGCTTACAATAACCAAAGTGGTAATAAGGACTATGATGTTCTCAAGGGCCACTATGATCTCCTCTTCACCCAAGGGGCCGAGACAAAAATTGTGGACGATATAGATTGCACGGGCAATACCTGTTCGCCTGGTGACATCGTCGCAACCCTGACGGTAGATTACGGTTCGTTAACCGGCGTACGAATTGAAGTTCGAACCGACGATGGCTTAACCGGTTCAGCAGGTGATATGGTCTACGCTTATAACAACCAAAGCGGAACCAAGGATTATGATCTGCTCAAGAGTTACTATGATGTCGTGCTTATCGAAGGCAGTGTTAATGGTATTGCCGATGCAGTTGACTGTACAGGCAATACTTGCTCTCTCGGTGACTCGAACCTGAAGATTAATGCGCCGGGTGGCACCCAGGTCGAAGTTAGGGCGGATGGTAGTGGTGCTTTGGTTGCCAGTGGAAACGTCGCCGGTAATCAATGGCTAACTTTCTATAACCTTCCTATTGGCGTCTATGACATTACCCTGAAACAGGGCGCTGGCAGCACAACGATACAAGACCTATTCCACATTACTGGCACGACTCTTGATGTATTAAATGTCCTTAAGGTGAATGCGCCGGCCGGTACTAAGGTGAAGGTTTACGTTCCAGATACAACTGACCTGGTGACAGAAGGCACAGTGGCTGGCAACCAGTGGGTTACCCTCTTTGTGGTCAAGGACACGTACGACCTCTATCTTGAGCAAAATGCCCAACAGAAGACACTCGAAGATGTTGACGCCACCGGTGAAACGACTACGGAAGACCAATTGGCCGTATTAACCGTCAATGCACCGGCTGCTGTTGAAGTTGACGTATTCGTAAAAGATACGACGAACCACGTGACCGATGGTACAGTCGCTGGTAATCAGTGGGTGACGCTCTATGTGATTAAAAACACCTACGACCTGCACCTGGTTCAAAACGCCAAAGCCAAGACTGTTGAGGACATAGATTGCACGGACGAGACGTGCAGCCTGGATGAACTGTCGGTACTTAAAGTCAACGCACCGGGTGGTACAGGTGTTGAGGTTCATATCGGTGGCCTGGTTACAAGCGGCACGGTTGCCGGAAACCAATGGGTGACGCTTTATGTGCTTAAAGGTACCTATGATCTACAGTTAACCCAGAACTCGGCCGTAAAGTGGGTCATCGGAGTTGATTCCACAGGCGAAACCCATAACGAGTATCAACTCAACTCCCTCAAGGTAAACGCGCCGGCCGGAACTGACGTTGAAGTCTACGTTGTTGGCGGTGGTGGCCTGGTTACAAGCGGCGTTGTTGCCGGTAATCAGTGGGTGACACTCTATGTCGTTCAAGACACCTATGATCTGCAACTCACTCAAGGGTCTGAGGTCAAAGCTGTGCAAGATGTCGATAGTAACCCCGCTACAACGACAATCGACCAGTTGTCCATCCTGAAGGTTAACGCGCCTGCTAACACCACTGTTGCAGTACAAGCCAACGGCGGCGCAGTTACCGACGGCACCGTTGCTGGCAACCAATGGGTGACACTCTATGTGGTCAGCGACACAGGTTACGCAATTGTATTAACCCAGAATGCCTATACCAAGACATTGTCCGGCGTGGATATCAGCAGCGACACAGATATCGACGAGCTTTCAGTTCTGACAATAAACGGCCCGGCGGGTTCGGCAATCGAAGTACGACTTGTAGGCACGAGCAATGTCGTGACAAGTGGTACGATTGCTGGCAACCAATGGTTGACCCTCTATGTTCTTAAGGGCACCTTCGATGTCTACAATGCAACATCAACCGTTACCAATAGTGGCATTAATTGCACTGGCGAAACGGCGACCACTTCATTTTAACGAAGGTAGTATGCTATTGGTGTCAGGCAACCGGCTCTGATAGTTAGCGCAAATTCAGAACGCGGTACTAGACTTTGATCCGGTACCGCGTTCTTTTCTTTGAGGAAGGATTTCGGATATAAGGACGCGGGTATTTTTAACCTGTGGTTAAAATCAGATTAATTTAAATGGGAGCCATTTGCAGATAGTAGTATCTGCTGTAGAATGCTGCGCCTTCTAAAATTTTGTGTTCGGCAGTTTGCCTATTTAGGGACAAATATGCAGATACAGATCTGGTCGACCATACCCATTTTCGTGATAGGCCGACTTTTTAAGGTGCTTTTAGTAGGAGTGGAACATGAAAAAGCACGCATTGCAATTCATTGGCCTGATTACGGGGACGCTGCTGATTATCGGAATATTGTTTTCCTGGATTTTTCCTAGCCAGAATTTACACGCAGCACCTTCAAACACAACTCAGTTAGACGGGGCGCCGGCTGTGGCAAGCCTGACAAGCGATAGTGTCCCTACAAGCACACCTCTGCCAGATATAGGGAGCGACGAAGTGCCACAAGCCAATCTCCAGAACGGGACGGACTTCGTTAACGTTTTGCCGACGCCAATTCCTGGTGAAACCCTGGTGTATTTTGTCCCAACCGATAATGATGCCACTGCCACCGTTTTGTATCTTTACAATACGGACACAGAAGCTCACATCGTCGCATTACGCGGTTTCAGTTACAATGGCGTGTTGGTTTACTCGCTCAATATCAATGTTGGGGCTACCAGTTTCTTGCGTTTATCAAGCGACTCCATTGCTTCAGCCCCACCGCCCAGTTGGGCAACCCCGGCCCCAATCATAACCAACTTTACCGATTTCACCTATTTCGCCAGTCTCTCTTTGCCAAAGGGCGTAAAAGCGGAAGGCTATACCCTTTTCAACCCTGGAACCGGTGTCGTAGACCCACGCCATGATCAAGGCGCGATCCCGCTGCGCTTCAGCACCGATCCGGCAACCGTGTTCTTGCCGACTGTTCCGGGTAATTAATCCTTGAAAATGGCAAGCGCCCGACCCGTCATTGGAGAGGACTGATTCCTCGCGCTGCTCAAGAGCGAGTCATTACCACCTTGCCTGGTGCAAGATCAAGCGAGTTTCACTGAGCGACGAGATTAATTAGGAGGGGGGAAGTGGGCGTGCGGGGACTCGAACCCAGGACCTCACGGATGTGAACCGTGCGCTCTAACCAACTGAGCTACACGCCCGATAATAGGAGCATTATAGCATTACGAATGGGGGGTAGCAAGCCGGTGCCTGTCAGGTATAATAAACAAAACGGGTCTTTGGAGTTGTGGCCTGAGACGCATGTGTAAGAGGGCCGATCATACATTTTGAAGAGACGTGAACAGATAAATAGTTGTCGGCCGATCCTTCCGGTTAACAGTTCAGGTATCGGCCGATCGATGACAAAATCAGATTTGGAAGGAAGATTCATTGATGAAAGCATTTGTTACCGGGGGAACAGGTTTTATTGGCAGGCACGTCGTCCGTAAACTGATTAAGCGTAATTATGACGTTTACGCCCTGGTTCGTTCCGGGGAAGGCGCAGCCGAAATGGGGCAGTTGGGCGCGACACCCGTTTACGGCAGCATCACCGATACCGCTTCAATGCGAGAAGGGATGCGCGGCAGTGACGTCGTCTTCCACATCGCCGGATGGTATAAGGTTGGCGCTAAGGATTGGATGACGGCCGAAACCGTCAACGTGGGTGGAACGCGCAAAGTCCTACGGTTGGCTCAAGAGTTGAATATCCCCAAGATCATCTACACCAGCACAGTCGCCGTTTTTGGCGACACCAATGGCAAGCTGGCCGACGAAAATTATTTCCAGGGTGGCCCCTTCCTGACAGAGTATGACCGCACCAAATGGCTGGCGCACTATAAAGTAGCCCTGCCGATGATGGAAAAAGGCGCCCCCATTATCATTGTCCAACCCGGCGGCGTCTATGGGCCGGGGGATCACAGTTTACTCGGCCAGATGATGACCGCTTTTTATATTGGGCAGATGCCGGTGGTCTTTGGCCCCGATACAACCGTCACCTACGCCCATGTCGAGGACATTGCCGAAGGCCATATTTTGGCGGCCGAAAAAGGCAAAATCGGCGAGAGCTACATCCTGGCCGGGCCGGCCGTTCCACTGGGCGAAATGTACGATTTTTGGGCGCAGATAACGGGAAAACGGCCGCCTGTGGTGCGGATTCCAAGCAGTCTGATCAAGCCCTTTGGCCCCGTCATCGGCGCGGCTGACGCTTTGCTGCCGCTGCCGGAAATGTTCAGCCAGGAAGCGGTCAACGAGTTAGGCGCGACCTACATGGCCGCAGCCAACAAAGCCCGCGCTCAGTTGGGTTGGCAGCCGCGCTCGCTCCATGAAGGGATGACGGAAACGTTCCAGTGGATTGCCAATGAGACGGCCGAAACGCCGCCTGTGGTTGGGGAACAGGAAAAGAAGATAGCGGGGATTGCTTTGGGAACGGCCGTTGTCTTGTTCCTGCTCTACCTGTTTACTCGCCAAAAA
>JBAPRX010000233.1:0-1654 GCA_049281335.1 Promineifilaceae bacterium (SeqCode)
GTCTTTGGCAATGGCCTCATACCGGGTGAGGAAGACAAAGTGCGCGAGTGGATTGACGAGATTCCGGCCGAAAAACGGCCGCGTTTCTTCTTCAATACCGGCTCCGGGGACTCCTACGTGCTGGATATGGCGAAGGAGATGGTAGAAATCCTTGACCAGTCTGGAATTGAATACACCACAATTTTCACCGCTGGCGGACACAATTATGCTTACTGGGTCTCAAATATGCCTGCCTACTGGCAATGGGTCGCGGAGGACTGGCGATGAGACACGCTCGTTTAGAACGGCGATGGTTGTTGGTTTTACTTATCATCTTTACCTTCACTGCTTGCAGTCAAAAAAAGCCCGATCCAACCGTCACTCCCCAACCAACGGCCGAACCCACCGCAATAGACTTGCCCGAAATTCTCTCTGCCTCTCTTGATCGTTCCGAATTCCCACGCTACGAATCACTGGAAATGTCCGTCCAACTTTCGGCCGACTACGAAAACCCCTATGATGCTCGTGAGGTCAAACTGCAAGGTTCCTTTACCGCCCCTGACGGCGGTACGATGAGCGTCCCCGGCTTTTGGGACGAAAAAGATGGCTGGCTCGTGCGCTTAACCCCTTCCCAGGAAGGCGAGTGGCAGTATGCTCTGACTGTCGGAGATGAAAGAGGAACAAGTCCCGAAATAGGCGGCTCCTTCAACGTCACCGCCTCAGACCTGCACGGCTGGCTCCAACCGGGCAGCAGTGTCAACCCCGACTACAGCGGTCACTACCTTGCCTATCAGGATGGAACCCCCTTTTATGGTATCGGCCATGCCGACGCGCTCAATATTTTAGTAGATGGCTTCGATGTTGAAGAGGGCGTCCGCCTTTTCGATAACATGAAGGAGACCGGTGAGAACTACGTTGTCTGGTGGCCGCTGTATACCAACTCCCCTATTGGCAGCGACTATGCCCACTACAGCGAATCCAACGTCTCCCTCATTGACCTGATCGTTCAGGACGCTCAAAAAGAGGGCGTTTTCATCATTTTTACCATTTGGGATCATCCCCAACTCCGTGACAACACCCATCCCTGGGGAGACGGCCGTTGGGAGCGAAACGGCTTCAAGAATCTCGGCAGCCTGGAATCTTTCTTTGTCTCCGATGAAGCCTGGGCCTGGCAGGAGAATTTCTACCGCTATATTATTGCCCGTTGGGGCTACAGCCCCGCCATCGGGATGTGGCAGACCGTTTCAGAGATTAACGGAACCAATGCCTACGATCAGACTGAACCCTGGCATAACAAGGTTAATGCCTACTTCGTTGAAAATGACCCCTATCGCCACCCGACAACGGCCAGTCAGTCGGGGGATGTGGATTGGGAAGAAGGCCACCGTAACATGGACGCGCCCCAGGTTCATATCTATGATTTTCAGGGCGATGATGCCGTTGCAGCGGCCGAAATCATTGCTGGATGGACGCAGCGCATGTTTAACCGGAATGAAAAACCTAACTGGGTTGGCGAATTTGGCGTTGGCGGCAACACCGTATACCCCGAACTGTTCCACAATTCTATCTGGGCTGCTCTGGCGGCCGGATCGGCTATGACGCCCGCCGAATGGAACGGCGGCAGTTTTTGGGGAAGTATGACTCCCGAAATGAACGCCGATATGCTCCGATTGTC
>JBAPRX010000234.1:0-3581 GCA_049281335.1 Promineifilaceae bacterium (SeqCode)
GCTTCGTTCTCCGTTTCAACTTGAAGCCCCTGCGGGCCATAATCTTTGATCTCCCCCACCCTCAAATAACTATCCAGGTATGAAACTAGCGTGCCTCTATCCATAATTGGCGTCCTGTTAATTCCCATGCTATACTGCACGCAGTATGAGCACAGGTGAAAAACTTAACCTTCCGGTCCTCATTCTGAACGTAAACTTTGAGCCGCTTCATGTCTGCAATACCAAGCGAGCTTTATCACTCGTCTTCTCAGGGAAAGCAGAAATTGTCTTAAATGGGCGTGGGGTCATTCACACAAGTACAGATGAATTTGAAATTCCTTCTGTCATTAAACTTGGCTACATGGTCAAACGACCTCGTTTGCAGGTCAATTTGACGAAGCGAGAAATTCTGCGGCGGGATGATTACACCTGTCAATACTGCGGCAAAAAGACCAGTTTGTTGACGATTGATCATGTCATTCCCCGCCGACTGGGCGGGCCACATATCTGGACGAATGTTGTCGCTGCCTGTCCACAATGCAATCGGCGGAAGGGGGGGCGAACACCAGAATCCGCCAATATGCTTCTCCGACAGCAGCCTTATGAACCCAGTCCATCGGCCTATTATCGTTTCGGCCGTCACCTAAATACGAACCAGGAGTGGGAGCAGTTTATTCGGGGTTGGTAGCCAGTTCAATAATACGCGGCAATCCATCTTCTATTAGTTGGGTTACATCATTGATCATCCGTTCATAGTCTCGGCGCGGCCCGCCATAGGGGTCGGCTATACTGTAGCGGTGACCAATCATCTCTGTCAGCAGATGAACTTTGTGGGCATGTTGGGGAAACTCGGCCCGCAGCGCTTCGGCGTGACCTGTCTCCAAGCATAACAGCAAATCCGCTTCTTTCATCATCTCCGGGGTAATAACCCGCGAGGAATGGCGGCTAATGTCCAGGCCTCTTTCAGCCAGGATTTCACGGCTGTATTGAGAGGCTGGCTGCCCATTCATCGCCCAGGTTCCTGCGGACGCTACCCGCCATGCCCCAAGCCCCGTCGCGGCCAATCGTTCCTGCAAAACGGCTTCAACGACAGGAGAACGACATATATTAGCAGTGCAAACAGCAATGATTTCAGGCATACAAAATTTTTATCACAACATCTCACAAAAGGCGAACAAGTCTCCCGCCAGAAGGCTGTGACCACCCAACAAAACCGGGATGGGAGCAGCCATTGCAGCGGCCGTAAATGTTCGCAGCCAGGGATCATTAATTTGCTCGACCAGCCCCAAATCAGAGGCAAACCGTTCGGCCTCATCCGGCCATAATTTATGGTGGGCCAGCAGCACGCGGGTGTCAATCAGGGCTGCCTGCACCTGGCTAGATAATTTTTCAAAGAATCGTTCGGGGCCAATCTCGTCCAGGTAATCGGCAAAGAAGGAGAAAACTTCCCCGGCAGCCTGCCGCCCACTGGAGACCATACCGCGTTCTTCCGAAAAGACTCGTATCCAGCATTGGGTCGCCCGGTTCAAAGTCTGCCAGGCTGCGGGGGCAAAGCGCCCCGCGACAAAGAGATGACCGGCAGGGGTTGCCATTACCTGAAGTACCTGTTCCAGCTTTTGAGCATTCAGGGGAATGCTTTCCAGATAGCGGCGCAAGTAGGGCTTTGTTCCGGGGTGGCGGCGGAGGGTGAGTAAATCGACCGGGGTGTCAATATCCAGCCGGGTTTCAGCAGTCGACGGGAAATCTTCAACGGGCAGGCCGGCTTCGGCCGATAAAACCCAACCAAGCATATTGTCCTGGGGCAGCCGCTCAACCCATTCATCCAGGCTGTCGGTCGGAGAAATACCAGCCCAATCGCTGGCATAACGATTGTTGGTAATGACCAGCCGTTCGCTTTCCGCCAGCCGGGTGGCGATTCGGGTTAAGGTTTCATTCTCTAACAGGGGAACGGAGCCACCTCCGAAATAGAGCAGTCGCTCCACATTGTACTGCTGAGTCAACTGGGTCAGACAACGGCCGACATGAATTGGCCCAGACTCGCTGACCACATGGTGGCATCCCGCGACAATTTCCATGCCGGACAGTTCTGGCGTAACCAGGATAATTCGCTCGACCAGGGGCTGTCCGGCAAGTTGGGCCAGGAGATCGGCCGCTGCTGCGCGTCTGGCCCCTCTCACCCAACGAACAGGGTCTATCTCGCCGGAAACGCTCTCTTTTGCATCTATGCTCGGCCCGGCGACCATTACAACGGCGGTAATCATATTGGTTGATGTCAAAGCTGTGGTTGGCGGGGTGATTGGTTGATTGAGTTGATTACCCAATCAACCAATCAAATTAATCAACTAATCAAAGACCGGTTGAAGCAGCCCGTAATTACCATCGTGTCGCCGGTAGAGGACGTTGACAGCCTCTTCATCGGCGTTAAAAAAGACGAAGAAATTATGTCCTAAAAGCTCCATTTGTTCGATAGCCTCGTCAGGCATCATCGGCCGTAATGTGAAACGCTTACGCCGGACGATGACCGATTCCTCAGCAGCCGTTTCTTCTTCCTCAATCGGCAGCGGCTCTCCTATTACCGTTTCTTCACCACCGCCGCGACGAGTGTCTCGCCGCTTACCGCGATACCGCTTGATCTGACGGTACAGTTTATCTACAACAGCATCAACGGCCGCAAACATATCGTTGCTGCGCTCCTCTGCCCGCAAGATTGTGCCGCGATCATCCCGAATGGTTATCTGGGCGCTCTGTCTTTGGACGGCGCTGCGGGTATTCTGAGAGGATAAATCAACCCGAACCTCGGACAAGCCAGGCATATACCGATCAAGGCGGCCCGTTTTCTTTTCAACATGCGCTCTAAGCCGGTCGGTTAAATCAACGTTGTGGGTATTGATTGAAATATCCATTTTTTTCTCCTAAACAATGTTCGCCAATAAGTTAGTAATGTTGTAGCTGAGATGCCGCAGCCTGGTTTCGGCCGATCACCCAACTACCTGATTGAATCCTTTTCATGAAACTTGGTCATTAGAACCGGCTCCCGCAAGACAATAAGCTGACACCGATTTCGCACCGGCGGCCAACAGCACATTAGCCGCCGCAACCAGGGTTGCCCCGGTTGTACGAACGTCATCAACGAGCAAAATGTCCTTGCCCATAATAAACGTCGGTTCAGCAACAAACGCGCCTTGTACATTCGTCTGTCGCTCGGCCATATTCAACCCGACTTGCGGCCGAGTCCGGCGCACCCGTTTGAGGGCGGCAGGTTCGACCTGCCAATTCAGTTCATGTTCAAGGGCGCGTGCCAATAATTCAGATTGATTATACCCCCGTTCGCGCTGGCGGGCAGCATGAAGGGGAATGGGGACAACAAGATCAACGGGTTGTTCCCAACGGGGCCATGCTTCTAACATGAGCTTTGCCAGTGGGTTTGCCAGACCGAAATAGCCTTCGTACTTGAACTGTTTGATTACCTCAGCAACAGGGCCTTCATAAAAGGTGGCCGTTCGTATCTGGTGGAGCGGCAGCGGGGTCTGGCTGCATAGTTGACAGGCATCGGTGGCAGCGGGCTGCGGACGGCCGCATTGAAGACAGACCGGCTCCACCAC
>JBAPRX010000235.1:0-4625 GCA_049281335.1 Promineifilaceae bacterium (SeqCode)
AGAGAATTTCTTCTTTCCGGGCCTGATCGAAGTAGCTGTCAATGCGCTGGTAATAATGGGGGCCGACTTTTTCAAAGAGCATGTCCAGAAGTTGGGACGGCCGTTTGCCGGTTTGAACCATCATATCCAGTAAATACAGCCCGGCCAGGATACCATCCCGTTCCGGCACGTGGCCCTTGAAAGCGTAGCCGCCGCTCTCTTCGCCGCCAATCATGGCATCTACTTCTACCATCTTTGGCGCTATATATTTAAAGCCAACGCCTGTCTCGTAGACAGGGACGTTATAGAGCTTTGCCAGTTTGTTGAGCATTTTGGTAGTCGAAATTGTTTTAACTATCGGTCCTCGATCCCCGCGAACTTCCAGAAAATAGTAGCCTAACAGCCCATAGACCCGAAGTTGGTCTATGAAATCGCCGTTTTCGTCCCCGAAACCGACGCGATCCGCGTCACCATCATTTATGATAGCGACATCGGCCCCTAACTCCGTTACAAAGCTCAGACCATGATCCACATTCGGTGGAATTGGTTCCGGGCGGGTCATGTAGGGGAATATGGGGTTGCGTTGGTTGTGGACTTCATGCACCTGGGTGGAACCATCGGCTAAAAGGCGGGGGAACCATCCGGCTCCGTTGCCCCACATACAGTCAACGAGGACGTTAAAACCGGCCGATTTAATGGGAGCGATGTCAATCAGGCGGTTTAACTGGGCAATGTAGGCTGGACTGGCGTCGAATTTCTGGACAAGGCCGTCGCTCATAGCATCCTCTAGCTTCGTTCGTTGAACGGCCGTCATATCTGGCGGAATTAGGGCTTCAATCTGCTTCAACTGATCCGGAGCAATTGCGCCGCCGCCGCTGTCCCGCACCTTGAAGCCACAGTCTTGTGGCGGATTGTGACTGGCGGTGATATTGACGCCGCCACCGGCTTTCTTATCTACCACGGCGTATGAGATCGTTGGGGTTGGGGTTGCGCCATCCGTCAGCCAGACATGAAAGCCGTTGGCAGCCAGCACTTCGGCCGAAGCGGCAGCAAAGTCTTCCGCCTGGAACCGCTTATCGTGGCCGACAACGACCCCTTTTTCGGCCACGCCTGCCTTTTTTAGATAGTTGGCGAAGCCTTGAGCGCAGCGGCGCACATTATCAAAGGTATAATCTTCCGCAATACGGCCGCGCCACCCATCTGTCCCAAATTTAATCGTTGTCATTCCTTCCCTCCGAATAAAGAAGAGCCACGAATTAACACCAATTTTCACGAATTATATCGTGCCAACCCCTGTTAACTGGTGGCTAAAAATTATAGAAAGCATCTTGAAAATCAAACCGGCACAACACCGTTTTTAATCATGGCAATATCTGCATCCACCATCGTTTGAACAAGTTCTTTGAAAGTGACATGCGGTTCCCAACCCAATTCTCGACCGGCTTTGGTTGAATCCCCTACAAGCAGATCAACTTCGGCCGGTCGCATAAAACGTTCATCCTGAACAACGTAATCGTGCCAATCCAGGTCAACACAACCAAAGGCAACATCCAAGAATTCTTCAACTGAGTGTGTTTCGCCGGTGGCAACCACGTAATCAACGGCATTCTGATTCTGGAGCATCAACCACATGGCCCGCACATAATCCCCGGCAAAGCCCCAATCCCGGCGGGCATCCAGGTTGCCCAATGCCAATTGGTCAGCCTGACCCATCTTGATTTCAGCCACCGCATGGGTGATTTTTCGGGTCACGAACTCCAGCCCACGTCGAGGGCTTTCGTGATTGAACAAGATGCCGGAAACAGCGTGTAAGCCATAACTTTCCCGATAATTGACCGTGATCCAGTGGCCGTAGACTTTGGCGACACCGTAAGGGCTGCGCGGGTAAAAGGGCGTTGTTTCTCGCTGCGGCACTTCGACGACTTTGCCAAACATTTCGCTGGAACTGGCCTGATAGAATCGAATCTTTGGGTTGAAGATCCGAATAGCGTCCAGCACCCGTGTCACTCCCAATGCGGTCACTTCACCGGTAAAAACCGGCTGTGACCAGGATGTCTGAACAAAAGATTGAGCTGCCAGGTTATAAACCTCGTCCGGCCGGTGCTCTTCAAGGACGTGAATCAGGGAAACCTGATCCGCCAGATCACCAGAAGTTAAGGTAACTCGCTCTTGAATATGGGCAATACGATGAAAGTTGACGGTGCTGCTGCGACGCACCATCCCGACAACGTCGTAGCCCTGCTCCAACAAAAATTCAGCCAGGTATGAGCCGTCCTGACCAGTTATTCCAGTAATTAATGCTTTGGGCAATATGTCTCCTAACTTATTAAGAACAAGTTGGTTAACTGTGATTGGTAATTGGTAATTGGTGATTGGGTGATTAGCAGTCGGCCCAAACGGACACTCAATTATTTCATTACGCAATTTCCAATGTCATTCACTTGTTCAAGGTGGGTTGCAATTCAGCCGCTAATTATACCGCTATCCCGACAAAGCGAAAAAGATATGCGCCTCGCATGGCTGCGGCGAAAACTTTGGGGAAACAAAGTTTCCGGTTGGTAGGCGGTAAGGATCTTTTCTATGCAATTTTCCGGCTTTTCCATCTCCTGTTGAAACTTATTGAGTCATTCAAAAGAGAGCTTTTATCCGACTTTAGTCGGCCGTCTGCAAATATCGCTGCAATCGTTGGTGGATGGAAGCGATAAACTGCGGCGCAAATTGACGGATTCTCGGATTTCGTTCACTCGCCATAAAGGAGATCATTAATAACGACCGCAAGGCCATGAAGGTATCAATCAATGATTCGTGTTCGGCCGAGAAAGGACGCGCCGAACGGTAGCCTTTCAGAAAGGCGGTCCGCATCGCTGGGAGGGCCGGATGTTGGCCCAGATACCAGAAAGTAATCGCCATATCGTAGACTAGATGACCCCAGCCGCAGTCGTCGAAATCAATGGCTCTCACCGTTTTTTTCTTGAAGAGATAGTTGCCCTGGTGTAGATCGGCGTGAATGAGATTGTAAACGGAATTATTTTTGCCGAGACTGTCAATTTTCGGGCGAATGACATCCACAGTCCTGGTCATGTCCTGACACATTTCGTCAGTCAGGAGTTCTCGGCCGTGTTTCAAGCCATGTTGCAGCAGCCGCCCCACTTCGCCATCCAGTTCCAGGTTCGGCCGAACAAAGCCAGCCGGGAAATCAAACTGCTGGACGTGATTGTGGAGATGGGCCATGAAAGATCCTACCCTCTCCAGAGCGGTTGGCCCTAATCGTTTGCGGTAGAAACTGCCCTCTACCCAATGAAAGACAACGCAGTCTCGCGGCTCCAGCACGCCTGGCACTTGGATGTGAGTCACCAGATCACCGGATAAATTCGCCAACGGGTCTGGCACAATCAGGGGTGTTTCCCGGCGAAGCGAAGCCAGCCACTGCATCTCGGAGCGAATTTCAGCCTGGGATCGATCATTCGGCCGGTTAATTCGCAGCACAAAACGGCCGTTTTTCGTCTCGACCTGGAAGGTGGAATTGAAGAGGTGAACAAGGGGAGTTACGTTGGTGGGGGTGATGGGGTAGGCTTCAAGCGCTTTCAAGGCCAGCCCTTTCAAACGGCCGAGCTGTCCTCGATGGGTTAAATTGCCAAAGGGTTTTACACTCATAGCGCGGGATTATACATCAATTTGTGACCGTGGAAGTGACTGTCCCCTTGAATCCAACCAAATTGTAACCTTTATTAGCCAATAATTGTCATACCATGTAGAACACGACAATGGAGCAAACTGTTGGCAACATTGCCCAAACAAGAAAGCGGGGTTCCCATTCACCCCGCTGACGCCAGAACTACTGAAGACGATCTAACGCGGCTGGTTGCTGAGCTATTCGAGCAGCATCACGTCGCTATCTATAATTACGTCTACCGGTTAACGGGCAGTGGTGAATGGGCTAACGATCTGACCCAGGAAACATTCCTCCGTTTGTTTCGCAGCCGACAGAAGCTGCCAGGTATTCAAAATCGCCGGGCATGGATTTATCGTCTCGCCTCCAATGTCACCTTGAACGCTATCAAGCGGCAAAATCGCTTTAGCTGGCTGCCCTGGAAAGAGCGAATGGATGACCGGCTCAATGCCACTGATTCCACGGCCAAACTGGATCAACAGGAGCAGGTACAGCAAGCCTTGAACGGGATTGAGCCGAAATATCGAGCGCCACTTATTCTGTATGGGCAGTATGAACTTTCTGTGCGGGAGATCGCCGAGATCATGGAAATCAGCGAAAGCAATGTCAAGGTGCGGCTGCACCGGGCCAGGAAAATGTTCAGGGCTGCTTATGGAGAGGTGAGTGATGGCTGACCGAAATCCCTCCCTGACCCACCGGCAGATCGAACAACTGCTGGCCGTTTACCGCGACCTATCCGAGCAGGAAAAGACGGCCGTCACCCAACATCTTGCCACCTGCCCGGATTGTGCCCGGTTGGCAGAAGAAAACCGCCAGTTCGATGGCTTGTTGAAGCGCACCGCCTGGAAACAGCCTGCGCCGCGCCTTTCGGAGAATTTTTATCAGGTTATCGAGGCAGACGGCCGTTCCTGGTTCCAACTTGTTTCCCATCTGAGCGGCCAACTGGCGGGAATCGCTGTGTTGGGGTTGGTGGTAC
>JBAPRX010000236.1:0-11768 GCA_049281335.1 Promineifilaceae bacterium (SeqCode)
TTGAAGCACTCCAAGAAGCACTCCGAAACAACCTTTATATTGCTGATCGGGGGTTGGCAACGGCTATTTTTCTGGCCCTCAAGCTGCAACGGCCGCTTTTTCTGGAAGGAGAACCGGGCGTCGGCAAGACAGAAGTTGCCAAAGTCATTGCCGGGTTAAACCAAACAGAGTTGATCCGGCTCCAATGTTATGAAGGGTTGGACGTAAACCAGGCCGTCTATGAGTGGAACTATACCCGTCAACTGCTCCATATCCGGCTGATGGAAGCCAGGGGCGAGCGAGCAACCGAAGCCGAGCTTTTTGGCCCGGACTATTTATTGAAACGGCCGCTGCTCCAGGCAGTTGAAAACACAAAAGCCGACTCGCTCGGCCGTTCTCCGGTTCTGCTAATTGACGAAATTGATCGCAGTGACGAAGAGTTTGAAGCCTTCTTGCTTGAGGTCCTGTCCGACTATCAGATCACCATCCCAGAAATCGGCACCATTGTGGCCGATCATCCACCGGTCGTCATTCTGACCTCGAACCGCACCCGCGAAGTGCATGACGCGCTAAAGCGGCGCTGTCTCTATTACTGGATTGATTATCCTTCGTTTGAGAAGGAGCTTGACATTGTGCAGGCCAAAGTGCCGAATGCTTCAGAGGCGTTGGCACGGCAGGTCACGGGCTTTATTCAGGAACTACGGATGATTGAGCTGTATAAAGTGCCGGGGGTGGCGGAGACGTTGGATTGGACGGCCGCCCTTGTCGCTCTGGATCAGCAGGCGTTGGAACTGAATATTGTCGAGGATACGCTGGGCGTTATTCTGAAATATCAGGACGACGTAATTCAGGTTCGGGGACAGCAGGCCAGCCAGATATTGGACCGGGTAAGAGTGAATCATGGGTAACTCAGGTGACTGGCACTTTTTTCAGCCCTGTTTTGCGAAGTGACACTAAGATAAGTGCCAGTCACTTCTACTTTGATGGATACTTCTCAAGATTCCGGCAATCTCCTTCATAATATGCTCCTTTTCGGCCGTGTTTTGCGCGGCCTCGGAATGGACATCAATCCTGGCCGAATGATTGACCTGGTGCAGGCCCTGGATCATATCCAACTGGGCTACAAGCAGGACTTTTACCATGCCTGTCGCAGCCTGTTGGTACATGATAAGAACGACATTCCCCTGTTTGATCAGGCTTTTGACCGCTTTTGGCGCAAACATGACGGCAACTGGTTTGATATTGGCTTCCAGAGCATGATGGAGCGCCAGAAGCAGGCAGAACGGATTGTGACGCCGCCATCGCTTTCAGATTCAGCCGAATCTCCTGAAGAAGAGCAGAAGAGCCAGTCTGACGATGAGGACGATGATGATCTGCTCCAAATTCTCGAAGTCACCCAAACCTACAGCGACCAGGAGACACTGCGCCACAAGGATTTCGCGGAGCTGACCCCGGAAGAATTAGCAACGATCAAGCTGGTTATTGTGGGGCTGGCCTGGCAGTTAGGGCGGCGGCTGACCCGGCGACAGAAACCAGGCCGGGGACCAACCTTCGATATGCGGCGCAGTCTTCGCCGGAATTTACGGTATGGGGGAGAGATGGTGGAATGGCCGACCCGCAAGCGGAAAGATAAACCTCGGCCGTTGGTGGTGATTGCCGACATCAGCGGCTCAATGGAACGGTATACCCGGCTGCTGCTGCACTTCATCTATGGCCTGTCAGAAGGGCTGGATGAGGTAGTAGAGGCTTTTGTTTTTAGCACCCGCCTGACACACATTACCCGCCAACTCCGCAACAAGGATGTGGATAAGGCAATGAAGCAGATCGCTACGGCCGTTCCCGATTGGAGCGGTGGTACGCGGATTGGGGAGGCTTTCAAACGATTCAACTATGATTGGGGGCGTCGCGTTTTAGGGCGTGGGGCAGTGGTCTTGATTATCAGCGATGGCTGGGATCGGGGCGAGCCGGAGGTTCTCAGCGAGGAGATGGCGCGGCTACAACGAAGCTGCTATCGCCTGATCTGGCTCAACCCGCTGTTGGGTTCGCCCCATTACGAACCGCTGACCAGAGGAATTCAAGCCGCCCTCCCCTATATTGACGATTTCCTCCCCGTTCACAACCTTGCCAGCCTCGAAGAGTTAGCAGCGCATCTGGCAAAGGTGCCAGCGCGGGGTGGGATCAGGTGATTGGGTAATTGGCAATGGGTAATTGGCGGGGGATGCGGCCCGGGTTAAGATTAGGGTCGGTGGTTTTTGTGAAAACAACTTCAGACGATATGGAGGAAGGTCATGACCGAAGCAGCAATCAACGTTGATGAAAAGAGTGCCTATGCTTCATTTTTACAAGCATGTCCAGGTTATGAAAAAACAAAGGTTTTGGATGAGTGGCGGCGGAGGGAGTACGGCCGTTTAGACAAAAACAACCAGACCTACCTTGACTACACCGGCGGCGGTCTGTATGCCGATTCCCAATTACAAAAACATTTGACCCTGCTGCAAAACAACGTCTTGGGCAACCCTCATTCGGTCAATCCGACTTCTCAGGCCATGACCGACCTGGTCGAATCAACCCGCGACTATGTGCTGCACTATTTCAACGCCTCGCCCGATGAATATGTGGCTGTCTTTACGCTCAACGCCAGTGGGGCGTTGAAGCTGGTTGGTGAATCCTATCCCTTTGGCCCAGAGGATCATTATCTACTAACTTTTGATAACCACAATTCTGTCAACGGCATTCGTGAATTTGCCCGCGCTAAAGGTGCGGCCTTTGCCTACGTCCCTCTGACAAGACCGGATTTGCGGATTGACCAGGCTCGGCTGCGGGAACTATGGGAGACGGCCGATCCTGATCACAACAATCTCTTCGCCTATCCCGCCCAATCCAATTTCTCTGGCGTCAAACATCCTCTTGAACTAATCGAACAGGCCCATGAAAGGGGCTGGGATGTGCTGCTTGACGCCGCCGCCTTCGTTCCCACGAATCGCCTTGACCTCAGCGTCGTAGAGCCAGATTTTGTCAGCCTCTCTTTCTACAAGATGTTTGGCTATCCGACCGGAGTGGGAGCGTTGTTAATGCACAAAAGGATGCTAGAGAAGCTCAAACGGCCATGGTTTGCGGGTGGTACAGTCAAATTCGTCACCGTCCAGGGCGGCGCTCATTACCTGGCTAATGATGAAGCTGGCTTTGAAGATGGCACGTTGAACTACTTGAATATTCCGGCCGTAAAAATTGGCCTCCAACATCTGGAACAGGTTGGTGTGGAAACAATAGGCGAACGAGTCAACTACCTGACGGACTGGTTAATTCAACAGTTGTTGCAGTTGAAACACAGCAACGGCCGTCCGATGGTGCGTATTTACGGCCCGACCAACACCAAGATGCGTGGCGGAACTGTAACTTTCAACTTTTACGACCCCGAAGGCCAACTGCTTGATTATCGCCGGATCGAGGAACTGGCAACGGAAGAGGAGATTTCACTGAGGACAGGTTGTTTTTGCAACCCTGGTACGGGGGAAATAGCCGAAGAATTAACGGTCGAAGACATGCTTGCCGTCCAGAGCGCAGGCCCGGATATAAACCTGTCCCGATTTTTGGAAATCATTCGAAATCGTGACAATAAAAACATGGGCGCTATCCGCGTTTCAATCGGGTTGGCGACCAATTTTTCAGATTTGTACCACTTTATACAGTTCGCGGCCGGGTTCCAAGATCAGACCAGTTTAAGCATCGGCCGGGTGACGTTTGATATTGATTCATGTCGTGCCATTCGAGACGGGAGCTAACAATTGCCCAATTACCAATCACAATTTCTCCATGAACAAACCATTCGACATAGACAAGGCTATATCCCTAATCGAACAAGCCGTCCGGCCGTATCCCAAAGCGGCCATGTTCGAACTGGCTGACGAAGGCTACACCTCCCCGTTTGAGCAGTTAATCGCCTGTATCATCTCCATCCGAACGTATGATGAGGTTTCTCTACCTGTTTCCCGACGGCTTTTTAGCAAGGCGCGGACGGCAGCTGAAATGAACCGGTTGGAAACGGCCGAAATTATCAAACTCATCGAAGGAACCAGTTTTGCGGGTAATAAAGGGCCACAAATTAAAGCCATTGCCCAGCAGTTGGTAGATGAATACGACGGCGAACTGCCCTGTGACCGGGCGCTGCTGCTCTCTTTCAAGGGAGTTGGGCCGAAGTGCGCTCATCTGGCATTGGGAATTGCCTGTGATGCGCCGTATATTAGCGTAGACACCCATGTTCACCGCATAACCAATCGTTGGGGATATGTTGAAGCCAAGACACCGGAAAAAACAATGGTGGCCCTGGAAGAAAAACTGCCCCGCCGCTACTGGATTGACATTAACCGGTTGTTGGTCCCTTTTGGCAAACACATCTGTACCGGAACCCGCCCCCACTGCTCCACCTGCCCCATCCGCAGCATGTGCCAACAAGTCGGCGTCACCAGCCACCGCTAAAACTTACGACTTTTGTTTTCTATCAACTCCATAACCTCCCAACCCCTCCCAACCAAGAAAACAAAAGTCTCTACCCCCAGCGACCTCTCTACCCATCAAAGCTATCCCACTCACACGTGGTTGTGCTAAAATGAATATCAGACAACAAAAGAAAAACGCACAAGGAACAACCCAATGAAAGAAGTAATTTCCGATATTGACCAATGGCTGCTCGAAGACAAAACGATTGCCCTGGCAACAGTCGTACAAACCTGGGGATCAGCCCCACGAAAAGTTGGGGCCAAGATGGCGCTAACACCCGAAGGCCAGATCAGCGGCTCGGTCAGCGGCGGCTGCGTCGAAGGAGCTGTCTTCGACGAAGGCGTTGAAACAGTAGACACCGGTCGTTCTCAACTGCTCCACTACGGAGTGTCTGATGATACAGCCTGGGAAGTTGGGCTGGCCTGCGGGGGCATCATTGAAGTGTTCGTCGAGCCGCTGGACACGGCCGTTTACCATTTCATTCAAACACTGATAGACGAAGATGAGGCTTTTGCCTCAGCCACCATTATCGCCGGCCCGGACGACCTGCTGAGCAAGAAGCTGGTTGTGCAGCATGATGGGGAGCCGTTCGGCCGTATCGGGTCACCTGAGGCAGACAATCTGATCTCCTCTGCTGCACGAAAGATTTTGGAGGACGGCCGATCCACACGAAAAAAGGTCACGATTCCAGGGACAGACACCGAGATTGAACTATTTGTCGAGGTCAGCCTGCCCAAACCCAAACTGATTATGGTGGGCGGCGTTCATATTGCCATTGCCCTGACAGAAGTTGCCAAAACAGTTGGCTATGAAACGATTGTGATTGATCCCCGGCGAGCATTTGGCAGCGAAGAACGCTTTTCCCATGCCGACCGGCTGATCCAGGAGTGGCCGGACCAGGCATTTAAATCCATTCGGTTGAATGACGCTTCGGCCGTTGCCATGTTGACCCACGACCCCAAGATAGATGACCCGGCCTTGAAAGTTGTCCTCAACAGCCGCGCTTTCTATATTGGGGCGCTCGGCAGCGGCAAAACCCAGGCCAAACGGCGGGATCGGCTCCAAAAAATGGGCTTTGATGAGGCAGCAATCGGCCGTATCTACGGCCCCATCGGCATTAATATCAACGCTACCACCCCGGAAGAGATAGCCGTTGCCATCATGGCGGAGATTATTGCAGCACGGCGGGGAGCAGGGAACGGTAAAAAGTAGTGAGTGAAAAGTTTAACGGTTGGCGGTGAGGTTGGCGGTGAGGTTGGTGGGGATGTTGAATCTGTTTGGGATGGGGTCAATTAGTTCTGCCTGACACCAGCCTCGCACCGAGTTCAGAAGATATAACTCCTTAGCCTGAAGCAAATCTTCCAATTTGATGACTTGCTCTTCAATCTCCCCTCTATCCAATAGATAACGGCGGAATGTTCCTCCCAACAACCCTGATTCAAGAGAGGGTGTTAGCCATTGGCCGTTCAGATTGAGAGCAATATTGGCAATGGTTGTCTCGGTTAGTTCGCCTCTCTCATTCCACAACAGCACATCATCGCAGTCGGGGCGGGCGGCACGAGCCTGTTCGTAAACGATTCGATAGGTTGTCTTGTGGTAAAGAAAGAGGTTCTCTGTTGGAACCGGCTCGGCAGCAAGTCCTATACGAAATGATTTGTCGGATTGTTCATCGGTTAAAGGGACGGCTTCAATAACAGCCCTTCCCCGTTCATCTAACAAGAGCCGCAGTTTGTGGGGCCGGTTGGGCAGCCTATCAACCCGATCCTCTAGTTGCTGCTGTAGTTTGTTTTTATTGAGCGGATAGCCGAAGTAATCGGCCGATCCTGCCAGTCGTTCCAGGTGTTCTTGCAGCAAGAAAACGCCCGATTCAGGCTCCCAGCGCATGGTTTCCAGAAGGTGGAAAGACGGCCGTCTTTCGGTCAGGATGCGGGCTTTTACCTGACATTCCTGATATTCATTGCCTGTTGTCGAATCCCAGACGATGCCACCCCCAACCCCATAAACGGCTTCTTTGGTTTGCTTGTCAATGACGGCCGTTCGTATGGCGACATTAAATTGCACCTGCCGCTCTGGCGCAAGGAAGCCAATGCAGCCGGTGTACAGGTGGCGGGGTTCCGCTTCCAGGTCGGCGATAATCTGCATGGTGCTGACCTTCGGCGCACCGGTAATGGAAGCGCAGGGAAACAGAGAAGCCAAAATGTCGGCCACTGAGGCATTCGTTTGGCCGACTACAGTTGAGGTCATCTGCCAAAGGGTGGGATAGCGTTCGACGGTGAAAAGCTCTGGAACCTGGACGGAGCCGGTTTGGGCAATACGGCCGATGTCGTTACGGATCATGTCTACGATCATGATATTTTCGGCACGGTTTTTGATGGACTCATGGAGCCAGGCTGCCTGTTCCTTATCGGCCGTTGGAGTCAATTCCCTGGCAGCGGTTCCTTTCATGGGTCTGGAGGTTAGCGTGCTGCCATCCAGAACAAAAAATAGTTCAGGGGAAGCGGAACAGACGGCGAATTCGGCCGTTTCGATGAAGGCAGCATAATTCGGCCGTTGGGCCTGGAGCAAGTCAGCAAAGAATGGAAAGGCTTTTCCACGAAAGTCGGCACGGAGTCGAAAGGAGTAATTCACCTGGTAGGTGTCTCCGGCAGCAATTCGGCCGTGAATGTGGTTAATGGCCTGATCATAGGCTTCTTGGGAGATAGATGACTGCCATTCATCAATCTGGTAGGTTTGGCTTTGGGCAACCTGAAGGATGTGCTGTAATGGAATTTGTTCGCGTTGTTGAAACAGGCCAAACCAGAGGAGTGGAAGAGGTTGATCGCCCCTTGGGTTCACTTTGAGGGCGGGGTCAAAGGCGGGAGCGGCTTCATAGGCAATGAAACCGGCGGCGTAAAGATTTTGTTGATTTACGGCTGATTCGATTTGAGCCAGTTTTTCGGGAACATTATCAGGGGAGTAAGCGACGACAACAGCTTGTAACTGGTGAAATCGGTAATAATGATCGGGTTGACCGCCTTGAATGATTACTACGGGATTCCCATCTAAATCATCCCTGAGCATAAATAAACTATACCTCGATATCGCTCCGTTTTTTGCCTTTGCCGAGGGCAATGGAGCGTTGGTAAGCGGCCCAGATGCCGCGAGAGATGACGGTTCGGAGGCCGCCTTTCTCCATATGGTAAAGCGCTTCGGCCGTTGTGCCACCGGGAGACGTGACCTGATTGCGTAGTTCGGCCACGTGTTTGCCAGATTGAGCAGCAAACTCAACCGAGCCACGCATGGTCTGGAAGACAAGTTCGCTGGCAACGCGGCGAGAGAAACCCATATGCACCCCGGCGTCTATGAGCGCTTCCATAAGCAGGAACACGTAACCGGGGCCGGAGCCGCTGAGGGCCGTTGCCATATCCAGATAGTCTTCATCGTCCACATATATCTCTCCCCCCAAGGAGCCTAAAATCGCTTTGGCTTGCTGCTGCTGCTCTTCGCTCACCTCCGGGGTGTCTGTCCAAACGGTGATGCCTTGTCCAATCTGGGCGGGTGTGTTGGGCATGGCCCGGACAACGGCCGCATGAGCCAACCCGTTGGCAATTCGCTCAATGGGGGTTCCGGCGATGATAGACAAGACCAAATCTTGACGGCGCAGGTGACCTCGGATTTCGGGCAGCACGGTTTTCAGTACCTGCGGCTTGACCGAAAGGATGACAATTTGCCCTTCTTCGGCCGCTTTCGTATTGTCCGTTGTCACCTGAACGCCGTGTCTGGCTTGAAGCCGTTCACCTCGATCCGCTCTTGGCCCTGCGGCGACGATCTGGTCGGCCCCAACAATTTTTTGGGTCAACAATCCTCGAATCATGGCCTCGGCCATTGTTCCACTGCCTATAAAGGCGATTTTGTTATCTGCAAACATGGGTTCCTCGTAGTGCGTAATACGTAAAACGTAATGGTTTTGCGTAGCAAAAGTTACATTCTACATTTTCGTGGATTATTTCAGGTTAAAGTTTCATGGCGCAGGGTGACTGCCGCTAGTTGATCCATATCTATTTCGACGCCCAATCCTGGCCCGGATGGGACCGTGATGGTGCTGTCCTCTTCGTTGAGGAAGAAGGGAGCGGTGATGTCCTGGGCGTAGTAACGGGAGGTAGCGGAGATGTCGCCGGGAAGGGTGAAGCCGGGGAGAGAGGCCAACGACAGTTGGGCAGCACGGCCGACACCGGTTTCAAGCATTCCGCCGCACCAGACAGGCACGTCGTTTGCGCGGCAGAGATCGTGAACTTTTCGAGCCTCGGTCCAGCCGCCAACGCGAGCGGGTTTGATATTGATGATATCACAGGCCCCTATCGCCAAAGCGTACCGGGCATGATCGGCCGAATGGATGCTCTCATCAAGACAAAGCGGCGATTGGATAAGCGGCCGTAGTTTGCTGTGATCATAAATATCTTCGTAAGCCAATGGCTGTTCAACCATCAGCAGGTTCAAATCGTCCATGGCCTGGAAAATGGGGGCGTCCTCCAGCTTATAGGCAGAGTTGGCATCCAGCATAATTCGCGTTTCAGGGAATGCCCCTCTTGCTGCTTTGGCAAGTTCGACATCATGGCCCGGCCGAATTTTGAGCTTGATCCGGCGGTAGCCTTCTTCCAAATGCTTTTCGATGACGCCCAACGTCTGGTCAATGGAGGGTTGAATACCGATACTGACACCGACTTCAACCCGATCGCGCGGACCTTCCGGGTATGGGACAGCTAATTTTTGGGCAAAAGAGAGGCCGTCCCGCTTGGCAGTAATGTCCCAGACAGCTTGATCCAGGGTTGCTTTTGCCAGGGGATGGCCGCGAACGAAGGTCATCCAGTCCTGAACCGCTTCCGGCTCTTGCAGGTCTTTGCCTAAAACGGCCGGAATGATGAAGTCGGTCAGAATGTGCCAGGCGGTTTGGGTTGTCTCATAGCTGTATCCGGGGTCGTGATTGGCAACACATTCTCCGTAGCCCGTTAACCCTTCGCTGTGCAGGAACAAGATGAGGCAGTCGCGCTCTTCTTGACGGCCGAAGCTGGTTACAAAGGGGCTGACAAGTCGTTGACGGATGTGATAGAGGTCTATTTTTTCTATTTTCACGTGGTATCTCTCTTAAGACTTTTGTTGTTTTGCGCTTTTTTCGCGCAGCTCACTTGAGGTAACAAACAACAAAAGTCGGTTAGGTTATGTTTTCTCTAATAGATAGTAACTTCGGTTGAAGGTTTGGCTTTCGGCTTCGCGGACAAAGCCGGTGACTTGATAGCCGTTTTCAAAGTAATATTCAAACAACTGGCGGGTGTGCTGACGCCATTCGATTGCCAGACTCATATCCTGGCGCTTGACCTCCTGGAAGTCGGCCGGAATTTCTGCCAGCAACCGAGGGGCGTCACTTTGGAGGATTCTGGCTTTGGGAATGGGCAGGGAAGCTTCGCTTCTGACGGTGCTGGTCACTTCAACCGCGCCATCTGCCAGCAAAGCCGCTTTGGTAAAAGATAACGGCCGTCCTGATGCCACTGTCTGAACCCGTTCGCTGTCCAGCCACCATTCGACGTAGAAGCGGTCGGTGGGCAAACCAGCGTTGATACCGCCCATTTCGCCGTGAAAGTTTCGCAGATAACGGCCGCAAACAGCGCCCAGCTTGTTGATATTAAAATAACCGTTGCGACTTTCTAACGGGTCAAAGGTCCAGGTAATGAGGCGAATACCGGATTGGAGGGCCACTTCACGTTGGGCCATTTTTAACCGATAGCCAACGCCACTGACCTGATAATCCGGTAATACGCCGCTTATGGCAGAGTACATATGAAAAGAGCCAGCTTTTTCGGCCGCTGCCGGGCTTATGCTGGCTGCCAAACCTATCAGTCCAAAGGAAAAGCCAACGATTTTGTCGCCCACGTAGGCTGCTAACAGACAAGCGCCGTTATGTTCCAGTGCATGCATAAAGCGGCTTGGAATGACTTCAATATCCGGCATTCCCCAGGCCAGCCGTTGAACCTCTTCTATCTGAACGGCATCCTCAGTGCTGCTAACCTGATGAATGATTATAGCTGCGGTTTCCATACGCAAGGGATTTTACCAGAGCGAGAAAAAACGGGCGATAGGTGACAGAGAGTACCGGTTCGGGTAAACTCTGTCTGCGAGGATGGCTATTTGCTTACATGGATGCATCAAACACTGAAACATCAATTCGTTCCCCAGACACCATCGAACAGCGTATTGCTGCCTCTTTGCGGGATTTCGGCCGATTCCACGAGCCAATCAAAGCCGAAGAGTTAGCCATTATCTTAGAAGGTGTCGTTTCAGCCCTCTTTTCCGAGCAACGAGTTGCTGGCGTGAACGTTGCAATCACACACTCCATCACAAATATGGAGGTCTGTATCATTAATGGGGAAGCCAATATTTGTTTTGTGGTGCGGATCCATAAACCGATTGTGGCTGTTATTCATTTAAGTTACTGTCTGATCAATGATCCTGTTTCGATAACAAATAGGCTGGTTGTCAAGAAAGGGACGTTGGAAATTATGGAAAGAACTCGCCGCTTTGACCTGAAAGCCAAAGCGGCATTGGCGGCCATTAATGTGGATTACCTGGTTCGCCAGGAGTTAAGCGATTTAAGTGGCATTATTTTCAGAACGCTCCCTCCCCAACTCCAAACTCACGGCGTTGATGGAACGCTTTCGGATATTGGGCTTATTTTGACGGACACAATGCTTGAGGTCTGTTTGGAAGGGGAGTTTTGGCCCTTCAACCCTGAAAATAATTAATTGTTGATCTGTTGAATTGCTGAATTGTTAATGGAGTCACGCGAGTAAAGAGATAATATAATTCTTCCATTCGGGTCGGCATTCAAGCCGCCAGACCCTCACCGCCCAATAAACCATTCAACAATTCACAAATTCACGAAGTCATTATTGTTTTTCTTCAGGAAGGGGTGCCTATGTACCATTCAAGAACGGCGTTGCCCCAGACGAGCATGAGCAGGCCGCCGGTTGCCAGGAAGGGGCCATAGGCAAAGTATGTGAAGCGGTGCATTCGGCGGGTCAGCAAGCCGACCAAACTCCATAAACCACCCATCAAAACACCCAATACAAGGGCAAAAACGACGCGGTGCAGGCCAAGCATGGCCCCCATTGTCATGGCAAGCGTGACATCGCCAAAACCGAAGGCTCCGGCTCCAAACATACGACGGCCGAATAGATAGGCAAAGTAGAAAAAGACAAAACCGGCAACAGCGCCCAACGCGGAAGCCAGCAAATTGTTGTCCGTCAGGAAGTAGCTGGCGA
>JBAPRX010000237.1:0-4834 GCA_049281335.1 Promineifilaceae bacterium (SeqCode)
CAGTACGGGCCTATCTCTTTTTCCGAGAATTCCTTTTCCAAACAATTTACGATATGACCGAAGCATCCGGCAGCAGCGGCCCTACAGACTGGGGTCAGATCAGGAAGCTGGCCGGAACCTTTACCGACGAAGTTTTACTGGCGCTGGTAGAAGCCCACCCTTGCCAACCGCCACAGGATTAAACATGACAACAAGCAACTCTCAACTACATAGTTCCATCCCGCCAATTGTTGATAGCGATGTCAAACCAACCCAGATATTCCAATTGGGCCTTGTCCTGCGGCTCAGCACCTTCCAGATCGGGTCGGCGATGGGCGACATCTTAACAGCCGGAGTTTGGAACCGGATTATGATTTCAGACTTTGGCATTCCGGCCTGGCCGGTGGGACTGCTGCTGGCTTTGAAATATTTTATGGCCCCGGTAAGCCTCTGGATAGGGTACCGCTCCGATACAAAACCGTTGTTTGGACAGTACCGCACCTCTTATATCTGGCTGGGGCGGGGCGCGATCCTGCTCTCTCTGCTCTTTTTGGGCTTCAGCACCGTCCAGTTAGAGGACAATACCGGCAATGTTGTGGGATGGGCAGCGGCCGTTTTCTGCTTCTTGCTATATGGTCTGGGAACCCTGTTCTCCGCCAGCCCTTACCTGGCCCTGGTGCGC
The DNA here is from genome assembly GCA_049281335.1 of Promineifilaceae bacterium (SeqCode). Lineage (GTDB taxonomy): Bacteria > Chloroflexota > Anaerolineae > Promineifilales > Promineifilaceae > JAKEFB01. The sequence goes on from JBAPRX010000237.1 coordinate 662, forward strand.
GACTCTGCCCCGCGAGAAAAGCAGGGCGTCTCTATTGGAATCGCTGAAACGATGCTAATAGCCTTCTTCCCCGTTGTCGCCATCGGCTTTAGCCGGATGCTGACAAGTTATGATCCGGCCCTGTTCTGGCGGCTGATATTCTTTGTCATCATCGTTGGTGGATTATTCTGGTTTTTTGCAGTGGTTGGGGTTGAAAAGCGCAATAAAACAATTACCCAGGCAGCCCATCGTGTCAAACAGGTTGATTTACAGGCCACCTTCCGAAAGATTTGGCAGGACAAACGCACCCGCCGGTTCTTTATCTTCTTATTTGTTGCCACGTTTGCAGCCTGGATGCAGGATAATATTCTGGAACCTCTTGGGGCTGATATTTTCAAAATGGCAGTTGAGGAAACAACCCGGCTGGGCAGCTATTGGGGAACAGCAACAATCCTGGTGTTGGTGGCTTCTTTTGTTATCTGGCGCAAAAAACTGCCTGAAGAACAGGCGGGAATCGCCGGGTTTGGATTGGCGATTATGGGTCTGGGGATGCTCTTTCTGGCCGGAAGTGCGTTGGCCGGAGAGGAACATCTGTTTTTGACGGCGTTGGTGGTTTTTGGGGCCGGTTTTGGATTTTACACCTTCGGCGGCCTCAGTCTCATGGCGGCTATGTCTCCAGACCCCCATGCGGGCGCGTATCTGGGCCTATGGACTGTTGCTACCCTGGTTTCTAAAGGGTTGGGAACGTTTATAGGCGGTGTCAGCCGGGATGTGGTTTTGGCGTTGAGCCATGGTTTTCCGCTGGCTTATGGCGTTACCTGTGTGATTGCCGGAATTGGTCTGTTTGCGGCCGTCTGGATTTTGAGAGGCGTCAACGTTCCCGAATTTGTCAGGGAAGCTGCAGCTGAGATGAAGCAGTGATTTGTAAAAGGAAGTAAAATTGGCTTACGATCAAAACTTCATCGAATTCATTGTCGATCAAATTGAGGATGCTGGTGAAGTTACCTACAAAAAAATGTTTGGTGCATACGGAATTTTTGTTGACAAAAAGTTCATCGCCATCGTTGATGACAGTCAACTTTTTCTTAAACCAACTGAAAATGGTAGATTATTTATCGGCGCAGTTGTTGAAGCGCCGCCCTATCCTGGAGCCAAAATGTATTTCCTCATTGAAGAGAGGTTGGAGGATAGCGACTGGCTTAGCGAGTTGTTTCGGGTGACGGCTCAAGAACTGCCTAAACCAAAGCCTAAAAAGAATGGATAAGTCTACACGACAATGTGTAGACCTACTGGATAATTAAATTATCCAAAGTTAAACCCTAACTGTACTTGCTGCGGTTCGGACAGCTTACTAACACCAATCCCTAACAGGCGCATTCGTTGACCAGGGGGCCAATTTTCTTCCCAAATGGCGTGAGCCAACAATCGAATATCCTCATTGCTGTCAAAGGGAACGGTGACGGTTTTCTGGCGGGTGAAGGTGGTGAAATCAGCCAGGCGAAATTTGAGATAGACAGTCTGAGCCATCAGGTCATTCTCTCTGAGAGAACGGCCGACAGAGAGAATCATCTTCTCTAATCGGGCCAACAAGACGGCCGCATCGTTGACATCCTCATTAAACGTCCATTCATTACTGATTGATTTAGGCGGACCGCGATCCGGTTCAACCGGGCGATTATCAATCCCTTGCGCTCGGCGCTGCATCCCGGCTGCCTGTTGGCCGAACTCCGCTGCCATTTCTGAGGGATCGGCCGCTGCCAGTTCTCCGCAGGTATAAATGGACAGAATCGCCAGCCGTTCGGCCGTTCGTGGCCCAATGCCCCAGATAGCCCGCACCGGTAAGGGGGCCAGAAAGGCCGCTTCCTCGCCCGGCAGAACGATGGTATTGCCCTCCGGCTTGTCGTAGTCAGAAGCGACCTTTGCCACCAACTTGCTCGTTGCCAGCCCAACAGAGGCCGGTAAGCGCGTCTCAGCTTTGACCTGCTGCCGAATCTCTCCGGCCAATGTTTGGGGATCGGGGTGGCTGCTCAGATCAATGTAGGCTTCATCAACGCTCATCTTCTCCAAAGGGCCATACTCCCCTAAGATTTCCATGACCCGGTGGGAACATTCTCGAATTCTGGGCCAGTTATGGCCGACAAATTTTACTTCGGGGCAGAGGCGAACGGCCGTAATGGCGGGCATGGCTGAATGAACACCGCGCCGCCGGGCTTCATAGCTGGCCGAAGCCACTACGCCACGCTCCTCAGGACGGCCGCCCACAATCAGAGGAATGCCACCATCTTCAGGATGGTCCAGGATATGGACGTTCACAAAGAAGGCGTCCATATCAAGGTGAAGAATTGCCCTGGGCCAGATCATCCCTTATCAACAAACTCCCGCAGGGCGCGAATGTTCCGCAAGGGGGTGTTGGTCATGGCAACGCAGCCAACGCCCAGCATGAAGCGACGGCCACCGGTTTGCTCCATTGCCCCTCTTGCTTCGGCCAGGGTCGCTGCCGGGCCTTCCTGGTACAACGTCCAGCGAGAAACCCCGCCGCTCACCGCGCCCTTGACGCGCTTCATCCCTTCGGACAGCGGCATGTCGCTGTCGCGGTCGTGCCAGTTGACCAACTGAACCGGGTAGTCGGCCGCTTCCTTAAACATGATGTCCTCACCGTGAATGTGGAGCATATTCAGCCACAAATCCTGGGTTTCGGATAGGATGCGAAGGTCGTAGGTTCGGCCGAAACTATTAAATTCCTGGGGACTCATCAGATGGTAGCGGCAGTGCTGGGTGGCATAGAAGATGCCGCTGATACCAGTTTCTTTCGCTGCTTCAATGAAGTTCAGAGTGCTTCGGGTAATCGTCTTCAAACCGGCATTGAAAGCGTCGGGATGGCTGCGCATGTGGCTCAACATCCGTTCGCCTCCGGACAGATTCTTAGCCTGGGCCAGCGGGGAGAAAATGGTAGCGAGGAAAGGCGTCTCTTCGCCTAACCCTTCGCCAATCAGCCGCAGGCATTCGATTTGCTCTGCCAGCATCCCTTTTCCAGGGTCTAGTACGGGCAGCTTCGCCCAGTCCTCCGGCTGGTGGATGGCCCGCACCGTATACTCTCGTGTTCCTTCCAGCGAGCCAGCCCACCGGTCTTCAACGCCCCAATCAACCAGACAATAGCTGCTAGACGGGGAGACTTTGACCAGATCCCAGTCATAATCTTGCTGCCATTTGAGGTGGGCGGCGGCTAAAGCGGCCGCGTCTTGGTCGTCACCCGGCCAGTGCCGCCATAAGGCAACCGGCGGCCGATCGGCCGGCTCACCCATGATGGTTGTCTCTAATCGTTTTCTTTTTTCCCAGTAGCTCATTAGTCTTCTCCTATGATTAATAACTCACGCCAAGACGCAAAGAGACTTTGGCGAGCCAGGCGTTTTAATGTGAGAATCTCCTATCATTTCATTCGTGGTAGTCGGTAGTCAGCAAACAAGTTTTTATTCTGGCGGTTAGTGACCGTCCGCAAATAAGGGTGCATTCATGCGCTGCGGAATCGTGCGGACGGTTTAAGAGTAAGCGCCAAAACGCGGCAACGTATTATTCAAAGTAAGGCCATTCTATGGTGGCGATACAACTGTCATCTGGGGCTTGCCCTGGATTATTAAGGAAATCGGCCGTCATGCTGATGGCACACTCGTCACTGCTCAACAAAGAATGTCCCGCTCCAGGATACTCAAAGAGATAGCCATTGCTCAAGGTTTGCTCTGCCATAGCAGCCCAGCGCGGCGGTGTGGCAACATCATATTGGCCGGAAAGAATGAGGGTGGGGATGCTGCTGGAAACGGCCGAATTATCTACCGCCTGCATCGGGTTCCAATAGGAACATACCTGGGTCAGATCAAACGTCCCCTGGAGCAAAGCCCCTTCCAATTCAGCCGGAATTGCGCCAACCACCGTTGATTCTACCCGGTCATAGTCGCCTGCCGCATATTCATCGTAACAGATAACGGCATTATACATGCCTTCGCTGTCGCTAAAGTCTTCGTCCGCCTGATACAGGCGGCGGCTGGCCCCACCGTCGGCCGAAATTTCATCTAAAGCCGCATAATTCCCTTCCGACACTGCATAGATCACGTATGGGATCAACGGAATGAGACTGGTATCGCTAAAGGCGTTACTCAAGGCAAAGACAAGATCGTCGCCATATATTTCGGCCGTCTGGTC
>JBAPRX010000238.1:0-8248 GCA_049281335.1 Promineifilaceae bacterium (SeqCode)
GCAGCGAAATGGCAACGACAACCAGGACAACCAGCGAAAAATTTTCACGAACGAACGGAAGATTTCCAAAGAAGAAACCGGCAAATGTCAGTAATAAGGTCCACGCCACACCGCCCGTGATGTTGAAGATGACAAACCGCCGGTAGTTCATTGCACCCGCTCCAGCAACGAAGGGGGCAAAGGTTCGCACAATGGGTACAAAACGGGCCAGAATGACAGCTTTACCGCCATGTTTATTGAAAAACTCATGTGTGCGATCCAGGTGGCTCTTCTTGAGGAAGCGGATACGGCCGTCAAACGCCCGCTGTCCTGCCTGATGACCAATCCAATAATTGACCGTATCTCCTAAAATGGCTGCGACGCCTAACAATACCAAGAGCAAGGGGAGTTTCAACGATCCTGTAGCTGCCAAAGCCCCCGCCGCAAAAAGCAGCGAATCACCTGGCAAAAAAGGCATCAGGACCAGACCTGTTTCGACAAAGATAATCAGAAACAGTATTCCATATACCCAAAAACCATATTGGAGAACCATTTCGGCCAGATGTGCATCCAGGTGCAGTACAAAGTCTACTAAAGAAAGAATCAAATTCATATGAATTTCGGAGCCTCGTTTTCAAACACCTGCATAACTGGCAGGTCAATCGGCTATGAAACAAAAAGCCCTCCACAAAACGTTACATGAACGTGAGAAGAGCCGTTTTTGCCTGTAGCCAGGTTGGTTTAGCAGGTTATATTAGTCTGATTCTGGGATAAAGTCAATTTGCGACTGGTCGTTTAGGACGGATTTACTAGATACGCGGATACGGCCGTTGTGCCACTATGACTCAGGAAATGCCGCCGGATACCAGAATGGCCCTTTGCGCGTACCCAGGCCAAGCGTCGGGCCTCTTTCCCAATCCTCACGATGTGCGACTGCCTCCTCGGCCCGCCCTGTTTTGTCTGGCTGCCATGTCGGCCGAATGTAGGCGTAATCATACAGAATTGACCGCAGTTGCTGCTGGTCAAGCAGATAGCCGGGGCGCTGGCTCCAATAACATTGCAGCACGCCGATCAAGAATGGAGGCAGCAGGTCAGGCGTAACGATAGGTTTTCCAAAATCAAGATAAAGCGTTGCAGGTGGAATATCCTGACCGTAGATTTGCCGAATTGCTCCCTCAACTGTCGTAACTTTAGATTGTTGCAGCAGTTCCAACACCCACTCCCAAAGTAGGTTGTGTTCGGGAATAATGAAGAACCACAAGCCAGGACTGTCTGTTGTTGTTTGCGTGACTCGTAATCTTTCATTGACCTGGTGTAAGCTGGGAAACTTTTCCCCAAAAGGAACGTAAACACGCCAGCCATTTCGCTTGAATTCGGCCAGCGCTTCCTCTCCCGCCAACCCCCAATCGAGCCAGTCCCACAAGTGTTCTCGATATTCAGGTGTAGATTCATTAAATTGACTGGGGGTGACAATAGGATAGAGGATGTGACGAACGCCATGATGGAAAATCATTTCCAACGATCTCATCATACGCTCCCACGACCAACGAAAATAGACATCCCCGCTTGTCGGCAGCCCTGCCAGGGCAGCACTACGACGCGAGCCAGAAACTGAATATACCATTGTCGTCGGAGCAACTTTCGCCACTTCCTCTATCGGTGCATTTAAAAACGCTTCCAAACTTACGTTTGGATTATTACTCATGCAGGAACTACCTCACCTGTTGCAATGATGGCACTAAGCTCAAACCCCCAATCAATCCGATGAGGGGCATATTGTTGTTTGTTGAGCCAGCTTTGTTCCTGATGATAGTTGAAAGGACGATAGTTCGTCAATAGCCAATGATGAGCACGTCGTAGGGCATTGTTGTCAACATCCCCACAATCTCTCAGGATATACAGGGTTAGAGCGCCGTAAGCGGTGTCTGGTGTCGTCGAAATGCCGAAGTCACCCCACCCACCATCCAGGTTTTGAGCAGATTGGACGGCATAGATCGTGGATTGCAAGGCATCGCAATAGAGATCTTCAGACTGCTTTAGGGCAAAGGCGGCCAGAAGGGTGCTGTATAACCAGGAAGTGTGCCACTTGTCACCCAGCCATCGGCCGTCTGCCTGCTGTTGTTTGGCCAAGAAGGCCTGAGAGTGAGAAATCTCCTCGTCAAATAGATACATGGCGTGAACGGCCCGTGCTGTTAAAGAGTGGGAAGATTGGAATTCGCCGGGATAACCAATGAAATGATCGTCGCTGGCTGCAAACAATTTCAGGCTGTTGAAGTCAGCCGGATAGCCAGCCGCCCGCAAAGCGGCAATGGCGGCAGCCGTATCGTCGCCATCTGGGGAAAAGTAATCGCTGAATCCCAGCCCTCCCGATCTCATGTGGAGGGCTAAGTCGTGAAGTTGAGGTCGAATGACATCTTGGAGCCTGGGATGGTCCAATAGACCTGCCACAAGCAGCGTATGTAACACAAATGCCTGTTCATAGCGGTCAATCGGCCATGCAGTAGGCATGACGCCCGGTATTCCTGTTCCGGTTGCCTGTGCTGCCTGCTTCAGGTATCGTTTTGCGGCTCGGATGCCGGCTGCCAGGTCAGAACGGCCGTTTGCCAGATGCAGCCAATAAGCTGTGGCGGCAGGGTTGTGTCCCACGCCGCCGGAGCCATCCAGCAGCGAAAGATTAGGCTGCACACCCCACGCCTCCCACGAAAAAGCAGGTGGCGTCGCTGCCCCTGGATTTAGCCGCCTGATCTGCTGGCGTTTACGCTCCCCTAATGGAACCAATGTGGCATATTGATGATAGGGGACATCTAGATCTAACTTAGCGGCATCTTCTAACAATCTTGGCAGGATCAACTCCACGCCAACCGGCAAATCATCTGACAGTGGTAACTGCCAATGTTCAGCCTGGTTTTGCAAGAACAACAGCCCTTCTTTTACGGCCGAATCTGATTTCACAACGTCTTTGAAAGTATGGAGGGCCAGAATCGAAGCCAACGTCGGCACATCTCGTGTTTTTGGAGCAGATGGATTACCCCACCCTCCATCCGGACGTTGTTGTACCAGCAGCCATTCGAGGGTGGATTCAACCCCTTTCGGTGGCGGACTAAAGCGCAAAGCCTGAGCAGTGTCGTAAACGGAGGGACTCATAAGCCCCCCATTCTTACCCAGGTCAGCAATCACTAAACGTAAGTTTCCCAATAACCTTTCCGATATACTATTCATCATTCTTTCCTTTTTGGTCCTCTCCTATCCATATTAATGGATAAACAATAAGACAAACTGCCACACTATTACCCAAGCGAGCATGTATGTAGCAGTATTCTCGGTTAAAGATTTGTGTATTTTTGGGTTAAGCTACCAAGAGTGGGAGCAGTTCGTGGAAAAAAGGATTGGTAGCGCGTGCCACATCTACAACTGACGGCTCATGTTCGATGAAAATGCACGAGAGGGTGGTGTCGAACCGTATGAATTTACCAACACTTTTTCACCGCAGGTGAAAAAGTGTTGCGGTACAAATGTACCATTGATAGGCCGAGATGCAAGGAAGTTTCACTACTTTTAAATTAGTGATAAAATTATTTGGATTATTTGAACCTACAAGAAGCAAATTTCAATTGGATACTAGGGCATATATCCCCCAAATGCCTATCCGTTACCCTTCTCTTCTATTGCACAGAACTTCCTGAAGAGACAATAACATGATCAACCTGGTAAAAAAGATACTGGTGTCTCCTACCTTCGAGGAGGAGGACAAAACGCGGATCGCCAAGCTGTTGCACCTCATTCTGGTCTCCACTCTGGGTGTGAATGGGTTGTTTAGTGTCGTCCTGCTCCTCGTCGTTCCCGAATCAATATTTAATTTATCCATTAATGCTTTTTTGTTTATTGTGCAGTTGGCCTCATTTTTCCTCTTGTATAGGGGTTCCGTCCGTCGGGCAAGCCTTATCTTGGTCTTGGCTATGTGGGTGTATTGCAGCTTCGGAATCTTTATTCTGGGAGGCGCTCGCAGTCCGGGCATCATCGTTTACTTTTTGGTTATTCTCATTGCCGGTTTGCTGCTTGGCGGTCGGGCAGCCCTTTCCCTTTCCGCGCTAAGTGTGGTAGCAGCAGTGGGTCTGCTGTATGGGGAGCTTCATAACCTGCTGCCCACATCGCTCATCCCCATCACGCCTGCCTATACCTGGATGGCGACCATATTGGGTATTAGTGTGATGGCAGTATTACTTCACCTGGCAACGCAAAGTTTGACCGATGCTCTTCAGGCGGCACGCCGCAATGCCCAGGCGCTGGGGGAGAAAAATGCCCAGCTAGAAGTCGTGCAGGCTGCATTAGAAGAAAGGTTGGGTGAACTTAAACAAACGGAAATGGCGCTCCGCACCAGTGAGGACCGCCTCCGCACTGTGATTGATAATGCCCCTATTATCCTTTGGGGAGTGAACCGGGATGGTGTTTTGACTTTTCTGGAGGGGAAAACGCTGCGGGAGATTGGCTTCCAGCCAGAGGATTTTGTAGGCTACTCGGTTTTTGAAATTTCCGATGCCCATGTACCACACCTGGCCAGACAGTTCCAGCGTGCCTTGAAAGGGGAAAGTGTTATCTCGCTGGACGAGATGCGCGGCCGTACTTTTGAGATGCGCTATTCACCAATGTTGGGTGGTAACGGCGAAGTAACCAGCGTCATTGGTATTGCACTGGATGTTACAGACCGCAAACGGGCAGAAGATGCCTTGTTCCAGGCTCAGAAACTAGAGAGCCTGGGTGTATTAGCGGGCGGAATCGCCCACGACTTCAATAACTTGTTGGCGGCGATGCTCGGTCAGAGTTCGGTTGCCCAGGCAAAGCTTTCAGCAGAGCATCCGGCATATCCGCATATCAAAAAAGCGATTGATGCGGCTAATAAGGCTGCGATGCTGACCAGACAAATGCTGGCTTATTCCGGTCGTAGTCAGTTTGAAATAGAATCTATCAACCTGAACGCGCTCATTGATGACAATATCCACTTGTTTCAGGCCTCCATACCTAAGAATGTTCGGCTCTATACCCAGTTGTATGCCGGTTTGCCTTTGATCGAAGGAGATTCGGGACAAATGCAGCAGGTAATTATGAACCTGATCCTGAATGCGGCAGAAGCAATTGGGCAGCAGGCAGGCATGGTAACTATTGAAACCTATCCTGAAGATTTGGATGAAACTGGGGATCACCAATGGCTTTGGATTGGTACGACATTGGTGCCTGGTCAATATGCCGCTGTTGAAGTGAGGGATGATGGTTGTGGGATGAGCGAAACAACGGTGGCTAAAATCTTTGACCCCTTCTTTACGACAAAGGAAACGGGTCATGGCCTGGGATTAGCGGCCGTTTTGGGTATCGTGCGGGGACACAAAGGCAATATACAGGTTATGAGCGACCTGGGACACGGAACTGTTTTCCGGCTGCTGTTCCCTGTGAACAGTCAGCCGAGGTTGTCGGCCGTTCCAGAAACCCCAAACAGGGACACCGCTGAGAAGAAGGACTTCTTGATTTTAGTCATTGATGACGAAGAACCGGTTCGAGAAGCAGTGACCGATATTCTGGAATTAGAACACATACAGGTGCTGACGGCTGCCGATGGTCAGACAGGTATTGACATCTTCAAGGCAAATGCAGCCGAGATCGATCTGGTTCTTTTGGATCTCTCCATGCCCGGTTTGAGCGGTGTTGAGACATTACAACAACTGAGGAAAATTGACCCTTCCGCCAGGATTCTTCTCTCCTCAGGCTATGACAAACAAGATGCCTATCACCACATTGGAACGGTGGAGCCGACGGGATTTATTCAGAAACCATACAGCGCCGCCCTGCTTATGGATACCCTTTGGAAGTATTTACCGCAATCGGAATGAAGAATGATGAACGTGAGGAGAATGAATCGGTAATGCCACAATGGGCAATTCAGGTTCCTCAAGCGATTTCATAGGTCAATTAATTTAAAATGCGACGCACTTTCATTATGAAGGTGCGTCGCAGATAAATTGTCAGTTACTACTTTTTACTACTTTTGGGGAGATTGTTTGGTAACGATGGGGGAAGGAACACCCATGCTGCCATTTCCATGCCCATTCTGCTGCTGATTTTGCAGCATGGTCGCAATCAGTCCATCAACCAGACCATTGCTGCCCTCACGGCCGCTCACAGCCACATCCGGTACAACCCGAACGCCATGTTGGCCGATAAGCTGCATCAACTGAATCGTCGCAAAGGCTTGTGCGCCAAGCGCTTCCACCCCGACCCGGTAAGCCTGGGCCTGAGCTTCGCCGCGAGAGCGAATGGCCTGAGCTTCACCCACTGCCTGCAACTGAGTTGACTTGGCCTGCCCTTCCGCGTGTTTGATTTCGGCGTGGGCTTCCAGTTCGGCGATGTTAACGCCCTGTTCGGCCTTGACCATCTCGTGCTGAATGTCAGCCAGTGATGTTTCCCGAACCAGGAGTTGGCGTTGAGCCTGGGCCAGTTTTTGAACCTCAAAGGTCTTGCGCTGTTCCTCGGCGATTTTACGATCTGTTTGGGTAATCATCAGGTCGCCCGGCGGGGTGATGTCGCCAATGAGGGTATCAATTGCCTGAACATCGTAGTTGGCAACGGCCGTCCGAATATGTTGGGCCGCGTCAACCTGACGCTCGCTTCGGGCGCTGAGGAAGTCGAGGACTGTGAATGCCTGGGCCGAATTGCGGAAATAGTTGCCGACAATGGGCTGCAAGACATGGTCTACCAGATTTTGAACCGACCCCACCCTCGAGATGACCTTTGGCGCATCCAACGCGCCGATGTGAATAATCTGCGAGACGTCCAAATTGAAGGCGAAGCCGTCCTCGGACCGAACCGTAATGGGCGATAGTTTTGAATCATAGTTATGAGACTCTGTTCTCGAAGCCCAGTTCAGGACGATGTTGGTTGTCGGAACCAGCTCTACTTTCATGACGCGGGTGTTGATGGGGTGCTTGCCGGGATAAAGCGGCGTTACCCAGACGCCTTTATGGCCTGGCTCGACCAGATTGCCGTGTCTAAAGCCTTCACCGCTGACGTCTTGATGGGCCTTGCCGACGTAGGCAATGACAATCCCGACATGGCCGATGGGAATTTCGGTCATGGGAACTTGCTCAACCCGGACAAACCAGGGGTTTAAGTTCCAGGAGCCGGAGAGAAGCACCTGCTCCTGCAAGCCACGACTGCCGCCGTTGTCCAGAAAGACCTGGGCATTTTGGAAGTTTTCATGGCCGCCGACGATTGGCCCGGCAATTTCATCATCCTGAATCGGAGCGCCGTCCAGGGCAGTGACGATGCCAACCTTGTCTGGTTCCACGCTGTAGACCAATAGCTGATCGGGGTGCATATCGTTTTCGACGGCCGTGTCGGCTGTAATAACGGTAAACAGGGCTTTGTTGATGCGATACTTTCCACCCGTTAAGATTCCCCACTGGCGACCTTTTTGACCGCCGTTGGTCAGGAATTTGCGGGCATCCTGGAAGTTGTCACAAGGAACAAGACGACCCAAAATCTGCTCGGTCGGAACAGCTTCGCCATCTCCGGCTACCACCAGCCCAATTTGTCCTTGGGGGATAGTGACCATTGCGGCTTTCCGAACCACGTACCGCCAGGGGAAATAGCCAAAGTGCCAGCCAGGAGGCAGTGTGTCGGCTTGATAACCGGCTTCGCCTTTGAGGGCAATTTGTTTTCCTGGGGGAAGGGGGCTGCCGAACTTCTTGATGACGATGCCGACCTCTAGCTCGTTAATAACCACCAGTCCGAGCAGCGATTTGGCAAAGATCAGTCCGCCTACTAAAGAAGCAAATAAAATAATAAGAATAGGTAATACGACCTGCATGTCCATCCACCTCCGGGCGCATCGAAAGAACAAACTGGCCATGAGACGGTAACGCGCCCCACAAACCGGCAGGCCAGGCGGCCTGCCAATTAAAAAAGCCCCAAACGAAAGAGCCTCAATCTGAGGTCTTACCAAACGAAAAGGGCCGCGCTATTGAATAGCCAGGTCGCTATATATGGATATATTACTCTTATTTCGTGTTTGTGTCAATATATGGGGGGTGGATTTCGGCCGTGTTGTGAGGCTGTAAAGATTTTTGTTTTCTTGCTTCAGGTGTATGTGGGATTATTTATGTGGTAGAAAATAAAAGTCTGGCTGTAGGAGGGATGGGTGCGGACCCGTATATGTGGGGTGTTGAATGGTTGGGAAAAATTTAAGGTGAGGAAGGTGAGCAAGATGTGGAAGATGTGGATG
>JBAPRX010000239.1:0-3592 GCA_049281335.1 Promineifilaceae bacterium (SeqCode)
CCCGTTTCTCCAGTTTATCCTCGGTGTCGAGTGGTTCGTCATCGTCATACGTGAGGCCGACCGCCTCCCCTATCTCTTCAACCATGTCCTGATCAGGGGTTGCGACGGTCCCTCCAACGGTCTCTTCGCCCACGTCGGCATCATCCCAGGCAGCGTCTATGTCTCCGCCGGAAAGTTCGGGAGTTTCGGAGTGGTGCTCTTCCAACTTTTCGTCCAGCACCTCTCTCCCTGCATCGAGGTTTTGTCGTTCCATTAAACTTTCTCGAACGGCCTCATCTTCAGTGTCTTCAGCAATCCGATCAGAGTAGTTGTCTTCCAGGGCGTCTTCGAGCAAGTCCAACGTGGTTTCTGCATCCAAATCGGCGGGTTCTTCCCCTTCTTCGTCTACGTCTAATGAAATGACTTCGATAGGTTCTATATCTTCTTCTATCTCTACGAACGTTTCTTTGTTATTTTTTTTGTCTTTCATCGTTTACCTTTGTGGGAGTTATCAAGGAGGCACTGTCTAAAGATCATTGGCATCCTCTTACGAATCTCCTTTCTCGATATAGGCTTTGAAGCGGTGCAAATCTTTATCAAGCTGAGAGCAGTTGTCTTTGAAAAGGGAAGCTGTTACGCTTTCGGTCAGGTTGTCGGGAGGAACGGTTTGAATGGTGATGGTCACTCTGGCCTGACCCTGGGGGAGTTTGGTAAGGGTGACTTTACCGTTGGTTTGCATCTCCTTATTGAATTTCCCACGTTACCTGGACGCTGGCGTCTATTAACTGGGTTCCCGGTTGGACTGGAACAGAGGCGGAGAGATTTTCTTCTTGAGCGATTGGAGCGGTTATAGGGGTCGCGTTACCTGTTTCGAGGATCGTTTGCACCGGCCCAAGTTCAGCCCCGGCCAACTCGGTTAATTGCTCGGCCTTTTGTTGGGCATCAGTTATGGCTGCTTCGCGGGCAGCGGCTTCAAGTTCTGCCTGGTTGCTGACTTCAAATTGGATCCCCTCGATGGTGTTGCTTCCGGCTTCAACGGCAGCGTCTAATAGCTCCCCTAATTGGGATAGGTCGTGAACGGTAACTGTGACAATATTGTCGGCACGGTAACCGGCCAATTCAGGAGCCTGCCCGGCATCAGGGGTATCGTAAACGGGGCTAAGATTGAAGCCCTGTGTTTGAATATCTTCTTCGGCGACACCTGCTTCAAGGGTGGCGGAAATAACGGCCGTCATCTGGTCATTGTTTTCATCGAGAGCGGCCTGGGCTGTGTCAGCTTCCGTTGAAACGCCTAAACGAACTGTCGCCTGGTCTGGCTCAGCACTCACCTGGCCCCGGCCTGAGACCTGGATAGACCGGGTTGGTGCCTCGCCGGTCTGGGCTGAAACAGGTTTGGGAACTGCTGCGAATGTCAGGAAGATTCCGATTAGCAGTGAAAAAACAGCCAATAGAATGCCGGAGATAAGTAGTCGAGGTTTCATTTTGTTTAACTCCTAATAAATTAACTCACACCAAGGCGCAAAGGTAGTGAGGTAAAGGTTTTCTTCTATATAGATCATAGCATAGGAAACGGCCGATGCGACAGAGTTGTATCTTAAACATGCCCCTACCTATACCTAGATATAGGTGGCCTTTGCGTCTCATTTTTCTGGGGTTAATCGTGCGATTGAAAGGCAATTTTGTATAATTGCCAGCCATGAAACGACTATTTACTGCCCCTATCCGATTAATAAAGTGGCTGACTCATCCGAAGTATCGGCCGTTCAAATTGATTGGAATGTTTGTCTTCTTGCTGTTCTCGCTCTATGTCGCATACCGGGGTGTTGGCTATATCCAGGCACAAACCGTCCCACGAAACCGAGCTTTCTTTTCCTGGTGGCAAGGAGACCAAGAAACACGAGCAGAGCTTATTACAGTACAAAGGGAAGCGTGTCCGGGTGCGCCGTTAATCTTGCCAGCCGATGGGTTTATCGGTCTGCTGTATGGCGACTCACGTGGACCTTATTCGATATTACGGCCGCATCAGGGAATTGACATTTTCAGCGCTACCGGGATAGGGAAAACACCGGTGTATGCCGCTTACGATGGCTTCATCACCAGGGAACAGGACTGGATCAGCACAGTTATTGAGCGAGTGCCAGACGACCCTTTGCAACCGGGGCGACAAATTTGGCTCTACTACACCCATATGGCCGACCCTGACGGGAATGATTTTATTGAACCGGCTTTTGAACCAGGGACGAAGGAGTTGTTTGTGGATCGGGGGACGCTGCTGGGCTATACCGGCAATTACAGCGGCGATCCGCTTCAACCGGTTGGGGTACATCTTCACTTTTCGATTGTGCTGGATAACGGCCGAGGTCAATATCGCAACGAACTGGATATTGACAATACAATTGACCCCTCCCCCTACCTGGGGATGGCTGTGAATGTTGACTGCGCTCCAATTGTGCCAGGTTGTACACCAGAACCAATCTGTCAATAAAAGGTTGGTCAGTGTCGCAAGGATTCCCAATCCTTAGATTCTACCGACCCAAAAAGTTTTTACCTGAAATAATTCACCTCCATCTGCATTATATAGGCGTAATGACCCTGATCGATCAAGGAAACATACATGGAAAATGAAGCACAACTGGTGCAGCAGGCCAAACATGATCCGCAAGCGTTTGCCACCCTGTATGACCACTATGTTGAGCGCATTTACGCCTATGCCCAGCGAGAAACTGGGGATACGGCCGTTGCGCAAGACATTGTTTCGGCAACGTTTGAGAAAGCGTTAAAGAATCTGCCTCGGTATGAATGGCGAGGGATCAGTTTTGGGGCGTGGCTTTATAAAATTGCCCGCAGCGAAATAGCCATGCACTATCGCAGCCAAAACCGGTTTCTGCCGCTAATCGGCCGTTTTCTTAGCCCCCAACGGGTTGAAACAACGATTCAACAGTGGGAACAAGACGCCGAGCTTCATCTTGCACTAAACAAGCTTTCAAAGCGGGACCAGGAAATCTTGCGTCTGTCGTTCTTTGAAGAGCTGTCGCACGATGAAATTGGCGAAGTTTTAAACTGTTCTACGCGGAATGTGGCTGTCCGTCTGCATCGTGCCTTAAAAAGATTACGTAAGCAGTTGGCGAAACAAACAAGCGAGGTGGTCGTCTACGATGTCTACTCAGGATGATTTTAAGGATTTAGAAAGTCGTTTGAGGCACACGAAGCCTCAAACCGAACCACTGCCTCCTGCGTTTAAGCGCCAGGTGCGCCATGAACTAATGGAGCAGATGACAATGAATGACAATCGTTTTTCTTTTAGAAAACTAGGTATGGCCCTGGGCGGTCTTATCATTTTGATCGGTATTCCAATCTTTTTCTGGTTGGCCCAGATGTCGGTTGGTTCGGCAATTGCCCCCGGTGCGGGCGGCCCATCGGCCGATTCGAATACGCTAGACCCATCCCGGCCGACCCCGACTCGTGTATTGAACGTTGACGCCGAAGAGGGATGGGATCGGGTTTGGCTTATATCCACCGACATTCCTCAAGGAAAGACAATCGGCCGTGATGATACTATTTTTGTAACTATTGGCTATGAACTGGTCAACGTCCAGGAAGGGGAACTTACCGT
>JBAPRX010000240.1:0-11710 GCA_049281335.1 Promineifilaceae bacterium (SeqCode)
GGGTTGATGTTTTCATTCGTGGTGGTGGGCGGCGCATGTGCGCTTGCCCATGTCGTCTCCTCTGAAAATAAATCTGGCGCAGAGACGCAGAGGAAAGAGGTTTGGACGCAGCCGGTAGCGTATGTGGTTACGACCGATTTGAAGGGGGATTATCAGGCTCAATTGACCTGGGAGGGGGTGGCTTTTTCTATCAGGTTATTGCGAGTGATGAAACGCTGACGGAAAGTGATCTGATGGGTATGGTTCGTTAGGTAGTTTTGGCTCTTTAGGATTTCGTGGGGTCAGTGAAAAACCTGCCACGAATTAACACAAATTCACACGAATTATCAAAAAAATTAGTGGAAATTCGTGTAATTCGTGGCAAAAAAACTGCTTGGTAGATACCCCATGAAATCCCAGAGACCCATTAAACTCAAATCTTGGCAACAGTTTGTGTCACTCACTTAATTGCGTACTCGAATGTGGCGCGGTCTGGAAGGCTGGCCACAATGAGTCAAGAATCTTTCGGTGTGGTTATTCTTGCAAACCTGTCTTGGAAGATTCCTCAATTCGCTTGTTTTGGTTGTTGCCTTCTGTTTAGCGGATGACGCTCCTTTCGGAATGACGCGGGGGGGGTTTCTTGCAGTTGTTGCTGAAGGTGGCGCGGTCGAGAGACCGACCACAGCGGAGGCTCGGTTTGGAAGAACGGCTATAGAGAGGGGTACGTATGGGGGCGAGATTGGCGGGGGCGTGGGTTATGGGGGTGGCGATGGCTTTTCCCGCCGATCCCGCCCCTACTGGGGGACGGCGGTTTTTTTAGGGGCAGAGGCCGGTGGGGGGTTGGCCGCTTTCGAGGGTTGTGAGGGTGGATTGGGTTTGGGTTAGCTGGTCGGTGATTGAGCGGTTGTTGGGGTTTAATTCGGCCGCGTGGCTGAAGGCTGCTTCGCGGTTGCGAAGGAGGTTTTGCTGGAGCATGAGGCAGTTGCCGCCTGCTTTGATCTGGTCGTTTACCAGGTCTTCGGCTTCTTTTAGGGATTTGGCAGCGGCGTCGGCGTCGCCCTGGGCGTATTGGAATGCGGCTTGTTTATCGCGCAGGCTCCAATCTCCGGGACGGAGGGCGAGCGCTCGTTCAAATTTGTCGGTGTTGCGCTCGGCGAGTCCTTGTTCGGCGAGATCGTCGGCTTCGGCGAGGTCGGCGGCTACTTTGGCTGCGCCGAGGGCTGTGGCTGCTTCCTGGTCTATGGATCGGGCGCCGACGAGGCCGAGGCCAAAGCCGAGGAGGTCGTTCTGGCTGGCCTGGAAGCGGGCGACTTCGGCGGCGTTGACGCTGGGAGCGCAGTCGGGGCTGTCGTATGGGGGTTGGCAGTTGACGGTGATGAGGTTTTTGCCAACGGCCCATTCGACGGCTGCTCCGGCGACGAACTCGGCGTCGGCCTGGCCTATTTCGGGTAGGTCTTCGACTTCGGCCGAAGTTGCGAGGTTTTGGAGGCGGTTTACGTCGAGCAGGCCGCTGAGATCGGCGTCTACTTTGGTTATAAATTCGGAGCGGGTTGTCTCTCCACGCGCGAACATTTCGAGGTCGTTTTGGTTAACGGTGAAGGCGAACAGGAGTTCGTTGTCTTTGTCGCGGAAGGTGACGACTGTGCGCTCGATGTTGGCTCCGCTGTCGTTGATTCTGGCGAGGCCGGAGATTGTTCGCATGATGACGCTTTCGTCGTTGAGGGAGCCGACGGCGTTGAAGCGGGTGGCATCGCCGAGGGTGACGACGGCTAGCTGTTTGTCTTTGCCTTTGATGGGCAGTACGTAGGTGCGGGAGCCTTCAATTCCTGAGGTTAGGAGTATTTCGTCTATTAAGGCTCCGGCGACTGGATCGGGGGCACCGGCGTAGAGTTCTGCGGGTGAGAGGGGTAGGAGACCGAGTGCGCGAAGCAAGAGTGGGGAAAAGACCAGGCAACCGGCGCAGAGCGCCAACAGCACGACGGGAATGATCAGCTTGGGCAGGCAACCTCGACAGCCACGCTTTTGATTCTTTACAGGTTCTGTTTGAACGGTCATGTTTTACCTTTGAGTTGGCCCCGCTTTCTCTTTAATGATAGATAAATCGTGATCACTGCTCAGGAGACTGAACACAACTAGTCCACTCAGATTATACAGGGGCGGGTTTGGTTCGCAAGTTGGAGGATAGGGACATTGTTGGAGGTATCCGACTCGTTATTAGTTCTCCCAGGTGCGCAGCCGCCAGGCTGAGGCAGCAAAGATGAGAAAGACGGCTAAATAAACGGCCGCGAACTTCGGGAAAACCTGCGACGCCGTCCATACGTTGCCGTATGACAGCCGCATCAGGTCAAAGGAGGCTGTTGTCGGCAGCCAGGCCGCAATCTGCTGTACCCAGGATGGTAACCGGCTGTCGTTGACAAAGACGATGAACAAGGGCGATACCAAGATAATCACCAGCAGCATGACCCACATCTGGACGGACCCTTCATTTTCTACGATCGTACCAACCAGCAGCCCTAAACCAACGCCGATCAGGACAATCGCCAGGACGGCCGGAATCATCAGCCCCCACAGATTGACCAGGGAGAGATTGAAGAGCAGCAAGACGGCCGCAGCCAGGATGCCATAGACGCTGCCTGCCAGCCCCTTGCCCAATAATACCTGGGTGATAGTGGCCGGAGAGACGCGCAGGAGGTCCAGGGTGTGAGTGGTTTTCTCTTCCAGAATCAGATAGGGAACGAGGATGGCGGTAACAAGCACGGTTGCCAGAATCAGTCCCAGGCTGACCATAATGGTGTGGCCGCCGTTTTCCAACGTGGGATAGACGACCTGGGTTTCAATGGTGATGGGGTGTCCGGTGACGGCCGTTAATGCCTGGGCCGCCTGGGCTGTCAGGCTTTGCGCCTTTTTATCTCCGACCCAATGGGCGACATAGCCCTGGATGGTCAGGTTACCTGTGGCGCTTTCCCAATCTGCTGGTAACGTCACGGCTACTATCTCGCTGCTGGCTTCCTGGGCTGACGCCAGTGTATCCGCTTCTGAACGAAGCTCTGATACCCGGATGCTCCCCTCCCGCCGCAGTTCGTCAGCCACGCCGCTGCGGCCAGCATCGTATATGGCGATGTGGGGACGGTTGTCCAGGCTGAACAATATTGGCAGAGCCTCGACTGTGAGCATCATCATGCCCAACCCTAAAATCACTGTCAGGGTCGTTTTGTTTTTCAGGGCGTCAATGATGTCTTTGGCGGCCAGGGCCAGGACGATGCGCCAGTAGTCCCAGCTTGAAGGTGATAGATGGTTTGCGAGGTGCATGATTGTCTCCTGAGAAAAGAGCCACGAATTAACACAAATTGCCACGAATGATTAGTTGGTTTTCATTGATGATGGTCAACGGCGTATGCAAGTACTTGCCTGTGCCGTTTCCTTGAAAATAAATCTCACGTACAGGCGGAGAGAGCGCAAAGAATCTGTGACTATCATCTAGATTTATCGCCGATCTTGCCGGTTTACGACCCAGACTGCCAGGGCAAAGAGGGCGAGTGTGGAGGCGATTATCACGCCTAGCCCAGCCCCATAATGGGTGAAGGTGGCATTGGGCGTCAGTGACAGGCGAAACAATTTCGCAACTAGTACGGTCGGAATCCAGTTTATCACGGCAATTACGCCGGTAGGAACCAACCCTTCTAAGGCAACCACGATGACGGGAAGTAGCAGCGGCATAGCAGCGAACCCGGCGATTAGTTGCAGTTGGGAGCGGACATTGACGTAGCTGCCCAGCAGCAGGCCGATAGCGACCATGAATAAGGTTCCTAATACGGCCGCCAGAACAGCCAGTGACCATTGAATAATCAGGTAGCGAAAGACAACCAGAACTACGGCGCTGCCGACCAGGCCGTAGAACAGTCCGGCAATGGCCTTGCCAGCGACTACGTGGACGGCCGAAGCCGGGGATACCAGTAGGGCGTCCAGCGTCCGGGTCTGTTTTTCTTCAACCATCAAGTTTGGAATCAGTGAAATGCCAATCATGACTGCGATAAACAACAGCGCAATGGTAGATGAGAAGGCGAAGAAAAATTCGTCGGCGCTGAAGTAAACGTCGTTGCCTTCAAGCTTGAGCGTGACGGGCCGGCCGAGTTGGTCGCTTAAGTCTGTTTCGACCATCGCTTTGATTTTCGCCCGTTCTGATTCACTCACCCAGTACATGACACGGCCGTCAATGGTGATGGGTTCACCGGTTTGCTGTTGGGAAACGGCCGTTTGTGGAAGTTCAATCGCCAGTTCCACCGACTCGGTTCCTGCAAAGATGCTCATCAACTGCTCGCGCGAATCGTAGGTGTAAACTGCCAGTTCCGGGCTGCTTTCCAGCGCCTTTGTTACGGCCGATTCCGATTCGGGATAGACCAGCACATTGAGGGTGTCCCCTCCTTCCGTTAACACTGGAAAGTAGCGGTAAAAAACTACCATCAAAACCGAGATGATAATGGTCGCCAGGGTTGACCTGGTTTTTAATGCGTCTACGATGTCTTTGCCAGCCAGCGCCCAGACGAGCCGAAAATGGTCGGTTAAGGAAAGTTTGTGCATTTGGGGAGAACTCTGGATAGTTGTCATGAGATTTACCTTCTCCCGGCCAGTTGTTGGCCGGTTTGGGTCTGACCTTCTAGCGAGTAGCCGGTCAGGGCCTGACCTTCTAAATTATAGCCGGTCAGGGAGAGAAAAACGTCTTCCAGCGTGGCGTTTTCCTGACTATTATTGTCCTTGAGATTTTGGGGCGTGTCGAGGGCAACAATTCGGCCGTTGTGCAAAATCGCAACGCGGTCACAGAGCCGGTCGGCCTCTTCCATGTAGTGGGTGGTCAGAAAAACGGTCACGCCCTGCGATTTAAGTTCCCGGATAATGGCCCGGATGTCCCGCACCACACCGGGGTCCAGCCCTCTGGTTGGTTCGTCGAGGAACAGTACCTGGGGCTGGTGAAGGAGCGCCCGCGCAATCAACAGCCGCTGTTTCATGCCGTTGGAAAAGTCGGCCGTCTTTTTCTTGGCCTGGTCTTGCAGCCCTACCTGTTGGAGCACTTCCTGGACTCGCCGACTGTTGATGCCGTAAAGCCGGGCGCTAAAACGCAGGTTGTTGCGGGCCGACATCCGTTCGTAAATGTTTTGATATTCGAAGACGACGCCGATGGCGGGTTTGAGCAACTGCCGCTGGGTGACGACATCACAGCCACAGACAGTTGCATGGCCGCCGGTCGGCCGTAACTGGCCGGTGAGCATCTTGATGGTCGTGGTTTTACCGGCGCCATTCGGCCCTAGAAAACCGAAGATTTCTCCGGCTTCCGCAGCAAAGGTGATATGGTCTACCGCCCGCACGTCGTCGTAATCGCGGGTCAATTGGTGGGTTTCAATGGTGTACATCACTTCTTCCTTTCCTGGGCCGAGGCCAGACTAATGGTAATACCAAGCGTTGTTCCGATACCAATACCGAGGGCGAAAAAGCCCGGATTGCCTAAGATAGTTGAAAATACAATTCCCAAGGTAATTCCAGCCCCGACACCTATCGGAATTGCGTACCAGATGTATCGAGGTTTATGTTCGTTGTTTTGGCCGTTCATGACATTTTCCCTTTGGCGAACGGCCGTTTCGCCGTCTCGCAAATTTCATTCAAATCTTTAATTGCAGTATAAAGTTAAGGAAGAGGCTCCGCATTATATTTCCGCCAGAAGGTGCGAAAAACGGGCTGAATTGTTTCAGATTCGGGGTGAATGGTAAGCGGCGAACAGTGAAAAGTGAAAAGTTAGTAGTTAAAAGGGCCGTCCGTAGGTAGGCGCCCAGCTGTGGATGGGTTGGTGATTTCTAATTGTTTTTACTGGCTACTTTTTACTGATGACTGACTAATAGTTCAGTAGTTCTCGGAGTTCGCGGGCGGCATCGCGGCTTAGAGGGATTTTGGAACCTTGGGCATCGTTTAGACGCAGGCTGAAGCTGCTTCGGGTGTAGGGGATCACTTCGGTGATGTGCTGCAGGTTGACAAGGTAGGACCGGTGGGCGCGGAAGAAGCCGCTTCGGGAAAGGCGTTCTTCTAACTCGGAAAGGGTAAATTGGGTGGGGAGGCGCTCGGTCTGGGTCTGGAGGAAGGAACGGCCGTCTTCTACCTCAACGTAGAGAATGTCGGCCGGATTGACTAATACGACCCGATCCTCCAACTTGACGGGAATTTTGAAGGGCAGGGGTTCTCCGATTGGCTCATCGTGCGGCCGTCTTTCGGCGACGATGTGCCCCTGATCGAGTTCGTAAATTGTGTCGCACAAATGGGTCAGGTAAGCGTCGGTTGCCGCCAGGATTAAGACGGTTCCGCCGTCGGCTGCGTGACGGCCGATTAGCTGGCTTAGCAGGGAAATGGAGGCGTCGTCACAGCGGGCAAATGGCTCTGCCAGCAACAGGACGGATGGCCGGTGTAAGATGGCTACGCCAAAGGCCAGCCGCCGCTTTAGACCGAAGGAGAGCCGCTCGAATTTGGTTTTTCCCTGGTCTGCGAGGCCGACCAGGGCCAGCACTTCATCAACGCGCGAAGCGGGCAGCCCTCGCAGGCGGGCGTGAAAGGCAAGATTGCTGCGGGGGGAGCGGGTTGTGTACAATGTGTCTTCGGCGAAGAGGACGCCGACTTGTTGGCTGAAGGGCAGCCGTTCGGCAATGGGATCGCGTTCTGCAATGCGAACACGGCCACTTGTCGGCTGTGACTGTCCGGCAAGTAGGGAGAGGAGGGCTTCGTTGCCGCTCCCGGTTGGGCCGATAATGGCTGCGATTTCGCCAGGTTCGACGTGGAGGGCGTCGATTTCCAGGACTGTGTGCCCTTCGACTACTTTTCCTAAATCCTGTAGGTCAATCATAATTACTGCAATTGTAACAAATATTTCGGGCGGACGTAGGGATACGGCCGTCGGCTATGCTCCAGGCATCATCTGAACGGTCGAATTGGATGATATTGGTTTGCCAAAGGAACGTATTGAGCAATGTGTACAAATATGCTATTATGTACAAAAGGTACTAGATGTCGTAATTGAGCATACAGCGAGAATAGGTATGGAAAAGATAACAAACAGCAGTGGACTGAGAAGTAATCTGAGTCTGGTTCTGGATGAAGTACAGTTTAATCAAGATAGTTATGTTATTGAGCGCAAGGGTCGGGCTGCGGCCGTTATTGTCCCGCTGGGTGTCTATGAAAATTGGAAACGCAGCCGGGAACGCTTTTTTGAAACGGTAAAACGGATACAGGAAGCGAATAATGCGGCCGATCCTGATGAGGTTATGCAGGATGTTTTGGAGGCCCAACAAGCCGTTAGAGCGGAGATGGCTCAAGAATAGTTGAGATGAAAGTTGTTCTGGACGCGAATATTTTTATTAGCGCCTTGATTTCTAGCCAGGGGAATCCTGCAAAAGTTCTTGAAAAATGGCAAAACAAAGAAATTGAGGTGGTTGTATCTCCAGCTATTGTTGCCGAGATTGAACGGGTCACAGGTTATGAAAGGCTGCAAAAGAAATACAGACGCATACGGGAAGAAAGCGGTGGACTTATTGATGACTTGAAGGGATTTGCTACGATGGTTGAACCTCAAAAGAAGTTGTCGGTAGTACAGGGGGATGAATCAGATAATCGCTACATTGAGTGTGCGGTTGAGAGTGGGGCCAGTTTTATTGTCACGGGGGATCCTCATTTGCTGGATGTGAATGAATATGAGGGCATTTTTATGATGACTCCGGCAATGTTTTTGGTGGTGTTGGAGGCGGGGCTATGAGTAGAAGAATCATAATCAGAAATAGTGGTTGGGTGGGTGGTTGATTGATCGGGGGTCAGACGGTCGAAACAGGTTGATCACTTTGAAAGCGATTGGTGGGATGGCGGGGATGCTTTATGTGGCTGTAACAGGCGCAGGGATTGGATTCAAGTTGTTTGGAACAGTGGGGAGTATTGGGGGCTATGTACTACTTTCTTTTTTAGGCGTTGTGTCTGGTTGGATTGTGGGGCCGGTTGTGGGCAGTCGCCTTGCCAGATTTATGGGTGTTAGCGGGTAAAACGAAGCGTATTTTACGGTTGAGTTTTGGCTTAATGAGTCAGAAGCTGGTTCCGAAATTCTTGATAATCGGCAAACTTGTGGGGATGTCTTGTCAAAATGAACAGGCAGGGGTTGGCGATGGCGGATCGGCCGATCGTCACCACATGACAACCGGTTTAGTTGAGCATGGCGTCAAGATCGGCCGCACTCCAAAATATCCCTTTCCTCGATAAGCAGGCGAATTATCGTTTCCCCAGCCAATCAAGTATCGTTTGAACCAGCCATTCCGGCCGTTCTGCATGGATGCTATGTCCAGCCCCCTCAACCTCTAATACCTTTCCAGATTGAATGCTTGCAGCCAGTTGAGCTACCAGCATGGGCGGAGCAAAAAAGTCGTGTTCACCCGCGATGAGGAGGACAGGGCAGGTGATATTGGGGGCTTGAGAAAGGCTGATATCGCCACCATTATCAATGATAGCCCGAACTGCGGCAGCAAAATTCTGGGTCATCGCACGAGCGCCGCTCTCACCATAAGCACTTTTTAAGTAAGCACTAAATTCTTGCATCTGTTCAATGGGATTGTCAACGACATTCGCCATTACTTCTATCAAGGGGCGATGTTCTTCGGTAATAACCCCTGATGAACCCCAGGTGACAATTGAGCGAACGGCCGTTGGGGCTATTGCGGCCATTAGCAAAGCGACTTCGCCACCATCACTGAAACCGGCAATATGAACCGGTTCCATTACAACCTGCTCGACAAATGTGATAAATGAGCGGGCGTCATCGGTATAGAATGTGGGCGGGTAGAGACGTGGCTGTGGCTTTGATTGACCAGAGCCTGGCAAGTCGGCCGCAAATACCCGGTAATTTGCCTTTACCAACGCATCTTTCAGAACTGAAAACTCCTCGATACTGCCTGCAAAGCCTGGGAGTAAAAGGACTGGAGTGCCACTACCATATTCCTCATAATAAATCTGAGCTGAACCATGATCAAACCAGGACATTTTTAATCTCCAATTCTCAATTAAATCAACGATAAAATGTATTGACATGTTATACTACCAATTGGTGGGTCACTAGTTCACAAACTGAACCGGTGAGTAGAATAAAGGAGACGGTTTTATGTCAAAATATGGCCAATATTGCCCCGTTGCTAAATCTTTGGAGATATTAGGAGATCGGTGGACATTGTTAATTGTTCGGGACCTTCTCACCGGAACGAGCCATTTCAATGATCTGGAACGAGGTCTACCCGGAATTTCAAGGGCGCTTCTATCAAGTCGATTAAGATTATTGGAGCGAGAGGGTGTGATTGAAAAGCAGATCCGAGGATCTGGTCGACAAACGACTGAATATCGTTTAACTGAAGCAGGGCTGGAACTGATGGGTGTGGTTGGCGCCTTGAGGGCCTGGGGAACAAAGTGGGCCTTCGGAGAGCCTACCCCGGAAGAATTGGATCCGGTTTTGCTGATGTGGCGGTTGAGCAGACAGGTTGATGTGGCCCGGCTTCCCAACCATCTGATCGTGGTTCAATTTGACTTTTATGGAGCAGCAAGCGTGACTTTCTGGCTAATATTGACTCGAAAAGATGTTAGTATTTGCCTGACGGACCCTGGTTATGATGTCAACATGCTGGTCTCAGCAGATTTGGCGGTCTTTTATAAATTATGGGCTGAACGTATTAGTTATCAAGAAGCGCTCTACGATTACGGGGTCCGTGTCGAGGGTATTCCAAAATTAACTCGTGGTTTTCCAGACTGGTTTGGTTGGGGTATGGCCCACTCGACTATTGCCCTTTAGGCGAGGTTGATCCACATCGGCCGTCCTGGTTATTTGAACCAAGGATGCTTTTATTTAATGACGATCCACTATTTTCAGGTCATGCCATAGTGTGTCAAAACGGCTTCTTTCAAGAAGTTGGTTTCAGACTGGGTCAGATCACGAATAAGATACGTACCAAACTCCACCTCAAGGGTGGCTAGAAGGGATTCAAACTCGGCCGTTGTCCTGGCAACAATCATTTTGCTGCAAATATCATCCGTAGGGGGGAGGTCTTTGAGGTAGTGTTTGAGGTGTTTGCGGAAGAGGATGAGACCGCGGGGGCCGTGGTAGGCGAGCATGGCGTTGAGGTGGAGGCGGATGGCGCGGGTGATTTCGTGGAAGGGGAGTTGATCGCGGTCCTGGCGGGCGAATATCCAGGGGTTGCCGATGGCGGAACGGCCGATCATGACGGCGTCGCAGTTGGTGTGGTTGAGCATGGCGTCAACGTCGGCGGCTTTTTTGATGTCGCCGTTGCCGATGACGGGGACGGTGACGGCTTGTTTTAGCTCGGCGAGGGCGTCCCAGTTGGCCTGGCCTTTGTATTTTTGTTCTTTGGTACGGCCGTGCATGGCGATGAGGGAGGCGCCGTTGTCCTCTAATATCCGGGCTATTTCGAGGTAATTTTCGTTGCCGTCCCAGCCGAGGCGGATTTTGCCGGTGACGGGGACGGTGAGATGTTTGGTGAGCAGGGAGAAGGTTTGGGCGATGAGGTCGGGTTGGGGCATCATGCCGACGCCTGCACCTCGGCCGCTGACGCGGCGGGTGGAGCAGCCCATGTTGATGTCTATGATGTCGGGGCCTTTTTCTTCGATGCGTTGGGCGGCATCGAGGATCATTTGGGCGTCGTTGCCGAAGATTTGGAAGACCATGGGGTGGTCTTCTTCGGTGTAGTCGAGGAGGGACCAGGCGCGGTGGTAGTTGCCGAGGAGTTCGTCAACGGAGACGAATTCGGTGTAGTTCATGCAGGAGCCGTAGGCGCGACAGATGGCGCGGTGGGGGACGTCGGCATATCCGGCCATGGGGGCGAGGATGACGTCGCCGTATATGGGTATGTCGCGGACCCAAAAGGTTGGTTCTGGTTCTGATCGTTCCATGACCCTATTCTACCAAAATTTGGAAGAATTTTAACGCAGGGACGCAAAGGGGTAAGAGGAGCCACGAATTTGCACGGATTGACACGAATGGTGTTTTGTTTGGCGGGTGGGGGTTCATGTGGCTGCTTGTGATGTCTCTTTAGAAAATAAATCCACGCAAAGGCGCTAAGACGCAAAGGGGTTAGACCAGTTCGGTTTCGATTTGGCCGTTGTCGGCCCACCAGATTTCGGTGGCGAAGCGTTGGATGAAGTAGCGGTCGTGGACGACGGCTAGAATCGTGCCTTCGAAGTTGGTTAGGGCCTGCTCGAAGCGTTCACGGGAGGGGATGTCGAGGTGGTTAATGGGTTCGTCGAGGAGGAGGAAGTTGCTGCCTCGCGCTACCAGGAGGGCGAGGGCGAGTCTGGCGCGTTCGCCGTAACTGAGGGCGTGAATCGGCCGTAGTGGATCGTCGCCGCTGAAGAGAAAGAAGTGGAGGAAGGAGCGGGCGTCGGTCTGGTTGAGGGGGGCGACGGCGCGGATGGTGTCCAGGGCGTTGGAATTGGGGTTGAGCAGTTCTTGTTCCTGGGACATGTAGCCGAGGTTGACGCTTGCGCCGAGGCGGGCGTGGCCGGAGAGGGGGGGAATACGGCCGACGATGGTTCGCAAGAGGGTGGTTTTGCCACAGCCATTCGGCCCTGTCAGGACAATGCGCTGGCCTGCTTTTACTCGCCGGTTCAGTTGACATAATAAGGGGTTGTCTATTTCGTAGCCGACGGTCAGATTGTCCAGGGT
>JBAPRX010000241.1:0-5840 GCA_049281335.1 Promineifilaceae bacterium (SeqCode)
CACTTATTCCGGCTGGTCCGACGCATTTCGCAGCCTCACCGGTACGAATTCCCAAACGGCCGCATACTACTTTGTTGAATTTCTAGGCATCATCATTGGCTTCCTGGCCTGCATCAAAGGCATCAAACGCCACCCTGACCTTGCCTGGTTCGGGCTGGTTGTTCTCACTCTCTCCTTCACCAGTGGTCCGGCCCAAGGGATGTATCGTTACGCCCTTGCCGCCCCGCCCATTTTTCTATTCCTTAGCCGTCAGGGAGAAAACCCTACTTTCGACCGCCTCTGGACGCTGGCAAGCATCCTTCTCATGGGTGTCATGGCGACTATGTACACCTTCGATATGTGGGCCGGTTAAGCAGGTGCCTGGCACTTATACGATTGCTTTTTCCTCTAATGTAAGATTTTGGGCTGCTTCCTGCGCCGCCTGCCTTACTGCCAAATCCGGGTCATCATTCGCCATATCTTGGAGTATATAGACAACCAGCTCATCTACAGTATCCAAATTTCCAACTTGTTGAGCCATTTGGAGCCGTTCATACCGATAATTGCTTGTAAGGCCGTCAATTATTTCTTCCTTGTCCGATGGGATTAATTTAACTGGGACATTCTCAGAGCCATCGTTCCAGCGAATCAAATTGTATGTCTCGACGGATGATACCTTTCGAGTGAATATGGGATCACTCCAGTACAATTCGCCACTAGCCCATAGCACACAGTACGCCTTATACATATCGTTTCCGGCCGTTACATAACTAACCTTGTATTTTGCTGGGCGTGTTTGTTTGGAATAGTTACTGCATTTGGTGATTTCAACCGGTTTCCGATTCCGACGTTTCAGGTCGCTTTGAATAAGCGCCTTTGCCTTTTTCTCATCTGACATAGTCGATAAAGCAACCATTAATATGAAAAAAACAACCCAAAATATGAAGATCAGGCCAGACATTATTACACTTAATTTTGCCAGTTAAATTGATGGCAAACTCCTTGATATTCTTTACGGAAATTGAATATTTGGGGTTGCACTGGAATTATTGATAGGTGGATACTTCGATCAGATTGCGGTCAGGGTCTCTGAAATAGACTGATATGATTGGTCCTTTCGCCCCTATTTTTGGATTAGTCCTTCGATGATTTCAATCCCGGCCGACTTCATTACTGCTACGACCTCGTCCAGTGGCGTTTGGGTGATGAAGCATAAATCGGCCGAACCCGCCGTTGGTTTATCTGCTTTTGGCTCGAACTCGTTCCCCAACTCTTTCCCTCTACAAATCCCCATGCTATAATCTTCAAGCGTTTTTTGAATTCCCATAAAAGCATCTGGTTCAGCAATCCGTCAATCACGACAGTCATTTTTTGCAACCTGAACCCTACTTATTACTTTCCTCTTATTCTCTTTTTACTGCTTACTTTTTTACAATCTACTGCTTACTTGCGTTTAGCGGAGGAACAATGAATCGGCCGAAAGACCAATCTCTTTTCATCCTGCTGGCTGCCCTGACAGCGCTCGTTCTCGTTTTAGCCATTGGCCCGTCCCCTGAACCGGCAGCGGCCGAACAGGGCAGCTACTTTGTTCGTATACCAGACAAAACGGCCGATTCCCTCGGCAGTCTAAACCTGCATCCGGTGGAGGAGATTACATACCCCTCCTTTCACTGGCTGGAACTTTCCCCGGCCGATTACCAAAAGCTGGCAGCCAGCAGCGATCCCTATACCCTGAACCCCAACGGCGGCACGGTCCAGATTACCAGCTTCAAATTCGATCCTCTGGTTGATGGTGAGCCGCCGATTTCTGCCGCTTTAACAACGACAAATACTGGCGCTGGGCTGCGCTTGGTGCAGTTTGATGGCCCGATTAAAGCGGATTGGCTGGCCGGATTAGAATCGGCCGGACTGCGCCCTCTCCAATATTACCCTCACAATGCTTACCTCGTTTGGGGAACGGCCGCTCAGACCCGTTCGGCCGAATCACTTGACTATGTGCGCTGGCAGGGGCCGGTTCAACCCGCTTATAAAATCAACAGCGACCTATTTGGGAAAGTCGGCCGTATTGAGAATATAGACATCGTGTTTTACAACGATGGCAGCACCCAGCAAACCCTTAACGCTCTCAGCGAAATGGGGGCAGTCCTTCAACTGGCTTATCCCTCTCAGCCCGACAAAGCCTTTTACGATGCCGTTATCCAGGTAGATGCTGCTTTCATAGACGATATAGCCCGCCTGGATACCGTTTTGTGGTTGGGCTATATGAGTCCCGACCCTATACTGGATGATGAAATGTCGGCCCAGATTATTGCCGGAAATCATCCGGGCGGCGTTCCACAGGTCGGTTATATGGCCCACCTTGCCAATTTGGGATTTGACGGTACGGGTGTTATCTGGTCTATCACCGATACCGGTGTAGATTATGATCATCCCGATCTGAATGTCGTTGGTGGTCACAACTACCCTGGTTGTATTCAGGCCAATCCTGGTGAGGACACGTCAACCGGAGGGCATGGAACACACGTCGCCGGGATCGTTGGCGGCGATGGAACCGGCGGCTTTAGCGATGTTAATGGTTTCCTCTATGGTATCGGCATTGCACCTGGTGTCTCCCTCTTTGCCCAGAACCCCATTTGTGGAACCCAATCTTCCTGGCCGCCCGCCGGAGGCTGGCAGGAGTTAAGCAAGCAAGGTGTCTTGGGGAATGCTATTGGGGCTAATAATAGTTGGACCAGTGGTGAAGGAACGAATCATGGCTACCAATCTACTGAGCGAACCCATGACTTTATGGTTCGGGACGGTAATTTTGACACTAGTGGGACGGCCGAACCTTATATCCTCGTCTTTTCGGCAGGGAACTCTGGCCCAAACTCCAACACTCTTACCTCCCCAAAGGAAGCTAAGAACCTGATTGTTGTTGCCGGAACCCAAAATTATCGTGTTAGCGGTAACATTGATGCCATGTATAACAGCAGCAGTCGCGGCCCGTCACAGGACGGCCGTTACGTCCCCACCATTGCCACACCCGGACAGCAAATTGCCTCCACCCGTAACGATCAGGGCGGTTTGTGCAGCTCAGCTATCAGCGGAACCAATGGCCTGTACGCTTACTGCACCGGCACCAGCATGGCCTCCCCCCATGCCGCCGGTACCATTGCCCTGGTCACCGAATGGTGGCGAACCTGGAACGCGGGAGCCGACCCCAGCCCCGCAATGGCGAAAGCGCTGCTCGTCAACTCGGCTGTTGACATCAGCGGCGCCCCCCCCATTCCCAACTTCTCCGAAGGCTGGGGTCGGGTAAATGCGACCGAAATCATCAGCAGTGGCGTCGCCACTATTTATCGCGATCAGTTGGACTTATTCGACAACACGGGTGAAACCTGGACGTTGAGCACGGTTGCCGCTGATCCGAGCAAACCCCTAAAAATAACACTGGCCTGGGCAGACGCGCCTGGCGCTGTTGGGGCCAACCCGGCCCTGGTGAACGATCTTGATCTGACAGTGGAAATGGGTGGAAATACCTATATGGGAAATGTCTTTTCCAATGGTTGGTCGACAACCGGCGGTAATGCTGACTCCCGCAATAACCTCGAAAACGTCTATCTTCAAAACCCCTCCGGCAACATCCAGATCACGGTCGAGGCAGTGAATATTGCTGGCGACGGCATTCCTCTTAGCGGCGATACGACAGACCAGGATTTCGTTCTCATTTGCTACAACTGCGATTCTCTCCCGGTCATTTATCTTTCGGCTAACAGTTTAGACGGTATGGTTCAGCCGGGTGACGCA
Source organism: Promineifilaceae bacterium (SeqCode) (assembly GCA_049281335.1). Taxonomy (GTDB): domain Bacteria; phylum Chloroflexota; class Anaerolineae; order Promineifilales; family Promineifilaceae; genus JAKEFB01. The sequence goes on from JBAPRX010000241.1 coordinate 3,769, forward strand.
ATAACCCGGACGCTGACCATCAGCAATACCGGCCTCATTGACCTTGATTGGACCATTACGGAAGGTAGCCCGGCGGTGGAAGGCGGCTGTGGTACACCCGGCGAGCTGCCCTGGGTGGAGATCACTCCCACCAACGGAACAACACCCCCGGATGACGGCACAGAAATCACGGCCGTTTTCGATTCCACTGACTTACCTTCCGGCATCTATAATGGGGAGCTTTGCGTGAGCAGCAACGATCCCTCCAACCCAGAGATAACGATAAACTTAAAGCTGACAATTTTCCAAACGGATTATAGTTTGTATTTGCCCGTGATCTCTAAGGCGACGACCCCAGGTGTATCACCCCCATAGATGACTGACCAGAATTGGCATATTAGGCAGGGTGGATGCGCCTCTGGAAATACGAGTAGAGAAGGATTCCAATTAGAATTCCCAATATATTCGCTATGCCATCTGTGAGGCTGACGATACGACCGGGAACAAAAGTTTGGGCCAACTCTAGTAGACCACTGATGATTGCTGCTGCGACAACGGCCGAAATTTGCCCGCTTCGGCTTTTGAAACAGGTTAATGCCAGGACAGCCATCCCCACGTAAGCAATGAAATGTCCAACTTTATCAATATGTTTGATAGGAATTTCGCTGGAATCGGCAGGGAATAAAGTGACAACGGCAACAATAATGATATAACAGACGAACAACACCTGTCGCTGTCGCCAACTATCGGGAAAAGGAATTTTCTCAAGCATAACGCTAGATTATATCCGTTTTCATCAATCAGAAGTTACAAAAAAACCACCAAATCCTCGAACAAATCATGTAAAAGAGGCTATTCCGTTCGAGAAATGGGTACGAATTTCCCATTTTCTCTTCTCTTTTTCTAACGTCTTCTCAACTGTTTTCCACCTTCGACTGTGTTAAAATGATGGAATGTTACAAGAACTGATTGTCGTTGGCGGCGGTCTGGCCGGGACTGAAGCGGCGTGGCAGGCGGCCGAATTGGGCCTCCAGGTTCGTCTCTTTGAGATGCGGCCGGTCAAGAATACGCCCGCCCACGTTACCGAACATCTGGCGGAACTGGTTTGCAGCAATTCGCTCGGCTCATTATTGTCCACCAAAGCCCCCGGTTTGCTGAAAGCCGAACTACAAGGGCTTGGCTCCCTAATTCTGGCTTGCGCCCAGGAATCGGCCGTTCCTGCTGGATCTTCTTTGGCCGTTGATCGGGAACGTTTTGCCGGACTGGTGACGACTCGCATCGTCAATCATCCTCGTATTGAACTGGTACGGGAAGAGGTCAAAACCGTCCCCAATACTCCCTGCATTATTGCCAGCGGCCCCTTGACTTCTGATCCCCTGGCGAATGCCATTGGCGATCTTTCCGGCCGGGAATACCTTTATTTCTACGACGCCATTTCTCCCATCGTTAATTATGACACCATTAATTTTGACATCGCTTTCCGCGCTTCCCGCCATGACTGGGGTGATCAGGAAGAAGGGGACTATATTAATTGTCCTATGACAAAGGCTGAATACGAAGCCTTTTGCGAGGCACTAATAGTGGCCGAACAGATCACTCTTCGTGAATTTGAGCAGGAAGACGCCCACTTCTTTGAGGGCTGTCTGCCGGTTGAGGTGATGGCTCGCCGCAACCCCGATTCCCTTCGATTTGGCCCCATGCGCCCCATTGGATTGGAAGACCCCCGAACAGGCAAACGGCCGTATGCGGTCGTCCAACTGCGCCAGGATAACACCGCCGGAACCCTTTATAACCTTGTGGGCTTCCAGACAAACTTGCGTTGGGGCGAACAGCGCCGGGTGATGCGAATGATACCCGGTCTGGAATCGGCCGACTTTATGCGCTACGGCATGATGCACCGTAATACCTACATTAATGCCCCTGAAATGCTCCAGCCCACGTTGCAGTATCGGGGCCGGGCTGACCTCTTTTTTGCCGGGCAAATTGTTGGGGTGGAGGGGTATATGGGCAATGCCGCGACCGGGTTGGTGGCGGGAATCAATGCTGCCCGGCTTCTAACCGGCGAATTTCCCGTCATTTTTCCGACCCAGACG
>JBAPRX010000242.1:0-2780 GCA_049281335.1 Promineifilaceae bacterium (SeqCode)
AACCACGAATTCACACTAATTAACACGAATGATTTAATAGTTCGTGGAATTAGTGTGAATTCGTGGTTAGTATTTTTCCTTCTGGTTTTATCAGAGAATACCGGATTGGGTGCGGCTTCGGCGGGTAATGGCATCTACCAAAACGGCCGCTAACAATACCAACCCTGTCACAACAAATTTCACACCGGAACTGAGACCCAGCAAGCCCATGCCATTGGCAACCGTTGCAATAACCAATGCCCCTAGAAAAGCATTGGACACCCGGCCGCTTCCGCCAAACAGACTGGTTCCGCCGATAACAGCGGCAGCAATGGAGTTCAACAGCAAATCACCACCACCAGCATCCGTTGCGACAGAGCGCAAGCGAGAAGCCAGGACGACTCCCCCCACCCCAGCCATTAAGCTAGAAATCATGAACACTCGAATGCGAACCCACTCCACATTAATACCGGCGCGACGAGCAGCCTCTTTGTTGCCACCGACAGCATACACATAACGGCCGAATCGGGTTCTTGTCGCTAAAAACGAAAAGCCAAACAACAACAAAACCAGAATAATGGCGATCAAGGGCAGCCCGCGATCTTGATTGGCAACAAACGCAATTGCCGCTGTGAATAAAGAAACTATCACAATTTCGAGGATAACGATGTTCAGATTCGTGGTAGGGACTCCCTGCTTACGCCGTACGCGCACTCGATTCAACAGATAAACGGCAAAGAAGACAATGACTACCAGGGCCAATATCCAGCTAACATTAATGGAAAAAACAGCCCCTTCGATTAAATCCGGATTGAGCGTTAATTGGCCGCCCGGAAGGATGGCAAAGTCGGGCAAGAAGTAATTGGCAACCCCAATAATGACTTTGTCTTGAACAATAACGGTTCCTGCACCCCCAATTAATATCAGTACCACACCGCTCCAAACCATGAACCCGGCCAGGGTGACAACAAATGAAGGGAGTTGAAATTTAGTAATAATTAACCCTTGTATGAGTCCAATGAGGGATACAGTACCTAACGCAAGGAGTAAGGCGGTGTACCAGGGCAAGGGATCGGTGATACCAAGTCCGACAAAGATTGTGCCAATGGCAGGAATGGCGGTTGGATCTCGCAACAGTAAGGCCAGTAAAACACCGGATACGGCACTGACATAACTGATAGATAAATCAATTTCCCCGGTGAGAAGCACAAACACGACACCAATCGCAATGACCAGGATTCCGGCCATCTGTTGAATAAGGCTGACAAAGTTACGGGCTGTCAGAAAATTCTCGTTTTGTAATTGGAAAATAGCAACAAGAATAAGCCACCCCAGCAAAATTGGCAGAGAGCCAACATCGCTTGACCCAATGCGTTGTTTAATTTTACTAATAATACTCGCGTTTACCCCCTCCCCCTTTTCTTCCAACGAAGTGCTTTGAGAAATATCTGTCATCTCTTCAATGTTACTCATTTTATTCTTCCATCCCCGGCACGTGTACTAAGGCGCCAGCAGTTATGGCGTGGACAACTTCCTGCTGCGTGGTATCGGATGTAAAGAATTCTTGGATGTTTTGGCCCAATCGCAAAACAGTTATTCGATCTGCAACCTCAAATACATCGTGCAGATTGTGGGAAATAATGATTACGCCTAACCCTTTATCGGCAAGACGTCTCACCAAATCGAGGACCTGTCGCGTTTGGGCAACACCTAAAGCTGCCGTTGGTTCGTCCAATATCACCAGTTTGGAGTTCCACATGACGGCCTTGGCAACCGCAATAGCCTGCCTCTGACCTCCAGACAACCCGGCAACAGCCTGACGAACCGAACGCAGCGTTGTTACAGATAACGACTGTAGCGTTTCAATACAGGCAACTTCCATTTTTTCTTCGTTTAAGCGCAGCGGCCGTTTGATCAACTCACGCCCCAGATACATATTCGCAACCACATCCAGATTGTCTGCCAGGGCCAGGTCCTGATAAACGATCTCAATGCCCAAAGCGGCCGAATCCTTCGGACTGGGAATACTCACTTCCTGGCCTTCAAAGAATATTTGTCCTGTATCAAAACCGTGGATACCAGCAATGCCTTTGATGAGCGTTGATTTGCCCGCCCCATTGTCGCCAACGAGAGCCATTACCTCACCGCGATAAGCACAAAAATCTACTTTAGCTAATGCTTGAACGGCGCCAAACGATTTAGAAACGCCTCTTATCTCAATTAAAGGTTGGGTTTCCATTTTGTCTCGATGTTAATTTTCATGATGTCCCTGAGAGATAGGGGATGCTGCCGGCGGACGGAGCATCCCCTTTTCTTCATATTCTACATGACCAGATGAAATGTACCAAAAGTGACTGTCACTTTACGGGCAGTATTGGGCGTAATCGCCTTCGCAAATTTCGTCCCAGGTGCGGAACCCATCAGCAATGACTGTCTCTTCGATGTTGTCTTTGGTAACAGACACAGGAACCAACAGAACGGAATTGATGTCATTGGTACCGTTGTTCACAGCACCGGAAGCCATACTAGACGTATCGTCACCGTTGAGGAGAGCAATAGCCAGTGAAGCAGCAGCTTCGGCCTCGGCCTTGATAGCCTTGTAAACGGTCATACATTGTTCGCCAGCCAGAATACGCTGAATTCCAGCAGCGGTGGCATCTTGTCCGGTAACAGGAATTTGGGGCAAGCCCTGGTTCTTCAAGGCAGAACTGACTGCACCAGCCAGACCATCGTTGGCGGCTACGGCGGCGTCAATTTCGCCACCGGCGGCGGTGAGCATCTGTTCGAAGATGACCAATGCC
>JBAPRX010000243.1:0-4305 GCA_049281335.1 Promineifilaceae bacterium (SeqCode)
GCCCTGGACCTATCCCAGACACTCAGGCTAAGGCAGGAAGAGGCCAGCAGCCTGCGCCATCTGGGAACTATTTCCTGGTACGAGGAAAAATTTGAGAAGGCCACAAAGTATTGGGAAAAAGCCCTGGAAAATTGCCAACAATTAGGGGACCGCTACGGTACCGGGAAAGTGTTAAATAACCTGGGACTGCTTGCCGGTGAACAGGGAAACTATCAGGCATCAAAAATATACCTGGAACAATCACTTAAAATTCTACAAGAAACGGGGGTTCGCTGGCTGGAATACCAGGTAAACAACAATCTAGGCGATGTTTTGAACTGCCTGGGACAATTCGAGGCTGCCGGGGAACGATTGGAGGCCGCACTCCAATCCTGTCACGAGTTAGGCGACCGCCAAATTGAAAGCATGATTCTGTCCAATCTGAGCGTTCTCTTCTGGGAACTGGAAAAACCGGAAACAGCCCGTGCCTACAGCAATCAGGCCATCTCCATTGCCCGCGCCCTGGAAAACCCTAGACAACATGCTTATGGACAACTTTGCCTGGGATACGCTCTGCTTGACCTGGGACAAAAAGAGGCAGCAAAAACTGCCTTTGAAAAGTCCGTGAAAATTCGACGCGACCTGAATCAACCAGTCATGATGGTTGGGGCGCTGGCCGGACTAGCGGCTGCAAACTACGCCCTGGAAAAAACAGACCTGGCAATGAGCCAGGTCAAGGAAATGTTAGATTATCTTCAAACCTACTCCCTCACAGGAAATAAAGACCCGCTTCGAATCTACTTAATCTGCATCAAAGTCCTTCAAGAAAAGCATGACCCTCGATGGTCGGAGCTTCTAAACCTGGCCTATAAAAGATTGCAGAGCCAGGTATCCAACATTGACAACCAATCGCTTCGGAAAACATTCCTCGAAAGGGTTCGGACGAACCGGGAACTCATACACCTCTACCAAGAAGTCATGCTTGTCTCGTAATTATGCCTCAGGCGCCGCAAAGTCCAACGATAGGGTGACTTCTTCGCCAACATCGGCCACAAATGGAACACTGGGGATATTCAGGTTAAAGTCAGAACGGTTGACCGTTGTCGCAGCTGTTCCAACCAATTGACCATTCTCACCAATTTGAGCTGTCACATCAAACGTCACCTGGTTGGTAATATCCCGAATGGTCAAATCACCTACTATTTGAAAAGTCCATTCCTGACCGGGCGTGGCGCTGCCGCTTAAACCAACAATTTCAGTCGGAGCAAAGGTCACAAATTCATAACTGTTCGTATTGAGAATCTGGTTCCGAATCATCTGATTCCGCCTGCTCTCATCCGTCACCAACGTTCGGGCATTCACCTGAATTGTCCCAACTTGAGCCGTGCTTAGATCATCGGGATTTACGGCAATTTCCCCGGCCACTTGATTGGTTGTGCCGACAACGATTGCATCCTCCCCCCGCAGGACCTCAGACAGTGTAAAGGTTGCTTCGGAATCATCCTGGCTGATTGAGTAGAGGGTCATACCGGTTTCTACATCGGCCGTATTGGAATCACCGGTTCCGCCGTCATCTGAAGCTGTATCTTCGTCCAGGGGAATCGCAGAAATTGGGCCGCTTGCCTCTTCTGTTGCCCCCAGGAAAGTGTTATATAAAATTACCCCGCCAATCACGACGACGACAGCGGCCCCTAATAAAATCAAGAGATTTCTTCTAGCCATAAAAAACATTCCTCCACGGTATAATTAGTCACGGTATTTAGCCAAACACCCGTGATCCTATAATGATGAAATTCAGAACTCATTCAGACAATGTTAAGAAATTATAAAGATTGATACCATCTTATGGTTGGGAAAACTTATCTACAACAGCGCCCACGCCTGACGGCCGTTCTTCAAGCCCTACTCGTGACTTTCATCTGGTCTATGTCGTGGGTGCTTATCAAAATCGGGCTGGAAGACATCCCCCCGGTCACATTCGCCGGACTGCGTTATTTCCTGGGCTTCCTCTTCTTACTCCCCCTCTTCCTGCGTTCTTCTGAGGCTAAAACCCTTCACAAAGTAAAAACCCGCAACTGGATTTACCTGATTGTGTTGGGCATCGTTTATTACACTCTCAACCAGGGCGCTATTTTTGTCAGTCTTGCCAATCTGCCGGCCGTTACGTTGAATCTTATGCTGGGATTCTCTTCCCCAACGGTCGCCATTCTAGGCATCCTGTTCCTACACGAAGCCATTTTCGGCCGTCAATGGCTTGGAATCGCTATCACCCTCGCCGGAGCGGCCATCTACTTCTACCCTCTTCTCTTTCCCGCCGGTCAATGGCTGGGATACGCCGCCGCAATCGTCGCTTTCCTCTCCACCGCCGGAGCTTCCATTATCGGCCGAAACATGAACCGCAGCGGCCACCTCTCCTCCCTAACCATCACCGTTATCAGCATGGGCATCGGCTCAATCTCCCTCCTCATCATCGGCCTCGCCACTCAGGGGCTGCCAGCCCTCCACTGGCAAAGCTGGCTCATCATTGGCTGGCTGGCCCTGGTTCATACCGCTTTCGCCTTCACCCTCTGGAACCATACCTTGCGAACCCTCCCCGCCGTCGAATCCAGCATCATCAACAACACAATGGCCGTCCAAATCCCTATTCTGGCCGTCATCTTCCTCGGCGAAACCATCACTCTCAAAGAGCTGATCGGGCTGGCGGTCGTTATTGCGGGAACTCTCCTCGTCCAGTTAGGTAAAAAACGCATGTGAAAATCGAGATTCTGACTTTTGTAACGTTGGCAAGAAATATTTCGCCGTTAGAATCGACCCTATCAATCCTTCACACTATTGCACCGCGTTTATGCGCCCTTTGTGTGAGATCTATTTTCTAAGGAAATTACTATGACTCTAGAACAAGTTCCAACTCTCCAGGAGAAGGAAGCCAACACCCGCCCGGAAAGCCTTCCTCCAGGCCCAGGCGGTCTTTCCAAAATCGCAGGCTCCTTTCGTATGCTCGGCGACAATGTCCTCGACCAATATGTGGATATGTGGCACAAATACGGCGACATCGTCTACAACAAACTTGGCCCCCTCCACACCTACACCCTGTTCGATCCGGAAGACATTCATCATGTCCTGGTGAGAAACCAGAAAAATTACCGAAAAGGTATTGCCTACGAAGGGTTTAGAATGTTAGTCGGCAACGGCCTCGTCACCAGCGAAGGCCAGTTCTGGCGGCGGCAGCGGCGTCTGATGCAGCCTTCCTTCACGCCAACGGCCGTTACCCAATATATCCAGATGATGTCCGAAGTAACTGAACAACTCCTTAACCGCTGGAACCAGTACGCCGATTCCGGCCAACCCGTTCATATGGACGCCGAAATGATGCGACTGACCACCAGCATTATCGGCCGTGCCTTGTTCAACATCGACCTCAGCGAACAACTCACCGAAGTTGGCTACGCCTTTCAAGACGCCTTCTCATTCGTTCCTAATCGAACCATGAACCCCTTCAACCTGCCACTGTCCGTTCCCCTGCCCAGCCACCGCCGTTTCCAGAAAAGTCTGGCAATCATCGAAAACTTTGTGGCCGAACGAACGGCCGAAAAACGCCGGGAAGGACTCGACGACAGTCTCCTCTCTCAACTGCTCAAGGCGCAAGACGAAGAAACCGGCCACCAGATGACCGACGAACAACTGCGGGATGAAGTCGTTACCCTGTTCTTTGCCGGTTTTGAAACGACTGCCCGCAGCCTTACCTGGCTCTGGTATCGTTTGAGCCGCCACGAAAATGTTGCCGCCAAATTAGAAGAAGAAGTGGACCGCGTTTTGAACGGCCGTTTCCCCACCGTCGAAGACCTCTACGAACTCAGCTACACCAACATGATTGTGGGCGAGGTGCTGCGCCTTTACCCGCCCGTTCCCATCATGCCCCGCCAGCCCATCGAAGACGACGAAATCGGTGGCTATCCCATTCCGGCCGGTTCCCTGGTGTTCCTGGTCTCCTACGTCGCCCATCGCTACCCCAGCATTTGGGATGATCCGAACAAATTCATTCCCGAACGCTTCACACCCGAACTATCCAAAGAACGGCCGAAATCGGCCTATGTCCCCTTTGCCAACGGTCAGCGCATCTGCATCGGCAATAACTTTGCTCTGCTGGAAATGGTCATCGCCTGCGCCATGATGGCCGGACGTTTCCGGCTTCAGCCCACCACCACCGAAGAAATACCCGCCATCTTCTCCGGCACAACCAAACCAGGCAAACCGGTGCATTTATACATCCACAAAAGGTAATCAAGATGACCACTCGCATCGGACTCCTCTCCGACACCCATATGC
>JBAPRX010000244.1:0-6948 GCA_049281335.1 Promineifilaceae bacterium (SeqCode)
GTTCAACAGTCATAGTCAAATTTTAGCACACCTTTTCCCTAAAAGATGCCTTTTCTTCAACCTTGCTACGAAAATAAGCCGACATTTTCATCTTTCATTGCGCAAAATTATTGCATGGATCGTTAACAAGAAAGTGTCAGGTGTTTGGCTCTACGATAAAATAAGCCTATGAATGCTCAAGAGCAGATCAGCGGATCCGTTGAGCGCATTACCTATTATAACGAGGAGAACGGCTATACGGTTTTACGATTAAAGCCTGACTCGCAGGAGATGATGCCCTACAAATATCCGGCGCGGGGGCAGCAGTTGATTACTGTTGTCGGCACCTTGCCGGAATTGAGTCCGGGGGAATGGCTCAAGCTGACGGGGCGGTGGGGCAGCCATGCCAAACACGGCCGACAATTCCAGGCCGACATCTGCGAACAATCCATGCCCGCCACAACGGAAGGGATCAAACGGTATCTTGGTTCGGGCCTCATTCGGGGGATTGGGCCGGTGATGGCCGAACGGATCGTCAATAAATTTGGGGATCAGGCGCTGGACATCATCGAGTTTGAACCGAAACGGCTACGGGAGGTATTGGGGATTGGGACCAAGCGCATCAAGAGCATCAACAAAGCCTGGGAGGAGCAGCGGGCGATCAAGGATGTGATGATCTTCCTGCAATCGCACGGCGTTTCTACCGGCCTGGCAATCAAAATCTACAAGAAGTATGGCGACAATTCGCTGGCGGTTGTCCAAAATACCCCTTATAAGCTGGTGAGTGATATTTATGGTATTGGGTTTAAGACGGCCGATAAAATCGCCCAGGCACTTGGGCTGGCCCATGATGATCCTGACCGAATTGAAGCAGGAATCGCTTACACCCTCAATCGCATGGCGGAAGAGGGGCATGTCTATGTGCCGCAGGAGTCGCTGGAGCCGGAAGCGTCTACCATTCTGACAGTGGAGCAGGAAAAGATAACCAACGTCATTGACCAGTTGGAGAACAGTGAGTTTATCAAGCGGGAGACGATTACTTATGAGATTCGGCCGACTGCAACTGAGCCGGCGACAGTAAGAGAAGAGAAGGCGGTCTATCTGACGCCCTTCTATTTCTCTGAAATTGGGGTGACGAACCGGATTCAACGAATGCTGGACCATCCGACCAGCCGCCTGACAGGTTTGCGCTTCTCTGACGCGCTTCAGAACCACCGGCCCGATCGGGAACAGATTCAGCTGACGCCGCAGCAGCAGGTGGCTGTGCAGACGGCCGTTAACCAGAAGGTGACGATTCTGACGGGCGGGCCGGGAACGGGCAAGACGACGACGCTTCGAACGCTGCTCGACCTGCTGGACAGCCACAAACGGAGCTACGCGCTGGCTTCGCCTACGGGGCGGGCGGCAAAACGGCTGGCGGAGGCAACGGGGCGGGAGGCGAAGACCGTCCACCGATTGTTGGAGTTTAAGCCGGGAGAGGGATTCGGCCGAAATGAAAACTATCCCCTGGCGGCGGATATGGTCGTCATTGATGAAGCCTCAATGCTGGATTTGGTGCTGACCAATAATTTATTGAAAGCCATTGGCCCGGACAGCCACCTGCTGTTGGTGGGGGATGTGGACCAGCTTCCTTCTGTTGGGGCCGGGGATGTGCTGCGGGACTTGATTGATTCGGATGTGACGGCCGTTATCCGCCTGGAGACGATTTTCCGGCAGGCAGGGGACAGTTTGATTGTCCGAAATGCTCACCGGATCAACAATGGACAGATGCCGGAGACGCCTAAAGAGGCCACTGATTTCTTTCTCTTTATCAAATCGGAGCCGGATGAAGCGGCCGACCTGCTGGTGGATGTTGTGAAGAGCCGCATTCCTCAAAAGTTTGGGTTGAATCCCTTTGATGACGTTCAGGTGCTTAGTCCGATGTATAACGGCAGCGTTGGCGTCTCGAATCTGAACCTACTGCTGCAACAAGCCTTGAATCCTCCCGGTCGTAAGATGGAGCGGCGGCAGGGCGGCCGTGTTTTCCGGGTCGGGGATAAGGTGATGCAAACGGTGAATAACTATGACAAGAATGTGTATAACGGGGATATCGGCCGTATCACGGCTATAGACCCGGTGCAGCAGACAATGACTCTGAGTGTGGACGGCGCACCGGTGATGTATGACTTTCTGGAAATGGATGAGATCGTCCATGCCTACGCCATCAGCGTTCATAAGAGTCAGGGCAGCGAATATCCCTGCGTCGTTATCCCGGTATTGACCCAGCATTACATGATGTTGCAGCGTAATTTGCTGTATACGGCCGTTACCCGTGCCAAGAAGCTGGTGATTTTGGTCGGCACACGGCGGGCGATTGCCATTGCGATTAAGAATAACAAGGTGACGGAACGGTATACGGCTCTCGATTGGCGGCTAAGGAAAAAGGAATAAAAATCGTTATTACCGAGAAGAAAAATCTCACGCAAAGGGCGCATACATGCGGCGCAAAGACGCAAAGGTGACTTTATGAATAGTAACGAAGGTTGGGGAGAATCGGCTTCGCAGACGTTTATTGAATACGGCCGTTACTTTGTGCCGGAACGGGAAAGGCAGATTGGTATTATTCGAGATGTGATTCCTGTTGGGGGTGGGGCGTGTCGGGTTTTGGAGTTGTGCTGTGGGGAGGGGCTGCTGGCGGGGGCGATTCTGGAACGATATCCGAATTGTTCCGTTTATGGGTATGATGGTTCGGCCGAAATGTTGGGACAGGCGCAGAAGAATTTGGCAGCTTATGGGGAACGATTCGTCCCCCACCCCTTTGATCTGTTTGAAAGCAGTTGGCGCAGGTTGGATTGGTCGCCTCGTGCGGTTGTCTCTTCGCTGGCAATTCACCATCTGGACGGCCGACAAAAAGCGGCCCTTTACCGGGATATTTATGCGCTGTTGGAGCCGGGTGGGGCATTTATCATTGCTGATTTAATTGAGCCGGTGAATGAGGCGGCTATGATGGCTGCTGCGGCGGAGTGGGATACGGCCGTTCGACAGCGGGCATTGGCGATAGACGGTCATGAGAAAGCATATGACTTCTTTGTCGAGAGTGAGTGGAACTATTTCCGTCACCCTGACCCGATGGATAAACCGTCTCCTTTGCTGGCACAGTTGAAATGGTTAGAACAAGCCGGGTTTGTTGAGGTGGATGTCTTCTGGCTCCAGGCGGGACATGCGATTTTTGGGGGAAGGAAGAAGGAACAGTGAAATGTGAAAGGTTAGCAGTTAAAAGCAGGCTATTTTCTGTTCGCTTTTAACTGAACAACTGGCTGACTTTACCGGGCGTACTCCGGGTTGCCATGTTTGTCGAGGGGGACGACGAGGGTGATCATGGTGCCTTTGCCGGGCGCGGACTCGACTTTCAGGGAGCCGTCAATGCGTTCTGCTCTTTCTCGCATGTTGACCATTCCCAGGCTGCCCCGCGAACTGTAGTTGGAGTTGACTGATTGGACGTCGAAGCCAACGCCGTCATCTTGAATACGGACGACGAAAAGGTCGTCTTCCCGCCAGAGGCGCACTTCAACCATTTTGGCTTTTGAATACTTTCGGGCGTTGCCCAGCGCCTCTTCGATGATATAAAAGACCACCCCTTGGGCCTGTTCGTTGAGTAAATCACCGTATTCACTGCCGACCAGACGCAAATTAAGACCATCAGACTCCCGAATCTTGTTCATCGCCATTTCAATGGCTGCACTCAAACCATGTGTTTCAAGGACTAACGGCCGTAAGGCGAATAACATGGCCCGAATCTCGCGCGAAGTGTCTTTTGCCAGGTCTTCGACTTTCTTCAATTCGATAAAAGCCTGCCGGGGATTTTTCGCCATGATCGAGCGAATAAAATTAATTCGCATGGCAATGGCTGCGATACTTTGGGTTGGGCCGTCGTGGAGGTCGCGGGCCAATTCCTTACGAGCCTCTTCGTCAGCTTCGATGATACGCTGCTTCTCCGCACCCAATCGCTGGTAAAGCTGGGCGTTTTGCAAAGCAATCACCGCCTGATCGGCCACCGAAGAAAATAAGTCCAGGTGTTCGTCCGTAAAGCTGGTTTTCTTTTCCGTTCCCAACACCATTGCGCCAAATATTTGGAAACCGGCCCGCAGTGGGATTGCCATCACTGTGTAACATTCCTGAAAGGCAATAAAATTTAGCAGTCCTGGGTCTTGTTTTGGGTTATTGGTAACGGCCGGTTCGGCCTGGGTAACGGCCTCGGCAACAATGCCTGAATTTTCTACTATTCGCTTATCGAGGTCGCGGCTGACAAAATGGCGGGTGGCTACAGGAACGAGATCGTCCCCATCATAAAGGAAAACAGCGCCAACAAGGCTTCGGGAAGGAATACCCATCTCTTCCAGGGCAAGGCTGCATACATCCAGGGAAACTTCCATAACCCGCTCAAAACTTAATGTTGCGCTAAGGGTTGAAGCCATTGCCTGGAGTGATTTTGCCCGGTTATTCGCAGCTCGTAACTCCCCAACATCTTCCTCGATGGCTTTGAGTGTATTTTTGCGGGTGCTTTGCCCATACATACTGATAATCAGAAAGACAACCAGGCCAATAATAACCAAAGCCGCTGCGGAGATTATCAGTTCTGGTAGCCAGGCACCAACAGGCTCACTCCAGACTACCATTTCAAGGTAAACGAAGGTCGCAACCAGTAGTAGGAAAAATAAAAAGAATAGTATTAAAACAAAAAACCGTAACCGGTTAAATTGTTTCCTGATGATTTTTGCTGTGTTCGTGGACATCTACAATATTGGTTTCACAAAAAATACAGGCTCAATTATATCGTGTTCTGACCAAAACACGATAGGCCATACGCCCTATACACCCTGAACCTGAGCAGCCGATGAGTGAAACTCTCAGGTGTAGGCGAGTCTTGCTTTGGCAATCTGACCGGCAACACGGCCGTTATTCCGCAAAAGGGCTATGTTGGCTGTCTGGCTCCGACCCTTTGTTAATTCTGCCACCCGACGCAGCAGCCAGGGCGTCGTGGCAGCGCCTAATATTCCAGCCTCATCGGCTTCCCTTGTGGCTTGGGCAATGGCTGCTTCGGCCGATTCTTCATCAAAAGCTGCCCTCTCTGGAACAGGGACAGTTACCAATAATCCCGACTGTAGGCCTAACGCAAAGTGTGCTTCTATCAAAGCGGCCGCTTCGGCGGCCGTTTTGGTGTTCACATCAACCGCCAGACCGCTGTGGCGAGAGAAGAAGGCGGGCATTTCATCGGTCTGGTAGCCGATAACGGGGACGCCGTTCGTCTCAAGCAGTTCGCGGGTCAGCGGCAGATCGAGAATTGATTTTGCGCCGCTGCAAACGACCGCGACCGGTGTTCGGCCGAGTTCTGACAGGTCTGCGCTGACATCAAAGGGGTGTCCCCGATGGACGCCGCCGATCCCACCGGTTGCGAAAACTTTGATTCCGGCCTGGTTGGCAATGATCATTGTCCCAGCCACTGTTGTGGCCCCATCTTCACAGCGAGCAATGGCAATTGGCAAATCCCGGCGGCTGCACTTTCTGACAAAGGCTTTGTTCTCGTGGGATAGTTTTGCCCGGTTAGCCAGATATTCAATCTGATCGCCGGTCAGGCCCACTACAACCTCACCCTTAACGATTGCAATCGTTGCCGGGACTGCTCCCCCTTCCCGAACGGCCGTTTCCATCGTCAGGGCGGTGTTAATGTTGTCAGGATAAGGCAAGCCGTGCGTAATGACGGTACTTTCCAAAGCAACCACCGCTCGTCCCCCTGCCAACGCTTCTTGCACCTCTGGATGAAATTGAAAGTGAATGTCATGAGCCATAAACCATAGTCTAGCCTGAACCTTTTTTAATCGCCACAATTCGAGGTAAAATAGATGGTCATGGATGGCGAACCTTTTTACGAGAGACAGGCTAAACAACATTTTCAGCAAGCCCGTCGTCAGGCAACACGGGAGCAGCTTTCTGCCTGGCTAACGGGGAATGAAGACTCGCTTCTACCGTTTGAGGCTATCCGCGCCCAACTCAAATCGGAGGACCCGCTTTATGAAGGGTTGCAGTCAGTTTCGTTGACTCAAATTGTGGGGAGTGTCGGCCGATATAAGGATTTCACCCGCCGCTTTTTACCCCGAAGCAACAGCATGCAAGATCGTTGGGTCAATGTGGAAGCCTTAACCGTTCAACGCGGCTGGCCGCCAATCGAACTTTACCGTATCGGCGACGTGTATTTTGTGAAAGATGGCAACCACCGGGTAGCAATCGCCAACCAGATGGGTAATGACACAATTGAGGCCCATGTCTGGGGTTTTCCAAAAGCGCTTCCAATTTCTCCAAAGGATTCTCTAGGCGAGATATTAATTCGCCTGGGTGAACGCGAGTTTATTGAGAAGACGGGGCTGGATGTTTCCTGCCCAAATCATCATATCCAGTGTACTATCCCAGGCCAGTACACAGAATTCCTGGCTCAAATTCAAGAACTTCATGAAAAGCTGGCCCTGATTGATGGAGAAAAGATGCCTTACAAGGAAGCGGTTGTTGCCTGGTATGAGATGATTTACCTGCCAACTGTTCAAATTATTCGGGAATCTACGCTGTTGGAGCAGTTTCCCGGCCGAACCGAGGCTGACCTGTTTGTCTGGCTGTCCAACCATCGTCAGGAGTTAAGCGAATTGTATGGAGACGGCAGTCTGGCAGACTGGGTGGAAATCCTGTGCGAACAATATAAAGAGAGTGGTCTGAAGAGAATTCTTCGTAAAGTGCGTGGAATGTTAGGAGGGGATGAACGGCCGCCGCTAGAGAAAGTTTAGCCATTTGGCCGTTCATTGCTAAAATAAACGCAGCTTCATAGGTATTAGGCATTTGCAATAAATGAGGAGTTGCGAATGTCCGTTGTTCCAATTCAACTTTCGAATAAAATGTTTAGCATCGGGGTCGTCATAACAATTTGTTTATTGGCCTCTTATGAGG
>JBAPRX010000245.1:0-2719 GCA_049281335.1 Promineifilaceae bacterium (SeqCode)
GTGAGACAACATCGCCTCAAATATCGTTCGGCCGATCTCCAACATCACGACAGTGCCTGACACTTCCTCCCTACCTCGACACAAAAGAAAAGGGACTGTTCAAACCACCAACAGTCCCCTTCAAAAAGCTTTTAATTTCAGCCTGGGAAAATCATTCCCCAAACACCGACCTAATTAACAGTCAGCGTTCCGACCATCCCCGCAGCCGCATGGCCCGGAATCGTACAAACAAACTTGTACGTTCCGGCAGCTGGGGCCGTAAATGTAATAGTCTTGGATTCACCGGCAGGAACAGCACCGGTCGTAGCACTGTCAATCGTGTCCGCATCACTTACCGTTGCCACATCCACATCATTGGGGACCAATACCCAACTGTGTTCCAAAGCGCCGGCATTATTTAACGTTAACTCTACTTGGTCGCCTGCACTGACTGTCGCACTGGAGGGCGTATACTCAAAAGTATCCGCACCCTCAAAACTCAAAGTGGTCGGGCCACTATCCCCGCCGCCACAGGCAGCAAGTAGCAAAGCCATTATTGCCAGGGCGACTATCAAAATCGGTAATTTTTTCATTCTGTTCTCCTTAAAATAGGTTTAGGTATAAAGTAAGATAAGAAATTGCCGTTTGCTTTTTATCCCTGAATACCACCCTCAGTCAGATTGCGTACATTAAGAAGCCTATCCGCCTCTTCGGCCGTTAAATAACCCTTCTCAATCACAACTTCCCTGACAGTACGGTTGGTGTACATCGCTTCTTTGGCAACTTCAGCTCCCTTCAAGTATCCAATGACGGGGTTCAATGCCGTCACAAGAATAGCGTTTTTAGCCAGCCAACCCGTCGCTTTTTCCGGGTTAGGCTGGATGCCACGAACACACTTCTCAGTAAAAGCGGCCGTTGCATTAATAATAATATCCATGCTTTGGAAAAGATTATAGGCAATGATCGGCATCATCACATTCAGTTCAAGCTGTCCCGCCTGACCGGCCATCAAAACAGTTGTGTCATTTCCAATCACCTGGAACATCGCCATATTCAGCATCTCAGCCAGCACCGGGTTCACCTTGCCCGGCATAATAGAAGAGCCAGGCTGAACCGCCGGTAAATGAATCTCATCCAACCCGGTACTAGGGCCAGAAGAAAGCAGGCGAAAATCATTCGCAATGCGGATCAAATCCTGGGCCAGCGTCCGAAGCGCCCCACTGAAGTAAACCATGTCGCCCATGCTCTGCATAGACTCAAAGAGGTTATCAGATTCAGTAAGCGACAAGCCCGTCAGACGGTTAAGCGTCACGATCATCCGCGAATGGTATTCAGGATGAGCATTCAGCCCCGTTCCCGTAGCCGTACCGCCAATACCCAGGCGGCGCAGTCCGGCGGCGGCCTCAAGAATTTTCTGACTATTCCGTTCAACCGAACGGCTGTACGCGCCAAACTCCTGCCCCAAACGGACCGGTACAGCATCTTGAAGATGCGTACGGCCGCTTTTCACAATACCATCAAATTCCTCTGATTTCTCGTGTAGGGCGGCAGCAAGGTCATCCAAATTCGTCAGCAGCGCCTCCAATCGCCAGAGACAGCCCAACCGAATGGAAGTCGGAATCGTGTCATTGGTAGATTGAGCCATATTCACATGGTCATTTGGGTGAACGGGCTTCTTGGCAGCCGTCAGCCCAAAATCCAAATGCTCATTAGCTCGATTGGCAATCACTTCATTGACATTCATATTGTGGCTGGTTCCGGCCCCCGCCTGAATCGGGTCAACTACAAACTGATCATTCCATTGGCCATCCACCACTTCATTAGCCGCCTTAATGATAGCCTGGAAAATCGCATCGGCCGAAACAACCTGCCCATCAATTTCCCGGTCCTTAAACAAACCTAAATCGGCATTCACTTCGGCCGCAGCCCTTTTGATAACCGCCATACCCCAGATGAAAGCCGGATAGGGTTTCAGCCCGGTAATGGGAAAGTTCTGGACAGCACGTTGAGTCTGCGCCCCCCAATAAGCATCTACCGGAACCTGGACTTCGCCCAGTGAATCCTTTTCAATACGGTACTCGGTCATTACATTCTCTCCAATCTCGGTGTAGCAAAAAAAGCCGAATTAGTCAGCAGTCAAAAAGCATGCAGGCTAATTCGGCAATATTTCAAGAGGCATCCACAGCCTCTTTATTTTACAAAGGTTTTAAATCATTTATGAGATGAATAAAACGAAAGCAAGCTCGCAATCGTTATCCATCCATTGGCCGATTACATATCAAGCGCGTCGTAACCGGGACCGACAGTAAAGAACTCATAGTTGGGTGGGATGTCCTCTGTCAAATCAAGAACCTCACCACCTTTCAACTGCTTGGCATTTAACAATTTAACTTCATGGCCATCAACTTCACCTTCAAATGGTTGGCCATCAGGTAGTAATTCTTTGGTATCACAGATCCATTGTCCTTCTCTAACTTCGTAATCAAAAGGCACTTCCTCTTCTGGGAAAATAGCCTCATAAGGACATTCTGGGATGCAAGCGCCACAATCAATGCAGGTGTCCGGATCGATGTAAAGCCAGGGCCACTCTTTCTCAGGGTGTCCCAACACCATACACTCGACAGGACAGACATCCACACAAGCTGTGTCACGCAGGCATAATCTGGTAACAATATGAGTCATCAGCAGTCTCCTTTCTGCTCCTTGTCAGACAGGCCAAAACATTACAAGGTCTATCTAT
>JBAPRX010000246.1:0-2134 GCA_049281335.1 Promineifilaceae bacterium (SeqCode)
TGTCGCCGTCGAGGGCAGGCCATCCAGCCGGACCCTGCGACAATGGCAAGAGGGGGTTGAGCTAGACGGTAAACAGACTGCACCGACTGCGATTGAAATTATTCACCAACAAAAAGACCACACCTGGCTGCGAATCACCATGCGTGAAGGGCGCAAGCGGCAGATACGCCGCGTCGCCGCCATGCTGGGCCATCCGGTCAACAAATTAGTCCGGGAGGAAATCGGCCCTATCCAGTTGGGTAATCTCCAACCGGGCCAATGGAGGCATTTAAACGACCAGGAGATTAGGAAGTTGAATGAGACGATTCGCAGGGGGAAGAAGCGGACGGGGAGGGGTGGTGGGTGATTGGTGATTGGTAATTCGTAATTGGTAATTGGTAATTGGTGTTACTTTCTACCGACGACTGATTAATTATTACTGGCTACTGATTACTGGCTACTGATTACTGACGATTGGCTACTGATGACTGGCTGCTGACGATTGGCTATTGATGATTGGCTACAAACTACTGACGACTGATGATAAAGGAGGATTATTTGACCAACTCGCACTACCCTCAGGCAATTGCTATTGATGGGCCAGCGGCTTCCGGTAAGACAACCGTCGGCAAGATGCTGGCAGTTGCTTTAGGGTATTTGTTTCTCGATACTGGTTTCATGTACCGGGCTGTTACTCTGGCAGTCCTGGAAAACAACATCTCGATAGATGATGAAGCGGCCGTGTTCGAGCTACTGACACAATTAGACATTGACGTGATTCAGGCTGACCTGGAAAAAGACGGCCGTCTTTACACCGCCTTGCTCAATGGCCGGGACGTGACCTGGGAGATTCGGATGGCTCTGGTGGATAATAACGTTTCTCAGGTGGCATCCTATCAAAGCGTTCGGCACAATCTGGTAAAAAGGCAGCGGGCAATTGCCAGCCGGGGACGGGTCGTGATGGTGGGCCGGGACATTGGCACTGTTGTCTTACCAGAAGCCTCTTTAAAACTGTATATTACTGCCTCTCCGGCTGAACGCGCCAGACGCCGCTGGCAAGAAAAGGTGGACCGAGGACAGGATACACCTGATTATGACCAGATTCTATCGGACATCATTCGGCGGGATGAGATAGATAGCAGCCGAAAATTCTCGCCTATGCGCCCGGCCGACGATGCCATTCTGATGGATACGACGGAACGGCCGCCGGAGTCCATCGTGGAAGACATTCTGGCGCTCCCCCATTTTTCGGCCGAACAGGCAGCAGCACGTGAATAAAGAGCAGTTTCTTCAATGACATTTTTTACGGAAGTTGACTGGCCTGCGAGAAGCGGCGGCAAAATCATTGCTATTTCGCCTGACAGCGTTGCGGCCGATATTGCACTGCAACCGGGGGATGAACTCCTGGCAATCAATGACAACCTGGTTCAGGATGTGATTGACGTCCAATATTATGCAGCCGAGGAGTATCTGGAACTGCTCATTCGTCGGGGTGAGGAATATTTCCTATACGAAGCGGAGCGGGCTTACCAACAGCCATTGGGACTCGATTTCGCCCACCCCACCTTCGACACCGACATACGTCGCTGCAACAATCTCTGTGAATTTTGTTTCGTTCTTCAAATGGCCCCCCGCTTCCGGCGAACCCTGTACATTAAGGATGACGATTATCGTTACTCCTTCCTCTTCGGTCACTTTGTCACCCTGACCAATTTAAGCGAACACGATTGGTGGCGGATTGAGACGATGGGCCTTTCCCCGCTCTATGTCTCTGTCCACGTTACCGACCTTGAACTGCGGCGGCAGTTTCTCCGAAATGAACAGGCCCCGGACATTATGGAACAGCTTCGCTGGCTGGCAGAACGGGGCGTCGAAATGCACACCCAACTGGTCGTTGTTCCCGAATTTAATGACGGTGAATGGCTGGAACGCTCCATCAATGATCTGGCAGCATTGTGGCCTGCGGTCCAATCGGTCAGCGTCGTGCCGGTGGGATTGACCCGACATCATAAGTATAAGATGCGGCCCCATACGCCCCAGGAAGCGGCCGAAACACTGGCTTACGTAGAGTCGCTTCAACCCATATATCAAGAAAAGTTTGGGAACCGCTTCGTTTACCCGACTGATGAATGGTATCTGGTGGCGGGTCGAGAAG
>JBAPRX010000247.1:0-3021 GCA_049281335.1 Promineifilaceae bacterium (SeqCode)
AGTATACCTAACAGTTACGTAACGTTATAGTTTGGCTACCAAATTCCATTCAAAACTATGCTCCAATTATTGTGGTCATTCTTCAAAAGAGATTTTTATACAGAAACCAGCTACCGCGTTGCTTTCCTCTTTAGCCTGACCGGTATCTTTTTCAGCGCCTTTACCTTTTTCTTCGTTTCAAAATTAGTGGGTGAACAGGCGTCCCCTTATCTGAGTGAATATGGCGGCGATTATTTCTCTTTTGTCATTATCGGGCTGGCTTTTGGGGGGTATTTTAGCCTGGGGTTGGGCGGCTTTTCTCGCGCCTTGCGGGAAGCTCAGACGACCGGCACGTTGGAAGCGATGATGATGACGCCGACGCCGGTTTCGATCATTGTAATCGGCTCGGCATTATGGAACTATGCCTTTACGACTCTTAGAGTTTTTGTTTATATCTTGTTGGGGGTTGTGTTTTTGGGGCTGCGGCTGACAGGGGCTAATTATCTAGGGGGGCTGGTCAGTCTACTCCTTTCGATTGTGGCTTTTGCCAGCATTGGGATTATCGCTGCCAGTATTATTATGATTATTAAGCGGGGTGAACCGATTACGGCTCTGCTTGGCGCAACGGCCAACCTTATTGGCGGCGTTTATTATCCTGTTGAAATCTTGCCAGGCTGGCTGCAATTCTTTTCAAAGCTCATCCCCGTTACCTACGCACTTCGAGCCATGCGCCTGTCGCTTTTGACCGGCGCGTCCTGGGCGGAGTTGATGCCGGATTTGATTGTCCTGGCTGGATTTACGGTTGTCCTTTTCCCTCTCTCCCTTATTACTTTCCGCTGGGCGGTTGAGCGGGCACGGCTGGATGGGACGTTGGCGCATTATTGATTGGGGATTGGGTGATGGATTGACTGTTGTCGATCCATCACCCAATTACTTGATTATTTGATATTGGCGTTTTTTGTGTTTCTCTGAGTTAAGCGTTTTGGCAAATCGCTCTACAGTAATTTCCGCCGAACTTCCGTTGGCTGCCGGGCTGTTTTAGGCTTTTTTGGTTAATAGTTCGCGGCTTTTTTGTTGGGAGACGCTGCCGTTTTCGCTTTTAGCCTCTTTTTTTTTCGGTTTTAGATAGGTGCCGCCGACGGGCAGGAATTCATAGCCTTTGGCGACCAGGGCTTCAAAGTCGGGGATCATGCGACGGCCGTCTATGATCAGGTAAGGGGGTTTGACAGCCTTTTCGATGGTGCGGGAGAGGCCGCGAAACTCTTCCCAATCGGTGGAGATAAAGACGGCATCACTGCCTTCGATGGCCTCTTTGGCGGTTTCATGGTAGGTGATACGCTCGAAGAGGTGGTTGCGATCCGGGCTGAACCAGTAGCGTTGGGCATCCTCGGAAGCCAGCGGATCATAGGCGCGAATTTCTGAAACACCGCGAGCCAGCAGCGTCTCAACCACCTTCAAGGCTGAAGAATCTCGCATGTCGTTGGTGTGCTTTTTGAAAGCCAATCCCAAGAGGGCTACTTTCTTGTGGTTGAAGTTGAAGTTGGCTTCATAGACGGCGCGGTCAATGAGGTAGGTCTTCTGGTATTCGTTAATGTTGTAAACGGCTTGCAGCAAATCGGTGGAACGGCCGTTTTGGTTCAACTGGTAAATGAGGGACTGAATATCCTTTCCAAAACAACTGCCACCGGCCCCATTGCTAACATAGGAACCCCAGGTGCTGACGCGGTTATCGGCCGTTACGCCAATTTTCAGGTCTTCCATCACAATGTTGTCGAAAGTTTCGCCTAAACGACCGCCGACCCCATTCCAGAAGGAGATGTAGTTAAGCAGAATGGCATTGGCGGTGTACTTGATGGCTTCGGCCGTTTCCGGGGTTGTTTCGATGTAGCGAATACGAACGTGGTTGACGAACTGGGGATAGACCCGCCGCAAAATAAGCTGGTCTTCTTCAGTGTCCGCGCCAACGACCACCCGATCTGGCTTGCGGGAGGCTTCAACGGCATTTCCCTGGGGCAGAAATTCGGGGTTTGAAGCAACGCCAAAATTCTTAACGCCGTGTTCTTCCAACACCTGCTGCAAAAGCCGCACCGACCCAATCGGAACCGTGCTTTTGTTGACCAGGACAACCCGGTTGGTCGAGTCACGTTCGGCGAGAAGCTGGCCCAGGTGGTGGGCGGCGTTCATGTAGTAGCTCAGGTTTGTGGAGCCATCCCGCTTTGGCGGTGTCGGCAGGCACATAAAGATCACATCTACATCATCAATGATAGAATCTACGTCTGTTGTGAAATGGAGATACCGCTCCATATTTTCATCAATAATTTCAAAGAGTCCTGGTTCGTTGACGTAGCTTTCAATACGCGCCCGATCCCCGGACTGGTAAGCGGCAATGCGGGCCTCGTCAATGTCATAGGCATGAACCTCATGACCATATTCTGAACAAACGGCGGCATGGGTTAACCCCACGAAGCCGGTTCCAACAACAATAATCTTCATACGAAAACTCCTTATTCAGTTTTGAACTGTTACCTGTAACGGGTTGTTTGGCAACGCCGGTAGTTGTTTCAGCAAGAAATCCACTACCATTGTGCCAGAATCCTATTACAAATAAAATTACATCTTTTTGTTTGCCGTCATGAGCATTTTTTCGGCCGCTAAACGGCCGATTTCCACCGCATAATTCGTTCCTCTATCCCAGGGATAGACCTGGCTCATGCTGGCAAAGAACAGGTTTGGAACGGGGGTTTCAATGGCTGGAATGTTTTTTGAATGGTTCAACTCCGGCACCGGCTGGGCATATTTAGCACGGTACAACCAGCTCTTGCGAATCCAATCGGTCTTGAAATCGGGGTTGAACTTGCTGAGATGACCAGCAAAAAGCTGGACTAACTCGTCCTTATCCATGTCAAAGTAAGGATGATCCGGGGTCACATAGTCCCCGCAGTATATTACATGATCGCCGCCATAATGCTTTTTGTCAATATAGTTCGTATGTTCCACGAGGGCCAGGAAGGGAAATTCGTTTTGGGTCTTGTCGGCCGATTC
>JBAPRX010000248.1:0-5591 GCA_049281335.1 Promineifilaceae bacterium (SeqCode)
GCCGTTGGATCCCGCGCCACTAAGGTTACTTGATGTCCGGCATTAGCCAATTTGGCTCCCAGGAAGCCACCGACCGAACCGGCCCCAAAGACGAGAATATTCATACTACTCCTATAATACTGTCAGACAAAGAGTTTGTTTGTTGCCAGGATGTTGAGGACAAAGAGCATATAGACAAGATAATAAGCAATAGGTGGTGTTATGTCAAGACAGTACCGCTGCCTCACCTATAAAACAAAAAAACCCCGCCTACTATAAACCGAGTAGCGCGGGGTGGAAAGTTTAAATATACGGTTTTAAAATTTGTTAATTATTTTGCTTTCTTCAGAACTGGTAGACCGTTTTTACTCTCGGAAACCTGATACCCACTTGGAACTGAATCAATCGCGCCTTCTTTGGCTTCTTTACCGAAGAAGTAGATAGTTTGCTGCCCACCATTCTTCAAAGTCGTTTCACGCTTGTGCAAGAAGTAGGTACGTCCTTTTGAATTTGTGTAAGAATATGCCATTTTCCTTACCTTCCTTATTTTTTTTGATAAATTTGTCCTAAAGCTAACAGGACTTGGGTTAGAGATATACAGCCTTTTGGCTAAGAAATTCGTACCATCTTAGAGCAATTTAGTCGAGTTGGCAAGATTTCAGTGCTTTGACTGCCAATTTCCAGACTGTTATACTCATTCCCTTAATGCTTTGTTCATCATACAATATGATTTTACAGATGATTTTACAGCAGGAATAAGATGGCAGATAAGGACAAATTAGTTCCTAGAAGTGAAGATTTTAACGACTGGTATAATTCCCTGGTTCTGAAAGCTGACCTGGCGGATTATGGTCCGGTGCGGGGGACGATGCTGGTCAAGCCTTATGGCTGGGCTTTGTGGGAAAATATTCAGGCTGCCTTAGACCGGCGGTTTAAGGAGAATGGGGTGGAGAATGCAGGCTTCCCGATGTTCATCCCCATGAGCTTCCTTCAAAAAGAGGCCAGCCATGTGGAAGGGTTTGCCCCGGAGCTGGCGATTGTGACACATGGCGGTGGAGAAGAGTTGGCTGAACCGTTGGTTGTACGGCCGACTTCCGAAACAATCATCGGTCATGCCTACGCCAAATGGATCCAGAGCTACCGCGATCTGCCGGTTAAAATGAATCTGTGGAACAGCGTGGTGCGCTGGGAGATGAGAACCAAACTATTCCTGCGCACGCTGGAGTTCTACTGGCAGGAAGGACACTCTGCCCACGCGATCGAAGAAGAGGCAGAGACATGGTCGCGCCTGATGCTGGAAGCCTACGCCGACTTTGCCACCAACGATGCCGCAATTCCCGTTATCCGGGGCGCGAAGTCAGCCCTGGAGCGGTTTGCCGGGGCGCAGGAAACCTATACCATTGAAGCAATGATGGGAGACGGCAAAGCCCTTCAGTCCGCTACCTCCCACAATTTGGGCCAGAATTTCGCTAAGGCGTTTGACATTCAATATCTCGACGACAACAACGAGCTTCAATACTGTTGGACAACCTCCTGGGGACTAAGCACCCGCATGGTTGGAGCCATCATCATGACGCACGGCGACGACACCGGTCTGGTTATGCCGCCCCGATTGGCTCCTTCCCAGACCGTCATTGTGCCCATTTACCGCAAAGATGACGAAAGATCGGCCGTCATGGAAGCCGTTGATCGAATCGCGGCCGAGTTAAAAGCCGCCGGTATCCGCATCAAGATAGATGACCGCGACAATCTTTCCCCCGGCTACAAATTCAACGACTGGGAGATGCGCGGCATTCCAACCCGCATCGAGATCGGCCCCCGTGATGTGGCGAAAAACAGCGTTGCCCTTGCCCGGCGGGACAAGCCCGGACGTGAAGGCAAGTCCTTTGTCTCTCAGGATGGGCTGGCCGGAACAGTCGCAGCCTTGTTAGAGGAGATTCAACAGGCTATGTTAGAGAGGGCAACCCGTTTTCAAGAAGAAAACACTCACGACGCTGCCAATTATGACCAGTTCAAAGACGCGATCCAGACCGGCTTTGCCCGCGTCTGGTGGGCCGGAACGAATGAGGAAGAAACCAGAGTAAAGGAAGAAACAAAGGCAACAATCCGCTGCTTCCCCCTTGACCAGCCAGATGGGCAGGGAACGTGCTTCTACACTGGCCGTCCCGCCGATAAGATCGCCATTTTCGGGAGAGCCTACTAATGCGGTTGTCGAACACATTTGGAAAGACGCTCCGAGAAGCGCCAACTGAGGCGGAGCTTGCCAGTCATCAGCTCTTAATACGAGCCAATTTCATTCGGCCGTTAGGTTCCGGCATTTACACCTTTATGCCTTTGGGCTACCGGGTCATTCGCAAAATTTGGGCTATTATGGCCGAAGAGATGGACGCTATTGGCGGGCAAGAAATGTGGATGCCCAACCTGCATCCGGCCGCTATCTGGCACGCAACCGGGCGCTGGGATGCATTGGACGTACTAATGAAGCTCCAGGACAAGAGTGCGCGGGATTACGCTCTCTCGGCCACCCACGAAGAAGTGGTCAACGCCCTTTCTTTGAGCGAGATTGACAGCTACCGGGATTTACCCCAGGTCATTTACCACATTTCAAAGAAATTCCGCGATGAACCCCGCCCACGAGGCGGCCTGATTCGACTGCGGGAATTTATTATGAAAGATGCCTACAGCCTGGATACCAGCGAAGAGGCATTGGATGAGTTTTATCCCAGGATGCACCAGGCTTATCTGAATATCTACCGCCGCTGTAAAGTCCCGGTCATTGCCATTAATGCCGACGTAGGGGCAATGGGTGGAAAATCCTCCCATGAATTTACCGTTCCCCACCCCCAGGGCGAAGACCGGTTTATCTCCTGTGACAACTGTGGCTATGCGGCCAATGTAGAAGCGGCCGAATTTGTCCGAGAAGGCGCTGTGCCAGAGGTACAGGAGCCGCTGACCAAAGTGGCAACACCCAACTGCAAAACCATTGCCGATGTCGCAAAATTCGTCGGCGTCCCCGTTGCACAGACTTTGAAAGCAGTCTTTTACTGGTTCACCCCCTTCGGAGAGACAGAGGCAGACGGCCGTTTCATCTTTGGGCTGGTGCGCGGCGACCTTGAAATCAACGAAATCAAGCTGCTAAATGCTGTCGGAGCCGGAGCCTTGCGCCCCGCAACAGAGGACGAGATTCGAGCTGCCGGAGCCGTCCCTGGCTATGCCTCCCCCGCCGGCCTGAACGTAGCCCCCACCCCTGAAAAAGAAGGCGTATATGTCCTGGCCGACACCTCAATTGAGGTCGGAGGGAACTTCACCGTTGGGGCCAACGACGAGGGCTATCACTACACCGGGGCCAATTACCCCCGCGATTTTGCCGTTACCCGAACGGCCGACATTGCCCAGGCTGACAGCGGCCATCAATGCGCGACCTGTGGCGGCCGAATTAAGGCCAGGCGGGCAATCGAAGTCGGCCACTGTTTCAAACTCGGCACGCGCTACAGTGCCGCCACCAATGCGACCTATCTGGATGAAAATAACGAACCCCAACTTATCTATATGGGGTCTTATGGTATTGGACTCGACCGGTTGATGGCCGTTATCGTTGAAACGCACTATGATAACGATGGCATTATCTGGCCCCGCACAGTTGCTCCATATGACATTTATCTCATGCACCTGGGCAAAGGGGATGAAGCAAAAGAAGCGGCCGAATCGCTTTACACCACCTTACAAACGGCCGGATTCGACGTCCTTTTTGATGATAGAGATGTAAGTGCCGGTGTGAAGTTTAAGGATGCTGATTTAATCGGCATTCCAATAAGGGTTGCTGTTGGTTCGCGGGGATTAGCACAAGGGAAAGTTGAGGTAAAAAGGCGCGATAACTCAGAAAGAATGGACGTCTCACTTACCGAACTGGTCCCTTGTCTACAACGGTTATGAATTATGGAACAGGATATTTCGGCCGAATCGAATGAATTTGTCCTCATTGTTGAGGATGATACCCTGATGCGCGAAGCATTGGAGGAGATATTAGAGAGCAAAGGGTTTCGCGTCTTTGGGGCCAAGCACGGGCAAGATGCCCTACTGGTTATGTCGGAAATAGTCCCTGATCTCATTGTCTCTGATATTTCAATGCCAACCATGGATGGAATAACCTTCTTTCATAGGGTGCGAGAACAGCCCAGTTGGGTGAGCATTCCTTTCATCTTCCTGACGGCTCGCGGGGAACGACAGCAAATCCTGCAAGGCAAGGAAATGGGGGCGGAGGAATACCTGGTTAAACCCGTTCCCCCGGATGATTTAATCAGAACGATCCGAGCGCGTCTGGTCCGTTCTCGCCAACTGCGTTTGGTTCAGCTTCAAGAATCATATGAGGCCAGCCTGACCATGTTGGCGAATGCAATTGAAGTTCGGGATCAGTACACCAGAGGGCATGTAGAGCGAGTGACAAGCTACTCGCTCATTCTGGCTCAGGAGATGGGCCTTGATGACCAGCGCATTGAGGCTATCCGGTTTGGGGCAATTCTCCACGACATCGGAAAAATTCACGTTCGGGAAAGTGTGCTGCGTAAAATAGAACCGTTGACGCAGGCGGAGTGGGAAGAGTTGAGCCGTCATCCTGTAACAGGTGCAGAGATGATCAAAGATATACCCTTTCTGACCATCGCCATTCCGGCCGTTCGTCACCATCATGAACGGTGGGATGGGAATGGATACCCGGAGGGATTGGCTGGCACTCAGATTCCACTCCCGGCTCGAATTGTCGCAGTAGCAGACTCGCTTGATGCCATGACAACAAATCGGCCGTATCACGAAGCCATGAGTTTGACGGATGCGTACCACGAGATCGTAAACAATAGTGGAAAGTATTACGATCCGGATGTTGTCGAAGCATTTCAAAGAGCGTGGGATAAAGACAAGATGTTCATTAACCAACCAATGTGATAAAGGTGTCAGTTCCGATTCGTCTCATACTTCTCAATGAATTCTCCCTCTACCGAGAGAAAATAATCAAGGGGCTGGAACAAGCAGGTCTTTATCCCGAATGGTTTCAACCTGAAAACAAGGCCGACTTTTTAAAAACGGTAGCCGAGAAACACCCCGATGTGATCGTAATAGCGGTTGGGATTTCAAAGGGGAGGCCACTCTTTCAGTTCAGGCAGGTGCAAGGCTGGCTGTTAGAACAAAACGACAAGCTCCCATTTTGGATGATCCTTAAACCGGAGGACGAACCGATAGCAGTCTCGGCGATGTATGTCGGGCTGACCGATTACTTCTATACAGATCGTTTGTCTCGAATGGCTCCTGCCGCTGCGAAGCTTGTTAGACGGACCAAGCAGACCCTGGAACCAGTGGCTCTTAACCCACTCTTGGAAGGCATTTTGGAAGGATACAGGCCACGATTCGAGGCTAGAAACCTGGAGCTAACTTTTCTCCCAGGCGTTGACTTGCCACCATTCTTGGGGGAGTCATGGTCACTGACTCAAGCCACATCCTCCATTATGGAAAATATCCTTGAGGCCGCTCCAACCGGGACAAAGAGCGATGCCCGGTCCTACCTGGATGCAGTGAAGGGAGAAGTATGCCTGGAAATTAAGCTGTCTGGCGAGGGGCTGTGG
>JBAPRX010000249.1:0-5877 GCA_049281335.1 Promineifilaceae bacterium (SeqCode)
GGATCGCCCTGAGCGAGCCGGTAGATGTGCCAACGGCCGAACTCATCCGCCGCGAAGTGTCAGACGGCGTCATCGCCCCCGGCTACGACCCGGAAGCATTAGAAATCTTGAGCAAAAAGAAAAAAGGCAGCTACTGCCTCCTGCAAATTGACCCCGATTACGAAGCGGCCGAAATGGAGCAGCGGCAGGTCTTCGGCGTCACTCTGGAACAAAAGCACAACGACCACATCACTTCCCCCGACGACCTGACCAACATCGTCACCGCCAACAAAACGCTACCGGAAACGGCCGTTCGGAACATCCTCGTCGCCCTGATTGCCCTCAAATACACCCAATCCAACTCCGTCTGCTTCGCTTACGACGGCCAAATCATTGGCATGGGGGCCGGGCAGCAGTCGCGCATCCACTGCACCCGGCTGGCAGGGACAAAGGCCGACACCTGGTTCCTGCGCCAGCATCCTCGCGTCTTGTCCCTGCCTTTGAAAGCGGGGATCGGCCGTCCTAACCGTGACAATGCCATTGACCAATACCTCCTCGACCGGCTTCCGGCGGCCGAAGAAAGAGTGTGGCTGGAAAACTTCAGCCAAAGACCACAGCGCTTAACGGCCGAAGAGAAACAAAGGTGGCTGTCCCAACAAGGCGGCGTTGCCCTCGGTTCCGACGCCTTCTTCCCTTTCCGCGACAGCATCGACCGCGCCCAACAAAGCGGCGTCAGCTATGTTGCCCAACCCGGCGGCTCCGTCCGCGACGACCTCGTCATCGAAGCCTGCGATGAGTATGGCATGGTGATGGCGCTGACCGGGACACGGTTGTTCCATCATTAAATGACGAAACGTAAAACCAGGAATCGAACGGAAAAGCTGTTCAACAGTCTTCGTGACATTGCGAAACAGAGCGAACCGAAAGACACCGTAGACGGCGACTTTCCGATGAGTGTGGACAGCCCCGAAGCCAAGAGCCAATCCTTTGGTGCAACGCTGGAAGAGGCCCAAGAATCGGGCGAGCTGGTTCGGATGAAAAAATTTCGGTCCCAATTATTACATCAATGGCTGATTGAACATTTTGAACCGTGCCGGGTGGCCGATGTTGGCGGTGGGAAGGGATTGTTGACCTACCTACTACAAAAAAGCGGATGGGAAGCGGTCGTGATTGATCCGCTTCAACAGCCATTACCGGATAAGTATAAAGATATCTCCCACAACAAGCGGATTAATATTCCCCCGACAGAGATGGTCCCCCACATCAATAAAGAATTTGAACCGGCGATGGCCCAAAACTATGATTTTTTAATTGGGATGCACGCCCATGCCTCCAACATCAAAATTATTGACGCGGCGGCTAAATATCACTGCGGTTTTGTCCTGCTGCCCTGCTGCATCATTGATGAACCCATTTACCCCGCCCCGGGTGTTCATTGGTTAGAATGCCTGGCGGATTATGCTGTCCAAAAAGGTTTTACGGTTCGCCCCTTTCGCCTGAACTTTAGGGGGCAAAATATTGGTTTCTATGCCGCGCCAGGCGGTTTAACTCACGCAAAGTCCGCAAAGATTGCGGTGCAAAGACGTTAAGGAAAGAGCAATGCACGCATACCTTATCCCGTTGACGGAAATCTTCCAGCAGCACGCCGACCCGGAAACGGCCGAACCCATGAAACAATATATGCGCAACAAGTTCGAGTTCCTCGGCATCAAATCCCCCCAACGCAGGGCGCTCCAAAAAACCTTCATCGCCGAACATGGGCTGCCGCCAATGGATGACCTCGACGAAATTATTCGCCAGCTATGGGATTTACCAGAGCGGGAATATCAGTACGCCGCAATAGACCTCATCGACCGGCGGCACAAAAAGCTAACACCCGAACACGTCCCCCTGTTGGAATATCTGATCCTGACCAAATCCTGGTGGGATACGGTGGACAGCATTTCTGACCGCCAGATTGGCAAACTATTCATGCGCTACCCCGACATTCGGGACGACTATATCGGCCGTTGGCGCAAATCCGACAATATCTGGCTCCGCCGCACCACCCTCCTCTTCCAATTTCCATACAAGAAAGACACAGACGAATCCCTGTTGTTTGAACTCATCCGGGAAAATCTCGACTCCAAAGAATTCTTCATCCAAAAAGCCATCGGCTGGGCTTTACGTGAATATTCAAAATCCAATGCCGAATCCGTGATAACCTTTGTCGCCCGAACAGAACTCCCACCCCTGAGCCACCGGGAAGCCCTCAAGTGGCTAAAAAACAAGGGCGTAATAGATTCTACCCCCCGATAATCTTCCCAATAGCCCGAACAATAAGACGATGTTCGGCCGAATGCATTCGCGCCTCAAAATCCGCCAGACTGTTCTCCCGGTAAATAGGAACCTGCTCCTGATCAACCGTCGGCCCCGCATCCACCTTGGGAATCACATAATGGATCATACAACCACTATACGCAATTTCACCGGCCTGAAAAGCCTCATAGGCCCGTTCAATGGCATGGGTTCCGGCAAACGTTCCCGGTAAAGCCGGGTGCAGATTAATGACCTTATTGGGAAACTGCTCCAAAAAAGCCGGACTGAGAATGTGCATCCAACCCGCCAGGACAACCAAATCGGCCGTTTCCGCCCCAACCGCCTCCGCCAGATCACGATCATATTCCTCCCGGCTGCGCCCACTGTCCGAATAAGGCTTCAATGGAAAGTAAAGCGTTGGAATACCGGCCGTTTCAGCTCGAACCAGCCCATACGCCGCCTTGCGATTGGAAACAACCAGGACAATCTCAGCCGAAAGACGGCCGTCCTCAATCGCGTCCATAATCGCTTGCAAGTTACTCCCCGACCCTGAAATCATCACTACTAATCGCATCATACTGGAATTGTAACGGGCTTTATTGTAAATAAAAACGATTCCGCCGAGATCATCCCGTCAGACATAGGCTCCCTGATAGGAACCAATAATAATAAACCGATTATCTTTTTTGCGAAACGGCCGTTTCGTAGGCTACAATCGAGACACTTAGTAATCGTTCAGTCATTATGTAACTAGGTAATTACCCAATCACCCAATCACTAATCACCAATCACCAATTACCCAATCACTAATTACCCAATTACCCAATTACCAAACCACTAACTTACTTACGGTCACTTACTACCTACCCTATTCAAAAAATGGACCCTATGAAATTATTTCCCCAATCCCCCAAGAAACTTCTAATTTGGTTAGCATTGATTTCGCTGCTCCTGGCCTGTAATCTGCTCTCAAGCACCCCGGACCCAACCCCGGTTCCGGTTGACACCCCGGCTGCGCCAAGCCCTTACCCCCTGTCGCCCACCACTGAACCGGCGACACCACAAACAAACGAGACACCGGAGACTCCGCCAACCGCGCCTCCCGAAACGGCCGAACCGCCAACGACCGGCGGCCCGGCTGTCCTTCCCGCCGCCATTTACTTCCTCGACACCAACAACCAGATTATGCGGCTGGCTGCCGACGGCCTGACCCTGACCCAAATCACCCAGGAACCCCAGCCCATTGACGACTTCGACGTCTCCCCAACAGGCAGCACCCTCGTGTACGTGAGTGACAACAGCCTCATTGAAACCGACGCCAACGGCGGCAGCCGCCTGGTCAAAGTCGCCGGGAATCCCCTCGACCCCAATAATCCAGACCTGGCGATTACTCAGAGGATCACCAACCCCCGCTACTCACCGGATGGCAGTCAGATCGCCTTCGGGCTGAACGGGGTCAATCTCATCCCAACCGGGTCGGCGACCGATTATCAGGCTGCCGTTCCCAGCGATCCCTACCCCGACTTGAACGACCCAAATGGCATTTCAGAGGGGCCAATCCGCTTTTTCACCTCCGGTGAGTGGTCGCCCGATGGCACAAAATTAGCCGTCTATTTCTCCTACTTCCCGGAAGGCGGCGGCATAGCCATCAAAAATCTGGCCGATGGCACATTAACCGATTTAGCCAACCTCAGCCCAAATATTGCCTGCTGCGATTGGCAGTGGACGGCCGACAGCAGCGCAGGATATGTTGCCAGCAATCTGCTGGCCTATGGCTCTCCTGGTCTGGCCCGTTTTGATGTCGCCAGCGGCCAGGGAATAGTTCTGGTTGCCGGACTCCCGCCCGATGGCACAGACCCCAGCCCAGACAACCCCATCCGACTCTTCCAATCTGCCCTGCCAACCGCTGATGGCTCAATCCTTTCCTTCATAGATGAGTCTCAAGGCTTTGACCAATTCAACGGCCCGTCGGTCTATACCATGTACCGCATCTCGCCCGACGGCAGCGCCTTAACACCCCTCCGCACCGACAGTTACCCGCTTTCGGAAGTTCTATGGGCCGATGACGGCAGCGGCGCACTCATTGTGGATACCCAATACTACCAGCAGTACCCGCCGACCGGCCCCTTGCGTTGGCTTCCGGCCGATGGCAGCCCGCCTTTGGGCCTTCCAGCCAGCGGCAGTCATGCCCGGTGGGGCGGCCCGGCAGTCGCCGTCGCCCCCACAGGCAGTCCCACAGAAGCCGACTTTGCCAGCCTGGAAACCCAGGCATTGTCTGATTTCGGCTTTCAGTTTTCAGATACCGGCATCAACGACCTCTATTACGGCCGTTTCAATCTTGGAGACGGCCGTTCTCTCTGGTTCGTCCACACCGTCGGCCTCCGAGATTTCGAGAACCAAAACCATGCAGTCGGTCTTTACGCCTTCGAGGGCGGCAGTTGGCAGCAGTTAGCCGTCTACATCTTCCCCGGTTTTGACGACACCGCCGGAATCCCCGGCCCGGATTACATGAACGTCGGTTCCGTCCAACAGGTCTTCATCGAACCCACCAATGGCTGGCTTTCCGTCGAAGGCGGCATCGGCGCACACGGTGGAACCATTCACGTGCTGCGATTCGACGGCCAATCACTCACTCTGGAGGCAGAAAACTCCAACGGCAGCCCTGGCGCTGGTCTCATTCAGGATATTAACGGAGACGGCCGACAGGAAGTGCTCCTCAACCTGACCGACTACTACATCTTCGCCTATGCCGCCGGTGTCCGTCTAATCAACTACAACATCCTCCGTTGGGATGGCAGCGCCCTCGTTCCGGTAACATTAACCCGCCTCGAAAACACCACCACGGCCACCGACTTGAACAATCAGGCCATTAGCTTGACCGAGGCCGAACTATGGAAAGATGCACGAGAAATCATCAATCAGGCCCGCAGCCAGGAACCGGACAATGAAACGATTGGCTGGAATGCGGCCGTTATCAACACCATCGCCAACGCCAGAGAAAACGCCAACAGCTCTTACCCAATCATGGATAATGTATTTTTCGGTGACTATGATCGCGTCATAGACATGATTCGAGGCTACACCCCCGCCGACATCTTCAATCTCCAATCGCCGCTAATTGTGGGAACATCGGCCGAAGGTTCCGAATCGTTCATGGCCCAACAAATTCAGGAGTTCACCACCTCCGCCCTGACCCTTAAACCGGATTTGGCAGCGGCCCACTTCCTGCGCGGTTGGGCAGCCTACCTCCTGAACCCCAACGATCCCGCCGCCCTGGCCGAAGTTCAGCAGGCAGCCACATTAGCTCCAAACGAAGCGCTGTATGCCGATTCGGCCGCTTTCTTACAACAATAAAATAGAACGGTTTGATTGGCCCTGTTTGTGAAATTTATCCAAATTATCCAATCAAACCTTATATCTATTGTATAAGATTAAACCTTGTTTTCATTCGATCTCTTTGGTATCCTTCAAACAGTTCTTTATAAACGGCAGTTCCTTTTCCCGTTTATAGAATTTGGGAGTCTCACCATAAACGCACGGAAATCATAGCTATATTTTTCATGAGGCGACAGTCTCTGAAACTGTCACCCCATTTAGGAT
>JBAPRX010000250.1:0-2059 GCA_049281335.1 Promineifilaceae bacterium (SeqCode)
GTCGATCAGGCCGAGGGTGCGGAGGTCGCTCATTTCGCCTTGCAGGGGATGGCCGGTCATCAGGACGAAGGGGACGGATATCCCAATGGCGGGGGCCGTCCGGGGGTGAGTCGGCCGTTCCGCTTGAAGCAAAAGTCGCAGTGGGTACGGCCGTGTGCGATAGTTCCGGCGCATATCAGGCTAACGCCGAAACCAACCCATCTACTCATCCACCGCGTGTTCCAACGAATCCCTCTTGTAAAGTAGCACAAATGAGCTAAAATACCACCTATCAGATACGACTAACATTTTTCAAAAGTCTGTATCAGCTTTTTCAAGCGGTCTACCATTAGCAGAATTCCACCGTTTACTGACTGCTGACCGCGCCTCGCGCACTTTGCTGAAGAAACTCAAAAAATGTCTCTTTTACTAGACAAAACCGGACATTTTCTCATAAATTCCCCCGATCCCTTCCCAGACACTCTATATCCCGGTCTATGGTCATTCCCGCCTGGCTAGTTGTAATTGTAATTTTGCCGGATTTATTCCTCGATAATAGAAGATAAGGAGTAGTTAAGATGTCAAAAAATGAACTGTTAGTGGATTTCATCACTTCCCTGGACGGCTACGGCGGTGCGGATGGCTGGCCCGGCTGGTGGGGGCTTGAAGGGCCTGAATATTTGGCCTGGCTCGGCGAAGAGTCCCTAATTGACTATACAATCTTGATGGGCGCGAACACGTATCGCCTGATGTACGGATTCACTGCTCAATCAGGAACAACAGAATGGGATTTGAGACCCGAGGAAGAGGCCAGCGTGGATGGCCTTACCAAAGCGTCGAAGGTCGTGTTCTCCTCGACGCTGCAAGGGCCGCTGCCGTGGGCTAATACCCGGCTGGTCAGCGGGGATGCGGTTGAGGCTGTGCGAAAGATGAAACAGGAAGGCAGCGGCCCACTGACCACGCTTGGCAGCGTCTCCTTGTGCCGCTCGCTCCTTACGGCGGGGCTGGTGGACCGTTTCCGGGTAGTTGTCTTCCCGGTGATTACCGGCAGCACCGGCTTAGGCCGGATCTATGACGGTTATCCTGATGTGGCCCTTGATATGGTTTCCAGCCGGACGTTTGACGGCCGAATTCAACTGTTGGAGTATGTCCCCAGGGTGCTTACCGGGCCGCCCGGCACGGAATAAGGCGTAAATTTCAGTCTAATGAGGTCAGCCCGGTTCTTCCTGTAGGGCGCTGGACAGCAGGTGGGAGAGGGATTTCAGTGTGACCGGTTTGAGGATCCAGTCGGCCAGGCCGAGGGTGCGGAGGTCGCTCATTTCGCCTTTCAGGGGATGGCCGGTCATCATGACGAAGGGGATGGTTATGCCACCGGCGCGGAACTGTTGGAGCAGTTTCATCCCGCCCATGTGGGGCATGACCATGTCACACAGTACCAGGTCAATTTCCGCGACGTTCTCTCCATAGGCTCGGAGGGCGTCTCGGCCGTTTTCGGCCGTGATGACCTTGTAATTGATCATTATCAGGCTGTGAGACAGCGCATCCCGCAGCGCTTCTTCATCTTCCACCAGAAGAACTGTTTCGCCATTTCCTTCAATGACGGTATCAGGTGATTCCTTCATCGGTATGGTTTGTGGCAAAGTAAAGCGTGGCAGTAAGACTGTGAAGGTTGTCCCTTTGTTTACCTGGCTGGTGACATTAATATGACCGTCGTGCTGTTTCACGATGCCGTAGACCTGCGCCAGACCCAGGCCTGTTCCTCTCGCTCCCTTTGTGCTGTAAAACGGCTCGAAAAGGCGGGGAAAGATCTCTTGCGGAATCCCTACGCCAGTATCTGTGACAGTAATCTGAATCCAACGCCCCGGCTCCACCCCTGGCATTGAGTCGTTTTCTGTAAGAATCTCAATCTGTTCGATACGAATCATAAGCGTACCACCATCGGGCATGGCATCGCGGGCATTCACTACCAGATTCATAAACGCCTGCTGGATACGCACCGGGTCAGCGTTGACAAGGGAGTCAATGGTGACCCGCTCAATCGAAACATTGATATTTTCCGGCAGCGTTCGCTGCCACAACT
>JBAPRX010000251.1:0-10207 GCA_049281335.1 Promineifilaceae bacterium (SeqCode)
ACATTCTGCCGCCAGCAATAAGCCTCTCCCCCCGGAAAGGCCACACCGGCTACGTCCGAATGCCCTACGAAGAACAGACCTTCGTCCCAGAAGTATATTAAAGACTCAACGCCAACAACGTGGAGCGATTTACTAAACCGCTCCATAACGATTCAGGCGACAGTCACTTCAAAATCTAAGTGAAGTGACTGTCACCTCTAAGACT
The DNA here is from genome assembly GCA_049281335.1 of Promineifilaceae bacterium (SeqCode). Taxonomy (GTDB): domain Bacteria; phylum Chloroflexota; class Anaerolineae; order Promineifilales; family Promineifilaceae; genus JAKEFB01. The sequence goes on from JBAPRX010000251.1 coordinate 206, forward strand.
GTCCAGTAACAAAACGTCAACACGCTGTCTCTAACTCTGGCGAACCATCCTTTCCGCAACAGAAGGCGCAAACCGCTGAATGGTAAAGAGCAGCTTGGTAAGCCCAATCCGAACTTCATAATTATCTCTTGAAAAATGAGGCCAGAATTCCTCCACCAATGTATCAGGGGTGATCTTTCTTTTGCCGCGTCCCTCCGTCATCTTCGTCTCCACCAGCGGCGGAATCAGCTCAAACACCTTCACATTCGTAGACTCCAACTGCCATCGCAGCGTTCTGGTAAAAATATGAAGTCCGGCCTTGCTTCCACAATAAACTGGAGCGCTCTGTTTCGGAATGACCCCCAGGCTTGAAGTGACATTGATAACGGCCGCTTCTCGCTTAGAGAGCAGGTGCGGAAGCATCAAGGTGATTAGCTGCACTGGGCCAACCAGATTTGTCTGTAGTTCATTATTGACCAAATCAATAGATGCGTCTTGATCTGGAAAGCTGTAATTGTATTGGACGCCGGCATTATTAATCAGAATGTTGACGTCGGGATATTTCTCGACCAAATGCTCCAGAGCATTTGTATCCATCATATTCGCCGCTTCTACCTTAATCCCAGGAAGAGCCTGTCGAACATTGCTCAATTTTTCCGCATTTGTTCCCGTAATGATGACCTCATTCCCCTCAGCCAGGAATTTCTTAGCCAGCGCCAATCCGATACCGGACGAACCCCCAGTGATAAGAACAGTATTGTGTGTCGTTTTCATGACAACCTCCTAAAAAGAATAAATATGTCGTCATTGTAAGGAGGTACAATACCGATTTCATTATCATAGGTTAATTTTCTTCAATTTGGATCGAATTCGGCTTAAAGTAACGGGAGTCATCCCCAGATAAGAGGCAATGTAATGCTGTTTAATCCGTTTATTTAGATTTGGATACTCAACCAGAAAATTCCGATAGCGTGTCTCGGCATCATCCAAAAGCAGTTCAGCCTCTCGCTTTTCCTTTCTGATATACACCGCCTGAATGAACTTCTTATCCAAGATTTGCCAACAAATATGACCGGAGAGGAGTTCTTGATACGCCTCATATGGAGCAACCAGCAGCGAAGAATCTTCCAACGCCTGAATGAAAAAACGCGCTGGTTCATTTTGCAACAAAGCCCTGTAGGCCGCGATAACATTATTCTCCACACAAAACGATTTGATAGACTCAGTGCCATTCTGGTCAATATAAAACAACCGTAAAATCCCCGTCGTCAGAAAACCAACCCGCTTAGGAATCTCCCCGGCCCTCAAAAAATACGAATGTTTTTTCAGCGCCATCGGCCGAAATATGTCAACGGCCTTATCCATCTCATCGTCTGGAATGTCCGCCAGGTTATGCAGAAATCTGGTAAGCTGTTGATAATTGTCGGGAAGCATCACTTTACCTTCCTAAATTACTTCTCTGCCTGGTAATCATTGTAAGATTCTATAACAGCTTCTGGATACTGAGAAGACGATCCATTCAACAAGGCTGCTGCCTTATTCTTGAGGTGCCTGTCAAAGAAAGCCAACGTATAAGCATTCATCACCTCGACCGCTCGCCGGGGATTGATTGAACCAAGAAAACGACCTTGAAACTGACTTACCCACAGAAATATGTCGGTGAAGTTCAGGTGAGAAGTACCCATAATTGAAAGCCGGTAGGCTTCATGGACAGCCTGGGCCAGAATCACCTCATCCCGCCTCTCTGCCCCTTCGCGGCTCATGGACAAATAGGAGAGTCAACTCGGCCGCCAACAACCACAATAGAATGGCTAAAACGGCCGTTGCGATCTGCCAGAAAACAGGCAAACCCGGGCCAAACAACAGCCCAAAAGAAATCAAGACCGACATCCCCGCAAGAGAGTAAGCCGGAGCCATCTGCCAGCGGTCTTCCAGTAGAAAATGAGCAGCCAAAAAGAGGAAAGCCACTGCCGACAACCAATTAAACCCATTCCCAGGCAAAACGACCAGGCCAACAATCGCCAGTAGCAGCACACCTAACGTCAGAAGTTCAAATCGCCTCATGATGTTCCTATTATCATCAAAATTTTGCCTGTTGACGACTGCCACGTTGAATGTATAGTTTAACTTGTATCAGATTGGAAATGAATTCTAGTAATAATCAGGGAGGAAGTACGATGAGACAATTTACCATCCATCCCGATACAACTGTTGGGAAAGTCATACTGACAGTTAGTGAGTTGCCGGCCATGACCCGCTTTTACAAAGAAGTGATTGGCCTGACACTGAAGGAACAAACGGCCGAAAGGGCCATCTTAGGCACGCCAAACGAGACCATCGTGGAACTATACGGCAATCCCAACGCCCAACAGGTGGAGCCATCAACTGGCCTATATCATATGGCAATCCTGGTTCCAGATCGGCCGTCTTTGGCCCACTGGCTCTATCAATTCCTGAGCAACGGCTACCGTTTGCCCGGCGCGTCCGATCATGGCGTCAGCGAAGCCCTCTACCTCAACGACCCCGAAGGAAACGGCATCGAAATATATCGGGATCGGCCGCGTTCAGAATGGCCGATGCAAGACGGCCAAATACAAATGGTTACAGAACGGCTCGACTTCGAGGGACTGATGAAAGAAGTACCGCCAACACCCTGGCAAAAGATGCCAGACGAAACAACAATGGGCCATGTCCATCTAAAGGTTCACAATATCCCCGAATCAGTCGCCTTTTATTCCGATGTCGTCGGCTTCGACATTACCTCTGACGAATATCCGGGGGCGGGCTTTGTCAGCGCCGGTGGCTACCATCATCACCTCGGCATGAACACCTGGCACTCCGCTGGCGCACAGCCGTTACCACCCGGAGCCGCTGGTCTGGCAGGCTATTCCATTCAACTACCAAACGAAACAGCCCGCGATCAGGTCGTTGAGAATATCCAAAATGCCGGTTATGGTGTAGAAGAAACGGCCGATGGCCCCCTGGTTCGTGACCCGGCAGGAATTAACTTCGTGCTGGACGTTCGCTGAAGAAAATGAAGGTAGCAATTGTCACCGGTGTAAGCAGGAGAATTGGAATTGGGGCTGCCATAGCGAGGACGCTGGCCGAGGCTGGTACGGCCGTCTTCACCACCTATTATCGGCCCTATGACGCCAGCATGGCCTGGGGCAGCAAAGACAGCGAAGCCGAGAGTATCCTGGCCGAACTGCGGGAAATGGGCGTTCCGGCAGATGGCGCTGAAGCGGACCTGTCCAATCCTGCCATTCCAGCCCGCCTGATTGAGCAAGCGCGGCAAAGATTCGGCCATATAGACATTCTGGTCAACAACGCCACCCACGACGAAGAATCTACATTAGAAGAGATGGACGCCGACAACTTAGATCGCCATTACGCGGTCAATATGCGGGGACCGCTGCTTCTGTGCCGGGAATTTGCCCGCGTCCACGACGGCCGTCCCGGTGGCCGTATCATCAACATGACCTCCGGCCAAAGCCTGACGCCAATGCCGGGCAATCTACCTTACGCCGCCACCAAAGGGGCAATCGAGGCAGCTACGATGGCCCTCAGTGCTGCCCTGGCCCCCAAGAAAATCACCGTCAACGCCGTTGACCCAGGTGCGACCGATACCGGCTGGATGAGCGACGAATTAAGGCAAGAACTGATAAAAATGACCCCACTCGGCCGAATTGGAAAACCAATGGATGCCGCCCGTCTCATCCGCTTCCTCGCCTCCGACGAAGCCGAATGGATAACAGGTCAAATCATCCACTCTCGCGGGGGCCTCTAAAAAAGCAAATGAACAAATAGCAGGCGAGCAAGTAAGCAAGAAGCAAAGGCGAGCATAAACACTATACTCACCGCAGGTGAGCCAATTACCAAGCTCACCATAGGTGAGCCACTTACCAAGCTCACCATAGGTGAGCCACTCACCAAGCTCACCACAGGTGAGCCACTCACCGCAGGTGGGCCACTTACCCAATAATTCTTTGCGTCTTTGCACCTTTGCGTGAGCCTTTTTCTCTGGAGAGAAAGAAATGACCGCCCCCAATTTCATCCCCCTACCCAACTACCGCGAATACCCGCTAGAAGAGATGCAGCAGCGTGCGGCCGACTTCTACGCCGACATTCAAAGGCGGCGAACAGTACGAGACTTTTCAGATCGCCCCGTTCCCCTGGAAATCATTAAGAACTGCCTGTTAGCAGCCGGAACCGCCCCAAACGGGGCCAATTTACAGCCCTGGCACTTTGTGGTCGTCAGCAGCCCGGAGATAAAGCGGAAAATCCGGCTGGCAGCCGAAGAAGAAGAGCAAGAATTCTACCAAAGCCGCGCCCCACAAGAATGGCTGGACGCCCTGGCTCCACTTGGCACAGATCCAAACAAACCTTTTTTAGAAACAGCCCCCTACCTCATCGCCATCTTTGCCCAATCTTACGGGCTTTTGCCAGACGGCCGTCGTGTGAAGCACTACTACGTCAGCGAATCAGTTGGAATTGCCACCGGCTTCCTCATCACCGCCCTGCACCACGCCGGACTGGTAACACTGACCCACACCCCCAGCCCAATGGGCTTTCTCAACGACATCCTGGAACGGCCGTCCAACGAACGGCCGTTTCTCCTTCTCGTCGTCGGCTACCCGGCAAAAAATGCGGCCGTCCCCATCATCAGCAAAAAGCCCCTCCAAGAAATCGCCACCTTCCTTTAAGCAAATAGCAAGTGAGCAAGAGGCAAAGAAGCAGTGCCGGGTCGTAACAATTACCCAATTACCAAGCTCACCGCTGGTGGACCAATTACTCTTTGCGTCTTTGCCCCTCTGCGTCTTGGCATTAATTCTCCTTCTCAGCTTCCAATTTTGCCAGTAAGCTGCGAGCATCTTGGTCGGCCGGGTTAGCCCGGATCGCCTGCTGGAACCAGTAGATAGCCGTTTCCAGCTCTTTCCGGTCGCGGTAAATCAGACCCAGGTTGTAAGCCACGTGAGGGGCAATCGGATTAACAGCGAGCGCCTGTTCAAAAGCCGCAATTGCCTTTGCGTGATGTTCATCCTGCGCCAATACAGGATTACCAAGATAAGCCGCGCCCAGATTCGTCCAGACCATAGCATTATCCGGCTCCTGTTCACTCAACGCCTCCAATATAGGAACCGCTTTCCTAAACTGCTTCGTCATAATGTACGCCCCACTCAAATTAATAGCCACATCCGCATGCTCCGGCTGAAGATCATAAGCCTTCTTCAACAACGGCAGCGCCTCTTGTGCCTGCCCCTGGTGCAACAATCTCGTTCCATTCTCAAATAATTGTTCAAACGTTTGGTTACTCATATTAATTCACCTATTCTGTATTTAACTCACACAAAGCCGCATTGTAGTAACCACATTGTTGTAGGGGCAGGACGGCGCGGTAAGGCATTGGATTTCCCTGAACCCTTGTCTCCGCGCCGTCTTGCCCTCTTCAGGCAATTATCAACCAGCTTACGAATAAAAAGGTAATGTGGTAGGGGCGGGACCGGCGGGAGAAGCCAATATTTTCTCCATAGTGTTGGTTCCCGCCGGTCTCGCCCATTTATTTGCCAATTACCAGTTTAATTATTTAACCTCCATCTATTCCTCGGCATTCCCCAATATCGGCTTAATCAGAACCCCTTCTAACAGGCCACAGGAAAAACACCATAAAGCCGAATCCGGCAGCGAGTAACAGAAGCCAGACGCCGTTGGTCTGTAAAAATATGATCGAGGATGACTGGGGAGCCAGAGAGTTCAACCAGTTCTCGTTTAACTGAGTCAGGGAGATTGAGAGAACCCTGGTTGTCACCGATTCACAGTCTGCTCCATCGGCCAGCGCCATCACCATCTGACTCAGGACATCGCTGCCATATTCCGATTGGATATAGTTCATCAAAGACGCGCTTTGAGCATAAGCCAGTAATGCCTGACGGCCGTCTGCCGGAAACGTCGAACACAACTGAGCAAACGGTATCGTCGTCCCGTCAGACACCGCCTCCTCCAATATCAACTGTTCATTCGGGTCTGGGTTATCCTCCATCCACGTCGCCAACCCCTCATCAAACCAGCGCGGCAGGTCGGGATAAGCCGTCTGCGTCGCCTGATAAACCATCAAATGAGTCAATTCGTGGGGAATGCTCCGGCGTAAATCCGTTGCGGCCGTTCTTGCATTTGCAGCCGTCACCAGGATCACCCCAAGCTCCGGGTTCGTATGGCCCCCAACCCAATCCCGCCCCGTCAAGCGGAGCGAAGATTGCAAATCAGAAGCAGAAGGATAGATATAAATTCTCAAGGGGTTCGGTGGCTCAACCGGAAAGATAGCCATCCCGCGTGACAGCGACTCATTAACAATATCAAGAGCCGCTTGTCCCAAAGCGGCATCATCGGTTGTCCAACGAACGATAATATTATCCCCGGTCAACTGCTGCCAATCGAAACGGTCATCCTCATAAGCCAGCGTCTGAGCAGCAACGTCGAGAACGTTTCCGGCCGTGTCAGTCACTCGCCACCAATACGTAATCGTTGTAAAGGGGGCCGGTTGAAATTGACCCAACTCGACCGTATGCTCAACCTGTATCTCTACATCAGTTTCAACCGGTATCTTAACCGTCGTCGTAACCGACGATTCGGCCGAACGATAAAAAAGCGTAACGGCCGAAATGGGATCGCTGCCTTGTATTCGAAGGGAGAAGTGAATGGCCTGCCCAAATTCATATTCAGCCTGGGATTGGCTGGAAATTGTTTGAGATGGGTGGGATACGGCCGACAACAACCAGGGCAGCAGCACCAGGAAAACAATCTGAATCTCCTTGCCTCGCCAATGAACCGATCTTCGGTTGATAAATCACCTCACCTGATACTAAACAAAGCCTGGGCATTTTATGACTGGTCGTAAAATGCCCAGACCTTCTAACCATTAAGCTTCGCCATCAAACGGCAGCCAGTTGCCGTTCTCTTCATCTTCAAGATCGTCATCCCCGTCCCATTTCAGCAGCGAGAAGTCGCTCATACCACTCATCATAAAAAGTGCTTCTAGCGCCTCATCAACAGCTTCATGGATTTCATCTTCCAATTCAGGGTCCGATTCCAGAACTTCCAACGCCTCACGGGCCACATCACCGCCTATCTCTCCCAACGAAGCGATTGCCGTTAGCTGAACCTCCAGATCTTCATCCTCCAAAAGCTCAATTAACCCATCAACCATATCGCTGCTGCCAATCTGACCGGCGGCACGGGCAGCCATAAACCGCATTTCTGCATCCGGGTGTTCAAACTCTTCAATGATGGCAGCCGTCCACTGTTTATCGGCACTGTTTCCCATCGCACAGATAGCGCTGACTTGCATCTCGAACCTTCTGCTCTCATAAGCGGCCGTAATCAATTCCGGCACGCGAGGGTGGTAAGCTGCGCCAAGCGACTCCAACGCCGCCCGTCGAACAACCATTGACGTATCCGGATTATCCATTTGATCCAAAAGCGCCTCAACAATCGGTTCCGTTTTTGCAGGTGGAATAATTTCCCACTCTCCCAGGACAATATACTGCCCCAGCGAACCGGCAGCCCTGGCCCGGACTTCCTGATCAGGATCACTTTGCATCATAACAATAATCGGGTTAATCAGTGAAAGCTTCTCAGAATCCCAAAGACCATCCAAGGATGCCAGCCGCACAGCAGGCGACGGATCGTTCAAAGCCATTGTGAAAAAATGAGTAAAATCTACATGGTAACTATCTTCCGTAATGTCGGCCAGATGACGGACGATAACCCGGCGTCGTTCATCGTCCAGGGTCGGCCAGACAGTTTGTAAATGTTCCCATTCCTCCGGCTGCATGTCCGAGAAACGGTATAATAAAGGAACAGAAACCTTCTCATCATTTTTCAGCGTTTCCATTACTTCTGTGAAAGGACTTGCTTCATCCATTTTTTCTTTCTCTCCAAAAAAACAGAGATTAGAGATTGAAGATGGGAGATGGCATTTTTAAGCCGCTTTTTCTCCTGTCCTCAGCCTCCAATCTCTTAATAATCGCCAGATTGGTTGCTAATTTAAGGTTTATTGTAACGATATCTGGCCCATACAAAGAGCCGGACATCAATTTTCTATCTATGTTTTGATAAAATTTATCAGAATGGAATGATGGGATTAACAATATCTTGTATGATAATCAACACCATCAGTCCAAGCAAGACCAACATACCAACAAGGTGAACCATCCCTTCGCGCTCTGGCTCAATTCGACGGCCGCGAACGGCTTCAATTAAGACAAACATAATTCGGCCGCCATCCAAAGCAGGGATGGGCAGCAAGTTGGTGAACCCCAAAGCCACACTAATAATGCCCGTGAACCAGAGTATTGGGAACAAGTCCCGTTGACTAGCCGTCTCTTCAGCCGCCAGTCCGGCAAGCTGGCTAATGCCAACAACGCTCACAGGGCGAGCTTCAGCGGCCGAAATCTGGCCCTGAATCAACATGATCGGGGCATGAATGGTCCTTGAGATAATGTCGTAAATAACATTAGCCGACATAATCAGGGAACGACCCGGCCCATAAGAGGTATGGCCTCCGGTTCGCGCGGACGAAAGTTGAATACCAGTCGGCCCATCTGTTTCAGGGTTGTACTCACCTGGCAGCCTCGGCGTTACAACAATAGAAATTTCCTGTCCATCTCGCAAGAGAACAAACTCAACCGGGACACCGGCCGAACCGGAAACCTCATCAATAACCGTATTGGCATCCGTAACAGCCTTACCATTGACCTCTAAAATAATATCTCCTGGTAGCATTCCAGCCGCTTCGGCTGGGGAGTTTGGCATCACCTGTGGAATCGACACCTCATCAACCGGCGAGCCAATCATAAAAGCAGCCCAGAAAATCACCAGCGCCAACAGAAAGTTTGCACCTGCCCCGGCCGAAAGCGTAAATAATCTGGCCCGGATAGAGGAAGCTGCCAGCCCATCAGGAACCGATGGATCATCTTCTCCCGCCGGCCGAACAAATCCGCCTAATGGAATCCAGTTGAGGGAATAAAGCGTTCCATTCCGCTCAAACAGCTTAATTGCTCGCGGCGGAAACCCCAACCCAAACTCTTCCACTCGAATATTAGACAGGCGGGCTGCAACAAAATGGCCAAGTTCATGGACCAAAATAATTGGTGTCAGGACAAGGAAGAAAGCTCCTACGGTCCATAATAATGAGGGCATTGTACTTTTCTCCGTAAATGTTACCGATAAACCCTGAGAAAAAGGTCTATTGAACTCACCTTATGTAGGATATGTTCATAGAATTATACGCCTGTCGCGCAACTGGTGACAACCTGCTAATTATCCTGTTAAGGAAGCATTCAATAATTCATGATTTACAAAAATGTTTAGAAACCTGTTACGTTTTTCCAAAAGTATTTGGGGAAGTGGCTGTTCAAATCCCCACGATTTTAATAACCTCGGACAACAAAGTCCATACTATTGTATAAGTAATTCGTATAAATTTCTGAAAAGTCCAGGTGACTGGCACTTGAAACAGGAAATGATTGAAGTAACCAACGAGTTTTTAAGTGCCAGTCACCTCTACGGATGTACCATAAAATCGGCATTTATCTGGCAGAAGGGAAAACACAACCTGACTGCCCGGTTCAGGAATGGGCTGCTCGACATCGAAAGCAAGTTTTAAGTGAGTTGCTCGGCCGTTCTTCTCAACTACCACCAAAGCAATCTGGTAACGGCCGCGAAACGAGATCTCCGCCACCTCGGCCGTAATCACATTCTTCCCCGCCGTACTCGCCGCCAGAATCTCGGCCGCTTCCGGCCGAATCAGCAGCATACCCTCATGGCCTGGTGCTGGCTGATACACCCCTGCCACCTCAATTTGCCCAACGGCCGTTTCCACCACACACGGCCGTCGCCCGACAACCATCCCCGCCAACAGATTATCCATCCCCAAAAACCGGGCCACAAACGGCGTCTCAGGCGTCCGGTACAGTTCCAGCGGCGTACCACTCTGCTCAATGCGTCCCTTATTCATCACCATAATCC
>JBAPRX010000252.1:0-8500 GCA_049281335.1 Promineifilaceae bacterium (SeqCode)
GGTAAAACAAGCCTCTTGGTAATAAAAAGCCCTGCCCGGCCAATTACCCAACTATTGAGGCGCTGGACGCGGGGCAGGCATACCGCTGAAGAACCCTCGTGAACTTAAGTGTTCGTCAATCTCAGGCCAGTAAACTGTTCGTCCTGCCCCGATAATCTCCCACCGCGCCCGTTGTTCAGGATCGGCTTTTTCCAATCGCCAGGACCACCAAAGGGGAACACTGACGATCCGGCCATCTGTGAAATAAGCAGTAATATATTCCTCAGTCACTTCAACCCGGCGAAACTGTGGATCTTCGTGGTCAACTGGCGCTGGGTGGTGGTGGCTCTTCGTTACAGTGTTCATTCCAACTCTCCAGGATTTGTTCAAGGTATTCTTCAATAATTGCTTCAATTCTATTAAGTTCTCTTGCACCAAATCCGTAGTTTCGTGCCAACGCTATTGGTTCAAGCCAAAACTTAGCTTCCATGTTCTCTCGACTCACGTGGACATGAGTCGGCTCTGCACAATCAAAGCTAACAAAATAAATGTGATAGGGGCCTGGGATATCTTTTATTCTGGGCATAGGCTATCACAAATGGATTGTATCATATTTCCTCGCTCATTCCATACTTCGCGTCATAGGAAGCAACCAGGTTATGTGGAACTTGGAATACGCCAGCCGTTATTTATTGCCCACCACCCGACCCTTCCCTATAATTGTGTATGAAACACTTTCATCTCCAACAAGCGGAGGAAATAAATGAGAAAACCTATCATTGCCGGGAACTGGAAAATGAACAAAACAACGGCCGAAGCAGTTGCCTTCGTCCGCGAGATTCGTCACGGCCTCAACCAATACGTTGACCGGGTAGACAGCGTTGTCTGTCCCCCCTTCATCGCTCTCCAGGGCGTTTCCGAAGCCCTTCGGGCCACTAAAATCGGTGTTGGCGCTCAAAATATGTACTTTCAGGAAAAAGGCGCGTACACCGGCGAAGTCGCCCCTAACATGATCACCCCCTTCTGCCAGTACGTCATCCTCGGCCACTCCGAACGCCGCGCCTACTTTGGCGAAACCGACGAGGGTGTCAACAAGAAGGTCAAAGCAGCCCTTGCCCACAACCTCACGCCCATCATTTGCGTTGGTGAAACCCTGGAGCAAAACGAGGCTGGAGAAACTCACAGCTTTGTCAGCAGCCAGGTCATGGGCGCCTTTGAAGGGTTATCGGCCGAACACGCCACCCAATGTATCATCGCCTACGAACCCATCTGGGCCATCGGAACTGGCAAGTCCGCTAGCGCCGCCGACGCCGGACGCATCATCGGCGTCACCGTTCGCGGGGCCATCGCCAACCTCTACGACGAAGCAACCGCCCAACAAGTTCGCATCCAATACGGCGGCAGCGCCAACCCTGCCAACATCGGCGACTACATGTCCCACCCCGACATAGACGGCGCCCTCGTCGGCGGCGCAAGCCTCAAACCCGACTTCGTAGAAATGGTGCGGGTTACGGCCGAGTTAAACGGATAATCAATGAGCGAAAGTTTGATGCCCTTCATTTGGGTAGCCCTGACGCTGCCCATCCTGGTAATCACCCAACGGTGGATTCATCGCCACTTGCAAGGAATTGCCTTCCTGGCAACCGGCCGAAAAAATTGGGCCATCATTCTCTACGCCATTATTCTCTTCCCTGGCGTTCTACTTCACGAAATCAGCCATTGGCTGATGGCCGGTATCCTGGGCGTCAAAACCGGCGGCTTCTCCGTCCTCCCCAGGCTAAAACCGGATGGCTCCATCCAACTCGGCTACGTCGAATATTATAAGTCCCAAAGGCTGGGGCCGGTTCGGGAGAGCCTGGTTGGCAGCGCCCCATTGATCAGCGGCACGGCCGTTGTTCTGCTCATCGCCTTCCATATCTTCAACGTCACCACCTTGGGGGAAGCTCTCCGAACCGGTGATGTCGCCATCCTGACCGAAGCCCTCAGCACTCTCTTCGCAACTGGCGATTTCCTGCTCTGGCTCTACCTCCTCTTTTGCGTCAGCAACGCCATGATGCCCAGCGCCTCTGACCGCCGTGCCTGGCCCGCTTTCATTCTAATTATGACTGTTGTCGCCGTTGTCCTCTATATTATTGGGCTTCAAGAACTGCTGCTGATCGGCCTGGCCGGCCCGGTTGCAACCGTCTTTGGCTATCTCGGTCTGGCCTTCTCCCTTACGATTGGCGTCAACCTCTTTTCCATGTTCGTCATTCACGTCGTCGAATGGATCCTGAGCCGCATCAAGGGCGTTGACCTGGTTTACAGTAAGGCCGATGTTCCCCCTACCAGCTAAGGGATCGTCATAGTAATTGGGTAATTGGGCGGACACCGGCCTGTAATTACCCAATTACCAGCTTGTATCCGGCCAATCACTAATTCACCACCAAAGGAGTCCCTTTTGCTTCGTTCGCCGCTGCACCAACAGATTGATTCCCTGCCAGATTTGTTGCAGGAAACGATTGACCCCCTCCTGTCGGCCGTTCGTTCTCTCTTCACCCCTTCCCTTTGCGCCCAGTTGGAGCGGGTCTACTTATTCGGCTGTGGCGACAGCCATCATGCGGCCTTGAATGCCGCCCTGGCCTTCCAACAACTGGCCGGTCTGCCCTGCTATCCCATGACAGCCATGCAGTTCGGCCGTTACACATCCGCCTACCTGCCCGACCAAAAACCAGTCAGCAGCCTTGCAATCGCCATTTCCGTCAGCGGCCGAGTTAGCCGCACCATTGAGGGCTTGCGGTTGGCACACCAGGCCGGAGCCACCGCCGTTGCCCTGACTGGCAGCAAAAGCAGCCCCCTGGCTCAAACTGCCGACCTGCTGCTTCCTGCTGTCGCGCCCCCCTTCCAAACCGACCCACCTGTCCCTGTCGTTCCCGGCGCACGGAGTTACATCCTTTCCCAACTGGCCTTGTACCTGTCGGCCGTTCAAATCGGGCAGCATCGGCATCATCTGACTTCCGCAGCCGCCAACAAAATCCGCGCCGAAATCGCCGCCATTGCCGAGCAGATGGCCGTGACGATTGCCCACTGCGACCCCATTGCCGCTCAGATGGCTTATGATTGGCAGACGGCCGAACAGTTCGTCTTCTGTGGCTCCGGGCCAAATTACGGCACAGCTCTGTTTAGTGCAGCCAAACTACTGGAGGCCAGCGGCGACACCGCCATTGGTCAAGACCTGGAAGAGTGGGCGCATTTGCAGTATTTCGGCCGAGAACGGGAAACCCCGACCATCCTCATCAGTGCCGGAGAAAGAGATGTTAGTCGGGTCAATGAAATCGCCGTCGCCGCCCGGACAATCGGCCGGCGGCTGGCCCTCGTTGCCCCACCCGGTAGCCTTACAACAGAAGAAGGCGACATTCTATTCCCCATCGCTGCCCCCATTCGAGAGTGCTTCTCCCCCTTCGTGACCAGTCTTCCCGGCCTTCTCTTCGCCGCCTACCGCGCCCAATTAACGGGAGAACCTTACTTCCGCAACTTTGAAGGCGGTCGCAGCATAGAAGAAGGCGGCGGCATCTCACGCATTCAAAGCAGCCAACAGTGGATGGAGAATAAAGTTTAGAGAACGGGGTAATTGGGTAATTGTTTGCTTGAGAGTCCAATTACCCAATTACCAATTACATATCACAATGACCCAACTCATCACCGCCGGGGGCATGCGAATTGACTATCTCATTACCCAGGATGGGGAGGCCAGAACGGGTCTGGTTGGGGGGAATGCGCTTTATTCGGCCGTTGGGGCAGCCATCTGGAAGCGACGGATGAATGGCCGTGTCGGATTGTGGGCTAGAATCGGGCAAAACTACCCCAACGAGTGGTTGAAAGCGTTAGAGGCATTGGGACTGAATACGGCCGGATTGGTTCCTATCCCTGGCAAACAAGACCACCGCACCTTCTACGCCTACACGCCCGACGGCAGGCGGGTAGACACCGAGCCTGCCGCCCATTTCGGCCGTATCAACCAACCACTGCCCGACGCACTAACCAATTACATCCACTCCACCCCAGGCCAGGACAACCCCAACGAATACGAACCGCTGGCCTTGCGACCAGAAGATTGGCCTGAACAGCATGGCGGGATGAAACCTGATATAGCAGCCCTCCACATCGCCCCCATCTCCATCCGCACCCATATGACTCTCCCACCTTTCCTCAAGGAACGCGGCATACAAATAATTACCATTGATCCAGGCGAACGGTATATGCGGCCTGATCTAATCCCTTACCTGCGCCGCTTCTTACCTTATGTGGATGCCTTCCTGCCCAGCGCTCAGGAGGTTCGTTCCTTATTTGGTCAAGAGGTTGACTTGTGGAAAGCGGCCGAAACGCTGGCCGAATGGGGAACGGCGATTGTAGTTATCAAACACGGAGCGAATGGTGTCTTGATTTACGAGCGGGAAAACGGCCGAAAAACCCACCTACCAGCCTATCATTCGGCCGGAGACAATCGAATCGTTGATATTACCGGAGCCGGGGATGCTTTCTGCGGCGGCTTTCTGGCTGGCCTCTTCACCACCAGAGATATAGTCCGCTCGGCCGAGATGGGACTCGTCTCAGCCTCATTGGTGATTGAAGGATATGGCGCTCTTTACGCCCTAAATCAGTCGAGCAAAGCCCCCGAAAACCGTTTGAAACAGTTGCACGACAAAATCAATTCAGGCACAATGACTGCTTGACAAATACGCAAACATGAACCCCCCTCGTTCTGGTGGGCATGTTTTCGGAGGAGGAATTTGTGATGTTGTCGAAACGTATGGTGGCTGTTCTGGGGCTGTTGGTAATTATGGCTGCACTTATAGGCAGCTTCTTTATTTACCGCAGCTTCAGCAGTGGGGGACGATCTAATTTAGAGGCTGGCATTGTCGCCGAGCCTGTGGTGTTTTCGGCCGTTCAGCCAAACCCTATGCTTGCAAGCCTCACCCCAGCTGAATCTGGCATCCAGTTCATGAACCAACTCAGCCCCGAAAACTTTTTCAAGTACACCTACAATGGCGCTGGGGTTGCGGCCGGAGATTATGACGGCGATGGTCTGACCGACCTCTTCCTCGTCAATGAACAAGGGCCGAGCAAACTTTATCACAACCTGGGAGCCATGCGCTTTGAAGATGTCACCGAGCAGGCGGGGTTGGCCAATAATACGGCCGCCGGAGGATTCAGTGTCGGAGCCTTTTTTGGCGACATCGACAACGACGGCGATCTCGACCTCTTCCTGACCAACTGGAAAGTGTCAAACCGCCTGTTTGAAAATAACAGTGACGGAACCTTCACCGACATCACCGAAAAGGCCGGGGTCAGCTACAGCGGCGGGGCGACAACAGCCACCTTCTCTGATTATGATCGGGACGGCGATCTCGATTTCTTTGTCGCCACCTACCGCCCAACCCCAATCGAATTTGAAACTGGCGAACTCCAACTGCAAAGTGTCAACGGGCAGCTTACCATTCCCCCCGAACTTCAGGATCGGCTGGTTCTCTTACAACAGGCGACAGGTCAAAACCTTCTGCGCGAATTAGGTGAACGGGACTTGTTGTACCGCAACAATGGCGATGGCACGTTTGAGGAGGTGGGCGAAGAGTCGGGCATTGTTGGCGGCTATTGGGGATTATCGGCCGTTTTTAGTGATGTTGACAACGACGACTGGCCCGACCTTTACGTCACCAACGATTTGTGGTCGCCAGACACCTTTTATCACAACAATGGCAACGGAACCTTCTCCCTGATCGAGCCAGATATGGTTCAACACACGCCCTGGTTCTCGATGGGAGTAGACTTTGCCGACATCAATAATGACGGTCTAACAGACTACTTCATCGGCGATATGGTCAGCCGGGATCATGAAAAACGGATGACCCAACATGGCGAAATGGAAATGGCACCGCCCCCGGTTGGCTCCGCGCCTCAGTTGATGCGAAACAGTCTCTATCTGAACAACGGCGACGGCACATTCAGCGATATAGCCTGGCTGGCCGATGTTGCCGAAAGTGAATGGACCTGGACGGCGAAATTCGCCGATCTTGACCTGGATGGTTTTGTAGACCTGTTCATCACCAACGGTATGGTACGGGACTTAATGGACGCCGACTCAACTGAACAAGCGGCCGTTGTGGGACAACAAGGGCTGGACGCCTTAATCGCCTATGTTCAGCAATATCCCCTGCTCAACACGGCCGACTTAATCTTCCGCAACAACGGCGACCTCTCCTTTGACGAAGTTTCGGCCGTTTGGGGACTAAACGAACCATCTGTCGGACACGGGGCGACCCTTTCCGACCTGGATAATGATGGCGATCTGGATATCGTGATTAACAATCTCAACCAGCAAGCGGGAATCTATCGCAATGACAGCGCCAATCCCCGCATAACAATCAAACTACAGGGCCAGGCGTCCAACAGCTACGGACTGGGCGCAGAAATCACCCTGGTAACAGACACCGGAACTCAGGTACGCCAGATGACCTCCTCCGGGGGCTATCTTTCCAGCCACCAGCCAATTGCCGTTTTCGGCCTCGGTCAATCCACTGAAATTCGGCAGCTAACGGTGGAATGGCCTTCCGGCCAAATTCAAACTTTCCCCGATGAGCAGTCGGGGCCGTTGACCTTTAACCAGGCCTACGTCATAACCGAGCCGGCGGGGAAAGGAACCATTCAACCTGCCGGTTCTCAAACGGCAAACGCGGCGCAGTTTACAGAGGTTTCTGCGCAAGCCGGGCTGACGACGCCTCACGTTGAGGACAGTTTCGATGATTTTGGGGTGCAAATGCTGCTGCCCCGCCGGGTTTCAACATTGGGACCAGGACTGGCCTGGGGAGACGTCAATCTGGACACTCTTCCAGACCTTTATATCGCTGGGGCGGCCGGACAAACCGGCACCCTATACCGCAACAATGGCGACAACACGTTTAGTGATGTCACCGCCCAAACGCTCGCCTGGCAGCCTCAAAACGAGGAGATGGCGCCCTTATGGTGGAACAATGGGCAAAACAGCCAGCCCTCCCTGCTGCTCAGTTACAGCAGTGTCGAAGGCACAACGGCCGTTGGTGGCCAATACTCCTCCGACCAGACAGCGCCCTTCAACCTGCGGCAAGATAGCTGGCAAGACAGTTCCCCCTCCTCCAGCGGTGCAATGGCAGCGGCTGATTACGATAAGGACGGCGACCTGGACCTGTTTGTCGGTGGCCGGGTCATTCCAGGCCAGTGGCCCCTGCCCGCTTCCAGCCGCCTTTACCGCAATGATAACGGCCAGCTCGTCAACGTCACCGATACCGTTGCCCCGGAGCTGAACAACCTGGGAATGGCAACGGGTGCGGTGTGGGCCGACATTGATGGGGACAACGACAGCGACCTGCTGATTGCCACCGAATTTGGGCCGGTTCACCTTTTCCGCAACGATGGTGGCATTCTGGTCAAAGCAACGGCCGAATCTGGGCTTGCCCAATGGTCAGGGCTGTGGACGGGAATTGTCACCGGTGATTTCGATGAGGATGGCGACCTCGATATCGCCGCCGGTAATCTGGGGCTCAATACCAAATACACGGCTTCCCCCGATATGCCAACTGTTGTCTACGCCGGTGATCTTGACGGGGACGGGAAAGTGAATATCGTCGAAGCCTATTATATCGGCGACACCCTTTACCCGATGGTCTACATGGGAATGAGTGGTATGGATATGCCCTTTATCATGGATGAATTCGACAGTTACAAGGCTTATGGCGACGCGACCCTGGCAGAAATATACGGCTCACGGCTGGATGCGGCCCAGCGGTTTGAAGCCACAACCCTGGCCCACACCCTCTTTATTAACGACGGCGCGGGCCATTTCGGTGCCACACCACTGCCGCAACTGTCTCAAGTTGCCCCGGCCTACGGGTTGGTTACGGCCGACCTCGACAATGACGGCCACGACGACCTTTATATGGTTGGTAATTTCCGAGGAGCGGACCATGAAACAATGGCTTACGATGGCGGCACAAGCTATTGGCTGCGGGGTCAGGGAAACGGCACATTTACCGTTGTACCGGCTGAAAACAGCGGCCTCTCTGTTCCATACGAAGCCAGAGGGTTGGGCGTGGCCGACTTTGACGGCAACGGCTGGGTAGATATTGCTGTGGCGGTGAACAACAGCCACCCCCTCCTGTTCCGAAACAACGGCAACACCCTTAACAACTTCATTCGGGTCACGCTTTCAGGGCCGCCCGCCAATCCCACCGGAGTTGGCGCAAAGGTAATGGTTACACGGTCCGATGGTTCAACAACTACACGAGAGGTTCAGGCCGGAAGCGGCTATTTGTCCCAGGACAGCGCCACCCTCGTTTTCGGCTTAGGAACTAACGCCTCAGCCACCATCACCGTTCTCTGGCCGAACGGCGTCACCTCCACCCAAAATATCAACGCCAGTCAGACGGTAGTTTTACAACAGTAATTGAGTAACTGAGTAATTGGGTAATTGGCCCACCGGCGGTGGACTTGCCAATTACCCAATTACTGCACC
>JBAPRX010000253.1:0-4902 GCA_049281335.1 Promineifilaceae bacterium (SeqCode)
ATTGGTGATTGGCGGTAAAGGACACCGCTGGTGATTGGTGATTGGTTGACCCGTCCTGAATAAGATTGAAAGGTGATTAGGCTTTGATGAGGGCGTCGGTGTAGTTGGTTTCTTGATGTCGGCCGTGTTTGTCGAGGCCTTTGTTGACTTCGTCGTCGTATTTTCCGGCGAGGAGGTCGCGGTAGAATTGGTAGTCTACGCCGACAACTTTTTCGTCGTCGGGGAAGCGGTGGTAGTTTTCTTTGGTCATGCGGCTGCGGCCTTCGGCGATTAGCTGGTTGCCGAGAGCGGAGCCGGGGTAAGGAGCATAAAAGGAGATGGAGGGCATGACCCGCTTCATGGATTTGACCATGCGCATGGTCTTGAAGGCGTCTTCGTGGGTTTCGCCGGGGATGCCGAGCATGATGTTGGACCAGAAGACGGGCGGTTCTTTGCCTTCGGCTTCCATTTCGTCACCGATACGGTGAAGGAGGTCAATGGCGAAGTAGTTGTCTTCTTCGGTGCATTCTTTGTTGAGGATGCGGAGGACGCGGTCGCTGCCGGACTCGAAGCCGATGGAGACGGTGCGCCAATTGGTTTCTCGCAGCAAGGCCTCGAATAAATCGGGCCATTGGCGGACGGTATCGGCCCGCCCGGCAGCCCAGTAGGGCCAGACCTTGTTGGCTTTGCGAGGGTATTTTTCGATCCATTCTTGCAGCCAGCTTGGGTTTTGGAAGAACATGGAGTCGTGGATGACGATGGAGCCGACAGGGCCGTGATTTTCGTCGAGGTAGTTGAGTTCGTCAATGACCATCTCAACCGGTCGTCTGCCCATATTGGGGATGTAGGAGTTCTCGTTGCAGAAGACGCACTGCCAGGGACAGACACGACTGGTGATGATGGTTGCGACTCCGGGCGGCCCCCAGCCACATTCTGGTTCCAGAGGCCAGTTGAAGTTCTTGCGGAGTTTGCGGCTGGCGGGTTGGGGCCAGAGGGTGCGGTCTATCATGGGCCATTCGGCCATTGATTTGGAGCCGATGCCTAATATTACTCTGGGGAAATTGTCGGGGTTGGAAACGAGGTCTACGATGGTGTTTTCGCCCGGCCCCTGGACAATTTTGTCGAAGGCGTCTATTTCGGTCATTTCGTCCAGGGCGACGGTGGCGTGCATGCCGCCGGTCAGCACCAGGCCGTCGGGGTTCAGCTCTTTGAATATTTTGGCCGAACGGTAGGCGACGGGGAAGGTGTAGCTGCGGACGTTCATGATCATCATCTTGTAGCCGAGGAGTTGTTCGCGCAGCTGCTCCCAGGAGGTGACGGCCCGCGTGGAGAGCAGGTCGGTCTGGATGCCGTTTTGGTGGAGGATGGTTCGCAGGAGGCCGAGGCCGTGATCCTGCCACTGTTCGTGGGGGCCGTTGGGGTTGACGAGGTCGCCGAGGTCGCCGAGATCGAGCCAGACGATGTCGGAGGTCCGGGTGTGTTTTTGGTTGCCGAAAGGCCAGAGGTTCTTTAGCACGGGATTTGGTGTCCTGCTTTGGCTTTGTTTGGTAATTGGTAATTCGTTATTGGATTCTGAAGCAGACAATTACCAATTACTAGTTACTAATTATTCCAGAAAAAAGCCAGTTTTCTAATGTTTTGTATCAGTTTCTAAACCGGTTCTCGGCCGTTAAAGCCGGTATGTAGTTCATGGTAGTATTCTACACTTGGTTCGCCATATCGCCAGCAGAGGTAGACATCTCGGCCGTCTCGTTCGGAGAGGAAATCAACCAGCCCGGCGTTCAAATCTTTAATGACGCAGCCGTAGCCTCGGATTTTCTTAGCCAGTCGTTCAATGGCGACAAAATCATGTACTACGTCAGAAGCAATCCCACCGCCAACGTCCTGGTGGGGGCTTTTTAAGATAGGGATAAGTTCGTGGCGGGATTCAACAACTCTGCCACGCCGGTTTAACATTTCGGACATAAGCGGCCGAATTTCCGGCAGCAAGGCGTTTGCTTCATCAAGGGTAAAATAGCGTACAGGCATTGGTCTTAAGACATAAAAACGGGACGTCTAATCAGGATTAGAGCGTCCCGTACATATATAAATCAGGAGTAAAAGAAGGGATTAAGCGCCGCAGCCGCATCCACCGCCAGCATGGCTGGTTGCACTACCCGCTTCAGCGCCTGTTTTAAAGGAATGTCCACAGCCGCAGGTGGAGACAGCATTGGGGTTGTCAATGCGGAAGCCGCCGCCCATTAAATTGTCTTCGTAGTCAACGACGGAGCCGCTGAGATACATCATGCTGGTCGGGTCAATAAACATTTTGACGCCGCCTTGTTCAACGACATGGTCATAGGGGCGGGCTTCAGCTTCCAGGGCCATGCCATATTGCATGCCGGAGCAGCCGCCGCCGGAGACGAAAACGCGCAGCCCGTGATTGGGTACATTCTTCTGTACCAGAAGATTGCGAACCATCGAAGCGGCCGTTTCGGTGAGTTGAATTTGTTCAGTTTGTTCGATAACGTTAACTTCCATCACCATATCCTTACTTAAAGATCTGTATGATCATCCAATAATGGATGCAATTCCACTAAATCATAAATTTCACCTCGATTTTATCAATGAATAGCCTGAGTGTCAATTTTTATCAATTTTTTCTTAAAAATTCGGGCGGTTGTCGTTGAAATGGGGACAAGATACAATCGTCTTTTGGAGAATTAAGGTAAAAATAGCCTTGCATAATGCGTAAAACGTAAAACGCAATCGTTTTACGTTTTACGCATTACTTCTTTTACACATTACTTGAAAACATTCTGTTATTATTCATCAGGAAGGACTAAATGCTGAAGACACACAACTGTGGCGAACTGCGGGCTGACAACGCCGGACAATCTATTACCCTGGCCGGGTGGGTCAACCGCCGTCGGGATATGGGGGGTATTATTTTTATTGATTTGCGCGACCGGAGTGGCAAATGTCAGGTGGTGGTTGATGCTGGACGTTCTCAGGAAGCGTTTGATCTGGCGGAACAAATACGGCCGGAATATGTTATCCAGGTCAAGGGGCAGGTTTCGATGCGGCCGGAGGGATTGGCTAACCCGGATATGCCAACGGGCGATATTGAGGTGCTGACCGACCAGATTGTCATTCTCAATGCTGCTAAAACGCCGCCGATCCCTCTTGATGGGGACAGTTCGATTGATGAAGGGCTGCGGCTCAAATATCGCTATCTTGACCTGCGGCGGGAACGGTTGCAGCGCAATCTGCGTATCCGCCACAAAGCGGTTAAATATATCCGCGACTTTCTGGATGCACGGGGCTTTTTGGAAATTGAGACCCCTATTTTGTTCAAAAGCACACCGGAAGGGGCGAGGGACTATCTGGTTCCGAGCCGGGTTCATCCAGGTAAATTTTATGCTTTGCCGCAAAGTCCGCAGCAGTTGAAGCAGCTTTTGATGGTGGCGGGGTATGAGCGGTATTTTCAGATTGCCCGGTGTTTTCGGGATGAAGACCAACGGGCTGACCGCCAGCCGGAATTTACTCAGTTGGATATTGAGATGAGCTTCGTGGAAAGGGATGATATTCTCAATCTGATTGAGGAGCTTATGATTGGGATGGTCAAGGCTGCCAGCGCGGTTCCATTGGCCTCTGAGACTTTTCCGCGCTTGAGCTACAAGGAGGCGATGGAGCGGTATGGTTCGGATCGGCCGGATTTGCGCTATGGGTTGGAGTTAGTTGACATTGCTGACATTGCTGCAAAGAGCGCTTTCCGGGTGTTTGCCGAGAATGCGGCTGCCGGAAAACCGGTCAAGGCGCTGCGGGTTCCCGGCTGTGGTGGCTACAGTCGCAAGCAGATTGATGAACTGGAAGCTATTGCCAAAGATGCTGGAGCCAAAGGGCTGGCCTGGATGGCGATTGATAAAGAGAGTGAAGAGATCAAGGGCTTCATTACCAAGTTTTTCACCACTGAACAACTGGCTGCGCTGATGGATCGGCTGGGGGCTGAACCGGGCGATCTGCTGCTGTTTTCCAGTGATGAGCCGTCTATCGTTCATGCTGTTTTGGGAACTTTGCGGGATGAGATGGCCGGTCGTTTGGGTTATAAGGATACCAATACCCTGGCCTTTGCCTGGGTTGTTGATTTTCCGTTGTTTGAAGAGGGGATGGAGGATGGTCATTACGCGCCCAGCCACCATATGTTTACCTCTCCCAAGCGGTCACAAATTTCTTTGCTGGAGACAGACCCCCACGCTGTTGAGAGTGAACAGTATGATCTTATTTGTAATGGCTATGAAGTGGGCGGCGGCAGCATCCGAATTCATGAACGAGAGCTGCAGCAAAAGATTATGTCGCTGATTGGCTTTTCTATGGAAGAAGCCCGCGAGCAGTTCGGCCATATGCTCGATGCTTTTGAGTACGGGACGCCGCCGCATGGTGGTATTGCTCCTGGTATTGACCGTCTGGTGATGCTGATGGCCGGTGAACCGAATATCAGGGAGGTGATTGCTTTCCCGAAAAGCCAGAATGCGGCCGATTTGATGGCTGACGCGCCTTCGGCCGTTGTTCAACGCCAACTGGATGATTTGCATATTGCTCTGGCTTTGGAGGAACCAAAAAAGGCGTAACTGCGTATATGGTAACGGGTCACGGTCCGTTGTGGGTTTCGACAAGCTTGGCTTCCAACTGACTGTCCTATTACCTGGGAATTACTTTGACATGATTCAACCTTAAAAGGAGTTTTGAAGATGAAAAAACAGACAAAATGGATAGTTGTTTTGATTTTTATTTTGGGCCTTTCCAGCCTGGCTTGCAACGCCATTCTTGGGGATGATAATGAGGCGGAACCAACGGCCGATTCGACTATCGGCCAACCGGCGGCAACGGAAGCTGCTGCCAACGGTGGCGAATCTGGCGGGGAAACGACTGGCGGGGCGGCAC
>JBAPRX010000254.1:0-14073 GCA_049281335.1 Promineifilaceae bacterium (SeqCode)
GAAGGGGTAGTCACCCTCTTTGAACTCCGAATCGGGCTGGTTGGTCTGTGGGTGGCTCAAAACAAGAGCCTCTCCCGCCTCCACGATCAGCTAACCTTACAAACCGAGAAAGTCGCCAAATCCATGAACGGCGGGGCGCGACGGCCGTCTGGCCTGCCACTGATCAATAAATAGTCCACAAAGATCCATTTTCTAAATTGCTCTATACAGAACAGTCATTGTCCGGTAAATTAGTGCTGAAAGACATTTCATCTACGCAGTTGTACATTCAAAAATAACAACAAACGAGGAAAGGATAGTAAAATAATGAGTGCATTCCCTCTACAAAAATATATCCCTGCTGCCAGCCGCATAGCCGCGGGTTTTATGGGAATGGGTGGCTCCTGGGACCATACGCCAATCACCGAGAAACATATCAAAAAAGCCCACAAATTAATAGACGCCGCCCTGGAATCCGGTATTAACTTCTTTGACCACGCCGACATTTACATGATGAACAAATCCGAACAAGTCTTCGGCTGCGTACTGGCAGAAAGACCGGAACTTCGGGAACAGCTCTTCATCCAGACCAAATGCGGCATTCGCTTCGCCGACGATGAAGGCGATCTCACCCGATACGATTTCTCAAAAGACTGGATTCTTTCCAGCGTAGACGGCTCGCTGAAACGGCTGAACGTCGAATATATAGACATCCTGCTCCTGCACCGCCCGGACCCCTTAATGGAGCCTGAAGAGATTGCCGAAGCCTTCGCCATCCTGAAGAAAGCTGGAAAAGTCCGTTATTTCGGCGTCTCCAATTTCCACCTTCACCAGATCGGCTATCTGCAATCCTTCCTGCCCGATCCCCTGGTTGCCAATCAAATTCAACTAAGCCTCGCTCATCGGGATTGGATCGAACAAGGTATCATGTTCAATAACGAGAAAGGCAAAGATCTCAATTTTTCGCCTGGCATTCTGGAATACTGCATCATGAATGATGTCCAGGTCCAAGCCTGGGGCAGCATGGCTCATGGAATCTATTCCGGACAAAGTGTCAAAAAACAGCCAAAAGCCGTCAAAAAAACGGCCGAACTCGTTGCCTCCCTGGCTAATAAATATGAAACCAGCCTCGAAGCCATCGTTGTCGGCTGGCTCCTCCGCCATCCCGCCGCCATCCAGCCCGTCGTCGGCACCACCAAACCCGGTCGCATCCGTGCCTGCGCTCAGGCCCTTAACATCGAGTTAACCCGTGAAGATTGGTATTCCCTTTTCGTCACTTCACGCGGCGAACCGGTTCCCTAATGAGAGTAGCTTTCCTAAGAGCAAAATCTTATAGAACTTGAAACTTCTATTTCTAAAAGAAAGTGTGTTTCGATGAAAGTAACCATAGAAAGTGAGCATAATGATATGCTGGATGATTATGATTTCAGCCAGGGTATTCGTGGAAAATATGTTCAACGTTTCGCAGAAGGAAGCAATGTGGTGGTATTATCGCCAGATATAGCCGAGATATTTCCTGATTCTGAATCTGTCAATAATGCCTTACGAATGTTGGTTGAAGTTGCGGGTAAAAGCACCGGTAAAGTACCAATCAACTGACAAACGTACCATTCCGTAGATCATCCAGGGCCTGCTGAATCTCCTGCGGAGTGTTCATTACAAACGGGCCATAAGGAACTATCGGTTCCCCAAATGGCCCGCCAGCCATAAACATGAAACGTACCGGGCTGTCCTCCCCCACCTGTACCCGGATACGATCCCCCTCACCAAAGATGATCATGGCGTCTGCCTGTACTGTCCGTTCCGCGCCGTCTGGGTTATCTTCATCCGGGCCAAAGGTCCCCGCCCCTTCAAAGACATAAGCAACGGCCGTATGTCCTCTAGGAACAGCCTGGGTAAAGGTCGTTCCCGGCTCAAGGCGGATGTCCATATACAACGGCCGAGCAGCGATTTCGCCAACCGGTCCTTGAACGCCTTGATACTCACCGGCCACAACCCGAACGGCCGTCCCATTTTGCTGCACTGTTGGAATACCTCCCTCTTTCACTTCCTGGTAGCGGGGCTGGCCCATCTTCTCGGCCGCCGGTAGATTTACCCACAACTGGAACCCGTTCACACGGCCGTTTGGCCCCCGTCGCGGCATCTCCTCATGCAGAATCCCGCGACCACTGGTCATCCACTGGACATCACCAGGCCCAATGATGCCCATATTACCCAGGCTGTCCCGGTGGCGGACATTCCCTTCCAGCATATAAGTCACCGTCTCAATACCCCGGTGCGGATGGGTTGGAAATCCGGCAATTGGCCCTTCAATCGGGTCATTAAAGGCGAAGTGGTCAAAAAGCAGAAACGGATCAAGCGGATTGGCCCGGCTGGGACCGAAAGAACGCTGCAAACGAACCCCAGCCCCCTCAATTACCATCTGGGGGTGGATAACGCGCACAACCGAGCGCGGTTGACTTTCCATATAATTCTCCTTGTAAATCGATTTGGTAAATCGATCACACCTATAAGAAATTGTATCGAATAAAGTAGCAAGATACCAGCCACCGAAAACGCCTCTTCGCATACTATCCCAGTTAAGTCACAAGACCGCTACCTGTAACATCGGTCGTTTCCCGCCTGCCGCGCATATCATAGCTCCTTGTGACGCGCTGATTCTCCGCGAATCTCGGCGTCCAACCTTAAACACTTGCCACCAATCTCCCGATTGTGCTACATTGTACCAACACGGTACGTATGATGTGTTTTTCAGGAACCGGCAATGCCCACTTTGCGTCTCTATTGTTTCGGCCGTTTTGAGCTAACATATCAAGACGTTTCCCTTCCCCGACCGGCAACGGTCAACTCCCAATCACTTCTTGCCTATCTCGCTTGCAACCGTGTTCGGCCAACCGCTCGCGATAAACTCATTGACCTTTTTTGGGGTGAACGGCCGGATCACCGCGCCCGCCGCTCCCTTTCCACAGCTCTTTGGCACATTCGTAGATGTCTGCCTAACGAGACCTATATCACGGCCGATAACCAAACTGTCCAACTGACCGGTCAATTATGGCTGGACGTGGACGCCTTTTATGACCATGCCGACACTGCCGATCTCGCATCCCTAGAAACGGCCGTCTCTCTTTACCGGGGTGAGTTTCTGGACGGCTTCTATAACGAGTGGGTCATTGACAAACGCTACCAACTGCACGGCCGTTATCTCGAAACCTTGCGATCATTGATGATCGGCTACGAAGAAGCCGGGCGTTACCAACAGACATTAAACACCGCCCTTCTTTTACTGGATCAAGACCCATTACAGGAATCTGCAAATCGGGCCGCAATGAGGAATTACGCCCGTATCGGCCAGCGCAACACCGCCCTGGAACATTTCCAGCACTTCCGCGAGATAATTCGGCAGGAACTTGACGTTGAACCAATGCCGGAAACAGCAAAATTAGCCGAGGAAATTGGCAGCGGCCGTTTTCCGGCCGAACCTTTCTCACATATCCCTTTGGAGCCTTTCCGCCCCGCAAAAATGCCTTCTTTCCAGCCAACGGATACCCTCTCCTTGCCTTTCTTCGGCCGTAGTCGAGAAATGAATCGCTTGAACGATTACTGGCAAAACAGGCAAGGTGGGCTGCTGCTCATCAGCGGCGAGGCTGGTGGTGGCAAAAGTCGGCTTGTGCAGGAATTTGTCCGTCAGCTTCCGGGAGAACCGGTGCTGCTGGGTCGCTGTTATGAATTTGAAAGGCTCCTCCCTTACCAGCCTTTTGCTGAAGCATTACGGCCGCTGCTAACATCCTTTACCACCGCCGATTGGAACCGGCTCCCTGCCTGGACAACCGGTGAACTCGCCCATCTGCTGCCAGAACTGTCAGAAAAATTCGGGGAGCAGACAACGGCCGATTTGCAACCCGACCGCACTCGTCTCTTCAACGCTGTAAGCCGTTTATTGGCCCTTCTGTCCGAATATAGGCCGCTTCTCCTTATCCTGGAAGATCTCCACTGGGCGACCGAGTCTACCCTCCAACTGCTCCACTATCTGGTGCATCAGGCTATTCCTTCGCTCCTGGTGATCGGGACCTTCCGACGGGAAATCGTCGGTCCCGATCACCCGCTGGTTGATGTTGAACGGCAGCTTGGACGAGAAAAACTGAGCGTCACGCTGGCACTTTCCCGCTTATCCAGAGACGCAGTAACGGAAATTATCTCCGGGCTGGCGGTAGAAACCCTGGAAACGAATATGGCTGGCACTCTTTTCGCCGAGACGGAGGGCAATCCCTTTTTTCTGACCGAAATCATTCGTACCCTGGTTGATACCGGCAGTGAAACCATTGCGGATGGCGGACGGCTCCACCCCAGAACGGCCGAACGCCCCCTCCCCCCAACCATCACCTCGGCCGTTCTGGCCCGTATCAAGCGATTGCCAATTGAAGCGCAGGAAGGGCTGCGATTAGCGGCCATTTTGGGCCGTGAATTTGACTTTGACCTGCTAAAATTGCTCTGGGGGCGGGATGACGATGCCATCCTGGAGCAAATCGAACTATGGCTGCGCCATTTTCTCATCGAAGAGGGAACCGGCATAGACGGCCGAGATTATGCCTTCAGCCACCACAAGCTCCAGGAAGTACTTTATGTTGCCATTCCGAGAAGGCGTAGACAGCAGCTTCATTCAAGAGCCGCTGCCGCTATGGAAGCTTTATACCCAACCGAAAAACTGGCCGGAGAACTGGCCTTTCATTACCGCCAGGGCTGCAAACATGATCCCGCCCTGATACCAAAGGCAGTCCATTATCTGCAATCGGCCGGGGAACATGCAGCAGCCCAATACGCCCTGGATGAAGCTGCCGCTTATTTCAGCCAGGCGTTAGCCCTCCTCTCCGAAGGGGATCACAGACGGCTGCCGCTCCTGTTGGCCCGCGAGAAAGTGTTGGACAGTCAGGGAAACCGCCAGGCCCAGGTGGAAGACCTATCGGAAATGGCACGACTGACATTGGAGGTTGATGCCGAAACAAAGGCGATGGTTGCTTTGCGGCAGACCAACTTTGCAATTGTCACAGGCCGCTATAATCAGGCAGCCAAAGCTGCTCAGACGGCTACCCTCACCGAAACGGCAGATCTAAAGATCGAGGCACTGATTCAATGGGGGTTGGCCCACTTCCACCAGGGTGAATACGAAATGGCCGTCCTCCGTATCCAGGAAGCCTTGACCATAAGCCGCGGGGAAAAATTACCTCGTCTGGAAGCCCGCTGTTTGACCGTTCTGGGATTGGCCCGTTGGCAACAAAGTCGCTATGAGGAGGCCAAATTCGCCTTGAAAGCTGCCCTCGCTATTTGCCGTCTCCCGGAAATTAATGATAGCGTTGGCGAGGCAAACGCTTCTGGCAATTTAGGGATTATCTGCCGCTACCAGGGCGATTTTTATGCTGCCCGCAGCTATTTTCAGCAGGCATTGTCCGTTTGGCAGGAAATCGGCCACCGTCGAGGGGAAAGCCTCTACCTGACCAACCTGGGGGTGATAGCAATGGATACGGCCGACTACCCCACCGCCCGTGACTACTACCAGCAGTCCCTCACCATCGCCCGTGAGATTGGCGAAAGGGAAAATGAGCAATTAGCCCTCAATGACCTATGCAGCGTCAGCATTTTCCAGGGAAATTTTCAGCAGGCTTTGGAACTGGCCGAAGCGGCGCTGGCAATTTGCCAGGAAATTGGCAGTCGCCGGAGTGAAGGCATCTCTCATATGAACCTGGGGGACGCCTACAAAAATCTGGGGCAGCTTGGCTCGGCCGAATCCCACTACCAACTCGCGCTCTCCATTCGCCGGGAACAGGGAGATCGTCGCGGCGAGGGGCTGGCCCTGTGCGGGCTGGGCGAGACGGCCGTTTTGCGGGAGGATCACAACCGGGCAATCCCTTTACTCCGGCAGGCATTGGCTATCATGCAGGAAATTGAGAATAAAGGGGAAGAATGCCGAGTGCTGGTTGGGTTGGGAGAAGGATTCCTCGCTGCTGGAGAATTGGAAAAAGCGGCCGTTTACCTGGAAAAGACACTCCAATTGAGCCAGGAACTAAACCATAAATGGCTGGAAAGTCGGACACAGTATGAGCTGGCAAAGTTGGCATTGGCAATGGGGGATCAGAAAACGGCCGTCGCCTACTGCCAACAAGCCATTGACCTGGCCCAACAAATCGGGGCCGGTGCCCTGGAAGCCAAAGCCCAAACCCTTTTGACACTTTTTTGACACCTTCCTGTTAACCTGAGGGCATGACAAAACCCTCAATGAAAACACCTATCCCTCTGCGTTTCTGCACCTCTGCCCGAGCAATTTTCTTTGGAAAGCCTTCATGAAACGCTGGGGAAAGTTCCTATTCCTGGCTGCAGCCTTCGGTCTGTTATTGGGAAGGCTTTTCTGGCCCGCAGGAGCGCAAGGGGATTATTTGCTCAGATGGTTCACCATTGACAGCGGCGGTGGGCAGTCCACAGGGAGCAGTTACGCCCTTCAGGATACGATTGGTCAGCCCGATGCCGGATTGACCGGTGGTGGCAGTTATACTCTCCATGGTGGTTTCTGGGATCTTCCGGCGATAACCCCCTCATCAACTGCGACCCCAACCTCTATGCCAACCAGCACTGCGATACCAACTCAACCCCCCACGCCATCCCGGACGCCTTCACCAACACCGACATCTACCTTAATGCCAACCACGACTGCAACCAGTACCCCAACATTGTCCGCGACACCCTCACGGACACCTACCCAGACACCGGCTGCTACCCATACCGCCACACCTTCACCCACTCCAACCAAAACACCGACGACAACTTCGACAACCACTCCCACGCCATCTACAACACCACCTGTCAGCAGCACGCCGACAGCCACACCGACCACAACTCGAACAGCAACGCCGACCACGACGGCCGTTCCCACCGCCACAAGCACTCCCACTGCAACGCCAACAATAACCCAAACCCCCACGATATCACCAACCCCGCCTTCCACCTCACAACACCGAGCCTACCTACCAATGGTGGTAACCCAATGAAGTCCTCTAATCCTTTACGTCCTCAGTACAGCGTCAACGAAACGATACACCCTTATTATTTTTTCCTCCGCGCCTGTGCGTCAATTTTTTCTTGAGGAGTTATCTATGAAACACAGAAAACATCTACTGGTAATATTGCTTGCAATTTCCCTCTTCGTCTTCCTGGGAGCCGGTGTTTCGGCGGATCAGCTCCTGGCCCAATCGGGTCCTGCTGCACAGTTTGGTAGGGAAGAATTATCCCAATCCGTTTTGGGAACTTCCTTCACCTTCCAGGGGAGGCTCGACAGCAGCGGCGCTCCGGTCAATAATACCTGCGACTTTCTCTTTAGCCTATGGGACGCCCTCAGCGGCGGCGCTCAGATTGGCGGCAACCAGACAGTAACGGCCGTATCGGTAGAGGAGGGTCTTTTCACGGCAGTTATTGACTTCGGTGCCAACGCTTTCACCGGGGATGCTCGCTGGCTGAACATCGCCGTCCGCTGCCCGGCAGGAGGCGGCTCCTACACAAACCTTTCTCCCCGCCAACCCTTGACCGCTGCACCCAACGCTCTCTCCCTCCCCGGTCTATGGACACAGCCCAATGGAACAAGCACCAACCTCATTGGGGGTTACAGCGGCAACAGCACCGGCGTGGGTGTAATTGGTGGAACCATTGGCGGAGGGGGTCAGAGTGGGGCCATTAACCAGGCCAACGACGCTTTTACCACTGTTAGCGGTGGCCGGGGCAACACCGCCGGTGGCCTGCTCTCGACAATTGGAGGCGGGGAACGGAATGAATCCGGCGGCGATTACGCCACCGTAAGCGGTGGAGCCTTCAACCTTGCCATTGGACTGGACTCAGCCGTTGGCGGCGGCATCAACAACAGCGCCGGTGGCAGCTGGAGCGTCGTCAGCGGCGGCGCTAACAATGAAGCCGGAGCCGATTACGCCACCATCGGCGGCGGCCAGAACAATGTTGTCACCGATACGCACGGCACCGTCGGCGGCGGCTCCGACAATGCCGCCCTCGGTCTTTACACGACCGTTGCTGGTGGCCAATTAAATACTGCCCACAACTGGAACGCTACCGTTGGTGGTGGTTACTTCAACCTTGCCGATGGCCTTATGGCCCTAGTCGCTGGCGGCTCATCTAACAACGCCATTGGCGACTACGCCACAATAGCCGGTGGCGTCGCCAACCACACCCTCGGCAGCTTCACCACGATTGGCGGGGGCAATGGCAACAATGCTTCCAGCGGTTCAGCCACAATAAGCGGCGGCATCAATAATATCGCCGCCAACCTCTATGCCACCATCAGCGGCGGCCAAAACAACTCCATTGATGGCGGCTGGGGTGCTATTGCCGGAGGAGCCAGCAACCAATCTCACCAGGGCTGGTCTTCCATCGGTGGCGGCGTCTCAAACACCGCCGACGGCCAATCCGCTCGCGTCGGCGGCGGCCAGTTCAACCTGGCTCAAGGTTTCGCTGCGTTAGTCAGCGGAGGCGCCGGCAATACCGCGATCGGCGAGGCTGCTACAGTCGGCGGTGGTGAAGTCATCACGGCCACCGGAACGGCCGCAACCGTATCCGGTGGATCCACCAATACCGCCCTTGCCAATTACACCACCATCGGCGGCGGCCGAAATAACACCACCAACGGCCAATATTCAACCATTGCGGGTGGGAGTTTTAACACCACGAGTGACTATGCAGTGGTCGGTGGTGGTTCAGGTAATACCGCAGGCGAAAGCTTCGCCACAGTCAGCGGCGGTAATAGTAACTATATCACCGGCTATGCCTCGACCATCAGTGGAGGCGAACAAAATTCAGCGCTTGGAAGCTATGCCACTATAGGCGGTGGCAACTTGAGCCACAGCTACGGGGATTATGGGACTGTCGCCGGGGGTAATGGCAATACCATAGATGATGATTTTGGGTCGATTGGTGGTGGATCTGCCAACTACATCACCGGGATCTATAGCACCATCGGCGGCGGACGATGGAACCGGATAGAAGCGCCCCTGGCAACCATCAGTGGCGGCGGCAACAGCAGCCCCGATGACCGGAACTTCGTAACCGAGGAAGGAGGAACCATTGGCGGGGGCGGCAGCAATATGGTCGGCAACGACAACAACATAACATCAGATGGCTATTACGCGACGATTGGTGGCGGATGGGACAATACCGCCGACGGCAAATATAACACTATCGGTGGCGGTCATGGCAACTCTGCCACCGGTGATGTCGCAACAATTCCAGGTGGCTGGCTCAACACGGCCGCGGGGAATTACAGCTTCGCCGCCGGTTGTGAGGCCCAGGCCAATCACGACGGCTCTTTCGTCTGGGCCGACTCTCTTAACTGCACTCCTTTCGCCTCGCAACACGCACACCAGTTCCGGGTTCGGGCCTTCGGCGGGGCGCAGTTCGATGATGACATCGGCAATTGGGTGGAATTTATCTGGTCGAACCCGATTGATACATCAACCGGCGCCTATCTCAGTTGGGGCGGAACCTGGACCAACGCCTCCGACGAGAATCTAAAAGAAAATTTCGAGCAGGTTGATCCGAAGACCATCTTATCGGCCGTTTCCGAGATGGACATTGAAAGCTGGAATTACAAAGCCGAATCAGACGACATACGTCATTTGGGGCCAACAGCCCAGGAATTCTACGCCGCCTTTGCGCTTGGTGGCTCCGATACTTCCATCGCAACCGTAGACGCCGATGGCATAGCGCTGGCCTCCGTTCAGGGCCTGTACCAGATTACCCAGGAGCAGGCAGCACAAATTTCCGACTTAGAAGCCCGTATTACCGCACTGGAAGAGGCAAACAACGGCGGGCGGCCGACAGGGGCAGCCTCCCTCTTTGATCAGGGCTGGTTCCTCTTTGGCGGTTTGCTGGTAATTGGTTTTTATCTGAACCGACGAAATAGCTCCCAATAAGAGGTTAAAGCGTGTCCCAAGCCTCAGAACCCCAAAAAGAACAATCCGCCTGCACCTTCGTTGTTCGGGTGTGGCAGGAATGGTCGCTCAATGCCCCTCGATGGCGTGGACGGGTTATTCATTTACAGTCGGGGAAGACGGCCGCCTTCCAGAATTGGGATCAGCTAACAGCCTTTCTAGCCAATCTGGCCCCAGGAGATAGGAGGGTGCCTCCCAGGTGACGGCCGTCTTCATCTACGGTCTGTAACCCGTCTACAGACCTGGTCGCCAGACCCCTGGCAGGTAAATTGAATACTCAGCCGGTGGTGGCGGCGGTGGCGGCAGCATTGTTGTTCCGGTTGCCGTCAAAGTGAGGGACGGATCACCGCTCGAAACAGCGGTCAAAGTGAATGTATCGGCCGATTCCGTCGGACTGACAGGAACCGTGACCTGAACACTAATCGTTGTATCCTCATTGGCATCCATCTCTAAGGTAGCCGGAGTCATTAGCGTTGTCGGCCAGCTTTGACCACTAATAGTAAGTGAAAAAGTGTCGCTCAAACCTAGATTCGCAAGTGTGAAAGTATGGGTAATTGTTTCTCCTGGTTCGGCCATCATCGTGCTGTTCGGTCCCAATGTCGCCTGATAAGCAACGGCGGTATTGCGATAAATTTGCATTCCCGCCTCTCCGCCTGACACATAAACAAACGGGCCATCGGCCGTTACTTCCCGAATCGACCCGGAAATGCTGAAATCGTCAACTTCCACCGGGTTCGTCAAATTCGAGATGTCAATCGTGTACAACTTATCCGAAGCCGAAGGAGTTGTTAGATAGGCATAGATACCCGAAACATTCACATTAAATGGATGGAACCATCCATTCGGATTGTATTGGTTGACCAGCGTGGGCTGGGCCGGGTTCGACACATCCAATATCAGAAAACCCCCATCCCAATCGGCCGAAGCCACATATGCCAGACCATCCTTCACCTGAACGTCTAACGCATTGAGCGTGGGATAACTGCCAACCTCAACCGGTTGGGTCGGGTCAGACACGTCAACAACCCGGACGCCGTTATCCTCATTCGCAATATAGAGGTAATTACCATCCAGAGCCACCTCCCAGATATAACCGGACAATGGCAGCATCCCCAATAACTGCGGGCTGGCAGGATTCGACACATCCAAGATATGCAGCGCCGAATCGAAGTCAACCGCGTAGGCAAGGTTGCCCGATACAGCTACATTCCACACCTCCAGCCCATCATAATACCCGACTTCAGTTGGCTGGGTCGGGTCTGATATGTCTACAATTCGCAGCCCATCCTCCCAATCTGCTATATAGGCATAATTTCCGTCAACAACAACAGCGTTGGCATAACCTGCTGAATTAAATTGGCCGATTATCTCCGGTTTGGCCTTATCAGAGATGTCAACAATGACCAGTCCACTGTTGGTGACACTGAGAAATGCCAGGCTGCCCTTAATAACGACATTGGTGGTAACACTAAAAACATCATAAGAGCCGACAATTTCCGGCTGGCTCAGGTTTGATATATCAACAACTTGAAGCCCGGCAGCCGAAGCGGCAACATAGGCATAATTGCCAACCACTGCCAGGTCGCTGCTACCAATCGTATCCGTTTCACCCAAGAGGCTAATTGCGGCCGAGTTAGAAACGTCATAAATGTGAAGGCCGCTGCTGTTGAGAAGATACGCCGTGTCATCTCTAACATCGACAGCATTAACCCCACCCACATTTGGCGTACTCTTAATCTGGAAACTCGGCAGGGACAGAATGTACATATAGCTCCCGACCCCCACATAGGCAGTCGTATCGTTGTCCACCGTAAAATCGCCGCATAAACTGTAGAAATCAAAATAACCGGCCGAGTACAACAAACCATTCTGGAGATTAAAGCGGATGAAGTTGGGGCCACAAGCATAAGCATGGTTACTATCATCTGCATAAACCCCCTGTGTGGGATTGCCCCCAATGCCATTGAAACTGACATCAACCGGATGGACAGGATCGGAAATGTCCACCGAGTGAACATACCCATAATTGCCATCCAGGATCGCATAGTTGCCGCTTAAGGCGACATCATTGATTGGAATTTCAACATCAAAATAGGTGATTTCAGTGCGGCTCAACCGAGCCGGATTGGCCGGATCGGTTAAATCCCAAATTTCCAAACCAGCTTCATTCGCGGCAATGTAAAGACGTTGGGTTGCCGGATCATAGTCCAGCCCCCGCACCAGCCCATCCGTTCGCAAATCATCTGAAACGAGTGTCGGGTTCGTCGGATCAGTCACATCGAGAATCAGAACCGCGCCGCCCGAACCAAGATAAACCAGGTTCCTCCCCTCATCCGCCACCACAGCCAATGCCGGACCAAAAGGCCAGGAGCCAACAGGCTCCAGCGTTCCATTACCCGATGTCGATTCGACCGGCGGCCGTTCCACAGGTTCGGCCGTTTGTCCTGAAGCTATCTGACGGCCGAAAATACCGACCAGTCCCACCAGCACAAGCAATCTCAACCATTTCATTTCTCCACTCCTGCGAGGTTCTTCCCTGATTATTAAACAGTCACACTAATAATAATCAGGGAAAGCCTTTACAGAGAGTTTGTGAAACGGTTACAGTTTTATTAAGGAATCCAAGATCAATTGAAGCTTTGTGGTCGCCAGCCCTCAAGGCTTCAAAACAACTGGCAGATAGACCACCCAGCCAGCCTCATACGCGCCCATATCACACGCCGACCCTATTGGGCGTGGAAAGCCCCGTTGATCTCCAGGGGGACAGGTGGCACTGTCGCCCCCATCAATTCCCGGACTGCCCGGTAGAAGCGCCTGAGTCTCTGTCCAGCCGCCGTTATCCCCCAGCGTCCCAAACAATGGTATTGTGCTCGGCAAATCATTCGGTTGGGTCAGATTGCAAGTACCATCACTGTCCAGGTTGTAATCCTGCGAAACCAATGACCCACTTGATATAAAACAGTCGCCGCCATTGAGGGATAGGGCGACAATCGAACTATTCAGATTAAGCGTACCACCCAACATCAAAATACCACCACCTGCCAGGGCTAAATTGTTCGAAAAAGTCGAGTAACTAATTGTCGCCAAATTGCGATTTTGCAGCCCGCCACCCCCATTACCGGCGTTGCCGCCAATGGTATCGTTAATTAGAGCCATTGACCCAAAATTTATTATCCCACCGCCATCAACGGAGTTATTACCGATGATAGCGCTGCTAATGACAATCAGACCATCGTCGTTACTTATTCCACCCCCGCTACCCGTTCCGGACTGAGTGAAGTTTTCGTTTACCGATGTCTGTAAGACTACAAGGTTACCATCGTTATAGACACCTCCGCCGGTAGCGAAAGCATGGTTATGCACAAACATGCTCCGTTCAACTCGTCCACTACCGATACTGTAAAATCCCCCGCCCGCTCCCATAGTAAAGGTCTGATTAACGGCCGAATTCCCCTGAAATAATGTCTGCTCCACCGTAATGACCCCCGTGTTATAAATGCCCCCACCATGAAAAGCCGTATTCGTCAAAAACTCACTGTTCAGAATCGTGACCTGCCCACCCAAATTATATAATCCACCCCCGTCAGACGTCGCCACATTATCCAAAAAGCGGGTATCGAAAAGCCTAAGATGGGATCCCTCATTATAAAGGCCAGTTCCTTCAACATGAAGGCCATTTTGGATTGTCAAACTCTCCAGCGTCACGCTCAAGCCAGGACTGACGTAAAAAATCGGGCCACCCGCGCCCCCATCCACAAAGGTATTGGTTAGCCCCGCCCCAATGATAGTCACAGAGCGGGTGATGGAAACTGTTTCCCCAAAGGTCCCGGCGGCAACGTTGATGGTGGTGCAGCCTGTATCAAATACGGCCGCTTGAATCGTTGGATGCGTTCCGGGAACCGCACACACTCCAGCAGCAACACCAACCGGAACCGAAAGCCAGACAAAAAAGCCAAACAGCGCCAGCGCAAACAGGGCCGACAGGGGCAAAAAGATCAATCGTTTCATGAGAAATCTCCTCTGAAAATAAATCTCACGCAAAGACGCAAAGAGCGCAAAGGGTTGATGTTTTCATTCATGGTGGTGGGCGGCGCATGTGCGCTTGCCCATGTCGTCTCCT
>JBAPRX010000255.1:0-8617 GCA_049281335.1 Promineifilaceae bacterium (SeqCode)
TCTTACGGCCGTCCAACGGCGGCGTCGCTACCCCTCGCAGTTGCCGTTGCAGCCCCATCAACTGCCCATACACCCGGTAAGGGGTCAGACCGCTGCCGCCTATCGGCGTATTGACGTCGGCGCTGTACTGGTTTAACTGATCCCGGTATTGAATCAATGCCTGAAAATCGGCCGCATAATCCCGCGTCTTCGGCCGTCCCAAATCCAACGTCCGCTTTAATTCTGCCAACACCACCCGCTTATTCGTCTTATGGCTGTGAAGCTCCAGACAGGCGTCCCCCAACCCGGTCGCGTCCAACCGCCGCTTCACCACCTCCAACGCCGCCATCTTCTCCGCCACAAACAGCACCGTCTTATTCTGCCCAATCGCCTCGGCGATCAGGTTAGAAATCGTCTGCGACTTGCCCGTTCCCGGCGGCCCCTGAATCACCAGATTCCGCCCCTGCTTCACATCCAAAATCGCCAGCGTCTGCGAACTGTCCGCATCCAAAATCTGGAAGCTCTCCTCAGGCGACACATAATTGTCAATCAGGGCATCATCCTCAACCAGCGGCGGCGGCTCTCGGAAGCCTTGCAGCACAATAGATTCCATCAACGGATGATTCGCGGGAGAATCATTCTCAGGCCAGACGGCCGTATCCAAATCGTTGTACATCAGGAAGGTGCTGAAAGAGAAGAAGGCCATCACAACGGCCGTTCGATCCACCGACCACTCTTTCTGCGGCCGAATCGCCGCCTCCACCTGGTCAAAATAACCCTGGACATCCACCTCTTCACTGTCAGCAAGCTCCGGCATATCAACCCCAAAATCCGCCTTCAACTTAGCACGCAGCGAAAGGTTATCTCCAATATCATCCTCCGTATACTTCACCCGGAACTTGGCCTGGACGTTGGTTCGATCCAGTTCAACCGGAGCCAGGATCAAGGGGGCCAGTCGCACCTGTTCGCTGCCTGGCGCTTCCCGCCATTGCAGCATCCCGAAAGCCATATAGAGAACATTCACCCCCTGCTCTTCAATATAAGTTCGGGCCGTATAAAAGCTGTTCAACAGCCGGTTCTGGAGATTGACCGAGGTATACGGGGTTTGGAGCCGGTTATCGGTATAGTAGGCTGGCACAATTTCAAGTGCGTCTTCCTCCTCCAACGAAATCGGCGCCCCGGAACTGCCGTCATCCGGCTGGCCCAACGGCTCCAACTCGCCTGCCTCATCCGTCCCGACACCTTCCTCCGGTTCGCCGTCTTCCGCCGGTTCCGGTTCAGGCATTGGCAAGAAAGACATCTTCTTCGATTCCGTAACCAGCAGCCGGAAAATATACTCCGGTAGCTCATCCACCATCTCCACCCCCCTGGACTTCAAATGGCGATAATTTAGCAGCGTATTCCGAAGGCTGAGGTCAAGCAGTTCATCCCGGACAGTATTTAAGCGCGTTTCGATGTTGGCCATTGTCTTTTTCTGGTTCCCAAACAAATATCCAATAACAAAATAATCAATCCCCAGTCCACCGGCCCCAACTGAACCAGGAAATCACCCAATCACCAATCATAAGTGGTGTCTTTTACCGCCAGGTGTCTTTTTACCACCAACTACCCAATTTTAAGCGCCTTTTCCATCCCCGCCACTTTTGCGGGAAACGATAGAGGTGGACAGGTGGGTCGAAAGCTCCCCTACCCAAAAACGTCTGTTCCCGCCTATCTCAAGACGACAACCTTGACAAAGCACAAACACGGACCCCAAGAAATAAAATCCCTGGAATCCGTGTTTTTCTAAATGCCAGTTGGAATTGAATCATCTCAACCAACGACAACAAAACGTGTCATTCGTTGCTACCGATTTTTCCGTTTCAGTAATCTGTTACAAAAGGACCAGACTATACCACCTGCCCGCCCTGCTCTTCCAAAAGGCGCTTCACCCGGTCGCGGGTCTCCTTATCAGACAGACCAACCACAACCACCACACCGCCGCTTTTCAGATTCCGCTTCAGGAACTCTTCCACCTCGCTGTTACCAATTTCCGATACAAAAGCCCCAAATGGGATTGGTGTCGCCGCACCATAGCCACCCCGGTGAATGGGTGCAACCACTATTGGCTCCGGCTGCAATTCAGAACGATCTTCAATCTCGTGAATCTCAGCATCTTCAAAACCGGCCGCTGCCAAAACCTCAACAGCCTTCCCGGCCTCTTCCTGATCCTCAAATAAACTATATAATTTATTCATCACATTTACTCCTTTTTTAGCTATGCCGTTACAGGGGTGATCGTTTTATGCTGGCGCTTGCGGAACAAATTAATTTGCCCGCCAACCAGTACAATCTCCACCTGCCGGTCAGATAATCCATGTTTCGTTAAATAGGTCTCATTTTTAGACTCGTTAATCACCTTAATAGGCCCGTCGCTGCGAAGCGCGTGAGAAATATCTGGCAAAGCCAGTTCATCCCCTTCCACAATTCGGCCGTAATCCGCTTGATTCATAAACGTCAGTGGCAAAATGCCGAAATTCACCAGATTTTGCCAGTGAATCCGGGCAAAACTCTTGGCAATCACCGCCCGCAGCCCCAGGAAACGGGGGGCCAGCGCCGCATGTTCCCGGCTTGATCCCTGCCCATAATTTTCACCGGCAACCACAAAATGGCCCTGCTCCCGGTTCTCCATCGCTCGCTGGTAGTAATCCTCATCAATCTGGCTAAAGACAAATTTACTGATTTCAGGGATATTGCTGCGATAAGGCAGCACCTTCGCCCCGGCAGGCATAATCTCATCCGTCGAAATATCATCGCCCACGACGATAAGCGCCTTGCCGCTTAAATCATCTGCCAGCGCCGGAAACTGCGGCAGCGGCTTGATATTCGGCCCCTTCTCCAGTTCCACATGTTCGCTCTCCGGGGCAGGCGGAACAAGCATCTCTTGATTGATAATTATCTCATCCGGTTCTTCAAAAGAAGGATAAGGCATATCTAAATCACGCGGGTCTGTAATTCGGCCGTTCAGCGCAGACGCGACGGCCGTTTCCGGACTGCACAAATAAACCGCGTCTTCCTTCGTCCCGGAGCGACCGGGGAAGTTCCTGGGGACCGTCCGCAGACTGATCCGCCCCGTCGCCGGGGCCTGTCCCATCCCAATACAGCCATTACAACCGGCTTGATGGATCCGCGCCCCGCTGTGAATCAGCTTCGCCAACAGCCCCATCTGGGCCAGATTCTCCAAAATCTGCCGCGAAGTCGGATTCACATCAAACGAGACCCGGTTATGCACCTGTCGGCCGTCTACAACCAGCGCCGGGATAGCAAAGTCACGCAGTCCCGGATTGGCAGACGACCCGATATAAGCCTGATAAATCTCATTCCCCGCCACCTCTCGTACCGGCACAACGTTTCCCGGACTGCTCGGCTTGGCAATCAGCGGTTCCAGTTGAGAAAGATCAATCTCATCATTCAAATCATAAGTCGCGCCCTCATCGGCCGTTATCTCCACATAATCCCCTTCCCGCCCCTGTCGTCGCAAGAATGTGCGTACAGTTTCATCGGCCGGGAAAACCGTCGTCGTCGCGCCCAACTCCGTCCCCATATTGGCAATTACATGCCGGTCCATTGCCGTCAAGTGGTCAAGGCCAGGCCCATAATATTCAACGACCTTACCCCGACCGCCGTCCACATCATACCGCCGCAGCATCTCCAAAATAATATCTTTGGCGCTGACCCATTCAGGTAGTTCGCCCGTGAGCCGCACCCCCAATACCTGAGGCATATTCACGTACAACGGTTGGCCTGCCATTGCCATCGTCACTTCCAGGCCGCCCGCCCCCAAGGCCAGCATCCCCAGCGAACCCGCCGCAGGGGTATGGCTGTCAGAACCAACCAGCGTCTTGCCCGGAATACCAAACCGCTCCATATGCAGCGGGTGGCTGACCCCATTTCCCGGCCGGCTGTACCACAGCCCAAACTTCAGGCAGGCGCTCCGAAGGAAAAGGTGGTCATCCGGGTTGCGAAAGTCCGCCTGAATCAGATTGTGATCAATATACTGCGCCGAAAGCTCCGTCTGAACGCGGGATAATCCCATCGCCTCAAATTCCAGCATCACCATCGTGCCGGTGGCGTCTTGGGTAAGTGTCTGATCGATTTTTAGACCAATTTCCGTCCCTGGCTCCATTTCCCCCTCAACCAGATGGCTGGCTATCAATTTCTGAGTAACATTTTGTTTCATAATTTCTCACTTCCATATAGCAAACGGCCGAACACGCTCTCCGGTCACTCTAAACCTCTCCCTCTATCTTATGAGGAAGCGGCGTTCTTTCAATGTACTTGTATATGAAAATGAGGGTACAAATAAAGATATATCTTTGAGGAGATAAGATCAAAAACCGGGTTTTTACAATCACTCCTCTGTAAATCTAAGGAGTAACCGCAAAACCCGGTTCTTTATTAAGTAATTCGTGTAATTCGTTGCTAAGTCTTTATCTAAAACAACCTATTCATAGGCCAGCGCCTTAACAATATCCATCTGCGCCGCCTGCCGGGCCGGGATCAGCGCCCCAATAATCCCGAAACCAATTGCCACAACAACTGCCATCAGGATGCTGATGTACGAGAAGGAAAACGGGAAAACCAACCCAACCAGGTTCATCGCCCCAACCAAAACATAACCCAGCCACAGTCCGGCTATGATGCCAAAGACTGCGCCCATTGCCGTCAGCAGCAGGCTCTCGGCCGTAATCATGCGCCGGACCTGTCGCCGGGTCGCACCAACGGCCCGCAGCGTGCCAATCTCCCGTGTTCTCTCCAATACATTGATCGCCAGGGTGTTAATCAACGCAATTAGCGATGGGACAGCCAGGATAATAAGGAAGATATAGATCGCATTATAAGCCTGGAAGATAACCGCCATCTCATCCCGGAAACTTTGCAGCGTATAGAAGGTGAAGGCCGGATAATTTCGGCCGATTTCCCCCAACGCCTCGCCAACCTGGGACGCATTTGCATCGGCCGACTGGTTCACCATCACCAGCAGATCGGCCGTTACATTAAAGTCCCGCGCCAGATTCGCCTGGGAGATATAGCCGGTAGCAATCTTGTAATTCAGGAAATCGCCGCCAACGCCAACAACGTGATACTGTTCCTCACCTTCCGGCGTTTTCAACGTCAGGTCATCCCCCAGCGCCAGCCCATTTTGGGCCGCAAAGATGCCATTAATGATAATGTTACGACCCGATGCCAGATCATCAAAGACCGTTGACTCATCTCCCTGAGAGAAAATAAGCCCCGCAATTTCAGGATAAGTAACCGGATCAATACCAATGACCTGCAAGTCAGTGTTGTCAACTTTGGCCGTCGTCTGTCGCAGCGTCGTCACCTCATCAACCCCAGGCACAGCCCGAATCTCGTCCACAAACTGCGAACCGGCCCCGATATTACCACCGCCCAATACCAACGACTGCGGCATAAAGAGGTAATCGCTGCCCAGCGTTTTGTCCACCCAGCCGCCGATCCCGCCAATCAAGGAGGTAATCAGACCGCCCAAAGCGACCAACAAGGCCAGACCAATGGTGATTGTCGAAGCCGTAACCGCCGCCCGGCCCGGCTGCCGGGTCAGATTACCTTCTGCAATCT
Source organism: Promineifilaceae bacterium (SeqCode) (assembly GCA_049281335.1). Lineage (GTDB taxonomy): Bacteria > Chloroflexota > Anaerolineae > Promineifilales > Promineifilaceae > JAKEFB01. The sequence goes on from JBAPRX010000255.1 coordinate 5,602, forward strand.
GCCCTTCCCGCGCAAAAACCAGCGTCAACAACGACCCAAAGATACGGGCCACAGGATAAACCAATGCCGGCCCAACCAACGCCAGTCCAATCATAAACAGCACCATTCCCAGCGTTGCAAATCCGGTCGTGCGGGGCAGCAGCGCCAAGAGAGACAGAACAATCAGGACGCCGCCGACAATGGCGCTGCGTCCAGCCTTCCGCCGTTCAACTTCCGCCAGACTCGGCCGTAATGCTTCCAACGGAGACAGCTTCGTAGCCGCCATAGCCGGTAAGATGCTGGAAACCAGCGTAATTCCTAATCCCAGAACGGCCGCCAGAATGAAAACGCCGGGCGAAAGGTTCAACGTCCCAAGATTGATGTGCATTAGCGAATCCATCACCGGATTTAACAGCGCGTGCAGCCCTTTCGCCAAAAGGACGCCAACCGCGATGCCCAGCCCCGTTCCAATAACACCCATCGTCAAACTTTCAACCAGGATCATACTCAGAACCGTTTTACGAGAAGCGCCAATGGCCCGCAGCATCCCAATATCCCGCCGCCGTTCGACAATAATCGTGCGGAAGGTGATAAAGATAATGAAGCCGCCCATCGCCGTTGCAATCAGGCCAAACATATTGAAGACATAGTTTGCCGCTTCCAAAGCCGAAGCAAACTCAGAACCGGCCTGGATGCCGCCGGCATGAAACCCTGTGCCAAGCCGGTCCAAAACGGCTTGCCGCACAACGGCCGCATCGCTCCCCGGATCAAACTGTGCTTCAATCGTATTAATCTGTCCCGGCTGGTCAAAAATCGTCTGCGCCGTCATCAGCGGAACAAACAACTCCTCGCTGCCAATGGGTGTACGGCCAGTTGTAATACCCACAATCTCCAGGGAAACAATCCCGGTCGCCGCCGGAACATTAATCTGGTCCCCAACCGATAAATGGGCTTTTTCAGCCATATTGCTGGAGATCAGAACCGTGTTTTCATCGCCCGCTTGCAGCAGTCGGCCGTCTCCAACAGAGACTTTGCCCAACTCGGCCGCTTTTTCCGGATCAACGCCGTGAACGATAAACGAGCTAAAGGTCGTGCCATCATCGGCCGTAATCACTTCCGAGTCGGGAACAACAAGCGGCCGTGCCAGCGAAGGCGACGCCACCGCCACCCCTGGCGTCTCCGCAACGATGGTGGCCGTTTCTTCACCAAATGCCCCTCGCGTCTCATTCGTCACCGTCAGGTCAACCTGTTCGGCAACGGCCGACAAGCTGCCCGTCAGCGCCTCTTTCAGCGCAGGCAGGAGGGAGCTAAAGGCCACGATAATCATCGTGCCAAAGATAATAGCCAGAAGCGTCAGCGTTGTTCGCAGCTTACGCCTCTGGAGATAACGCAGTGCTAATTTAATTTTGAATGTCATGCCGTCACCTCTAACTTCTGACGGACCATTTTCTCATCTTCACCGTCTCCAATGTTGGTCAGATGTGTCTCGTCAACTATCGTACCATCCTTCAAAAAGACAATCCGGTTGGCATGGGCAGCAATACGCGGATCATGCGTGACCATCAAAATGGTCCGGTCATACTCATCGCTGATCTGGCGCAAAAGGGTAGCGATCTCATCGGCCGAACGGGAATCAAGGTTGCCCGTCGGCTCGTCTGCCAGAATCAAAGTCGGTTCCGCCACCAAAGCGCGGGCAATGGCAACGCGCTGCTGCTGGCCGCCGGAAAGCTGGTCAGGACGATGGTGCATTCTGTCTGCCAGCCCCATCTTGGTCAGCCACGTTTTCGCCTTTTCCTGGGCTTCATCTGGCTTCACCCCATCAAGCACCAGAGGCAGAACAGCATTTTCGGCCGCAGTCAGCACCGGAATCAGATTGAAGAATTGGAACACGAAGCCAATCTGGCGGCGGCGAAGTTGGGTCAGGGCATCATCCGAGAGGCCGGACAAATCCTGGTCACTCACCGAAACACGCCCCGAAGTCGGCCGATCCAGCCCGCCAACCAGATGCAGCAGCGTAGACTTCCCACAGCCGCTCGGCCCCATCACTGCCACAAACTCGCCATGTTCAATATCCAGGTTGAGCTTATTCAAAGCAGTAACGGCCGTAACGCCCTCGCCATAAACCTTTGTTAACTGTTCAGTCTTGACAATACTCATCATACATCTCCAATCGGAAACACTTCCAATAAAAAAAAGTCTGCCCAATCCTTCTCAATGCCCCTCCCAATCGGCAGAACCACCATTCACAATTCACCATTCACAATTCACAATTCACCATTCATTATTCAATATTCGTTATTCAATATTCGTTATTCCCCACTATTCCCCGGCGGCCTCCCCCTCGGCTTTTCCACCGGTTCAGGAATCGGCTGTCGGCTGATCTCATCCAGCCGCGCTTCAACCATCTCCAACCAGCGTAAATCCGCCTCCAGGCGCATAACCACCCGGTCCAGGAATAAGATGTACGCCAGTTCCGACTTCGGATCAATCTGGCTGCGCTGTCCCGTAATGGCGTGCAGCTCTTTATACAGATTCGCACGCTGGATATAGATAACCCTTCGTGGATCACCTTCCTCCACCGCAATCGCCAGCATCAACTTGAGAAAAAATTCATCATGCAAATGATCGCTCTTAACCGGTTCCGAGAACCACCTCCGCAGTTCCTTTAGACCGGCGTCAGTCATGGCATAGATGAACTTTTCCGGGCCGCCATCTTGTTCGATGCGGTCCTCCACAACCAGCCCTTTCTTTTCCAGGCGGTTCAACGTCGTGTAAACCTGGGCCGGTTTGATGTCCCAATTTTGTTCGCCCCCAACCATCGCCTCAAACGCATCATGCAGTTCATAGCCATGCCGGGGCCGTGCGGCCAAAAGCCCTAATATCGCATTTCTAACGGACATAATTTAACTAGTAAACATGTTAATAGTTTTCAATTTCAATATTATTAACTAAGTTAATAGTTTTGTCAAGCCCCTTCACCCCCCTATGGCCGGTAGGGGCGCGGTTTCAAACCCGCCCTCCATCATGACTAAATTGT
>JBAPRX010000256.1:0-4845 GCA_049281335.1 Promineifilaceae bacterium (SeqCode)
AGCCTATTAAGCAAACAATTTTAATGTAAAGCGGCCGTTTTGTTGACGGCCGCTTACTTGTAATTTTATTTTAGAAAAATGGGCAGAAAATTCTGAGGGATGATAAAGGGCGGCTCACTGTCCACTATGGTTGTAGCTTCCGCTGTTGGGCTAAGATAAAATATAGGAAGATGTTTTATGCATATCACTATTCTGGCTTTAGGCTCATACGGTGATGTTTTACCTATTGCTACCCTGGGCAAGGGCTTGAAAGCGGCCGGTCATAATGTTCGCTTCGCCACCTTTGAGAATTTTGAGAAGCTGGTCACTGAGCACGGATTGGACTTTCACCCTATCCAGGGCGATTCTCGAGCGATTCTCAACACCGGCAGCGGACAGGCGCTGACGGAATCGGGCCAAAATGTTCTTCGGGCCTGGTGGGCGGCGATGCAGTCGTTTGGCGTTTTGGCCGATAACATTGCCCACGATTTGACACCGCTTCTGGTGGGGGATACAGATATCATTATCAATCAGATACCGGCCGGATTATATGGCTATGATCTGGCCGAGAAGCTGGGGGTACCGATGATGCTGGCGGCCGTTATGCCCATCAACCGGACCCGCCAATTCCCGATGCTGGCCTTTCCGCCCCTTTTCGGCCGTATTCCCGGTTTCAACGCCCTAAGCTACCGCATCCTGGAGCAACTGGTGTGGCAGTGGTTTCGTCGGGCTGTTAATCGCTGGCGGACAGAGACGCTTGGTCTGTCTAAACAATCGTTCCGGGGCTTTTTTGGGGAAGCGGGGACAGAGCGTGTCCCGATTTTGAATGGGTTTAGCAGCCAGGTTGTGCCGCGCCCGCCGGATTGGGGTGAGGCGGTGCATGTTACCGGTTATTGGTTCCCTGAGGAGGCCCATTGGCAGCCTCCTGATGATCTGCTGGCATTTATCGAGGGAGGTTCGCCGCCGGTATTCATCGGCTTTGGCAGCATGTCGGTGCGGGACCCGGAAGGGACAACGGCCGTTATTCTTGAAGCGGTAAGACGGAGCGGCTTACGGGCGGTCTTACATGCGGGCTGGGCAGGGATTGGCAACGACGAGCTGCCGGATCATATTTTCAAAATTGATTACGCGCCCTATGGTTGGCTGTTTTCCCGAATGGCGGCGGTGGTCCATCATGGCGGATCAGGAACCACCGCCTTTGGGTTACGGGCAGGCGTTCCCTCCTTAATTGTGCCGTTTCTGTTTGACCAGTTTTATTGGGGGCGACGGGTCTATTCTCTGGGCGTTGGGCCAAAGGCGATCCCTTTTCGGAAGTTATCGGTTGAGCGATTGGCGGAAGCCTTAACGATTGCGGTGACTGATCCGGTGATGCGGGAAAAGTCGGCCGTTCTGGGTGAAAAAATCCGGGGTGAAGATGGTTTAACCAGAGCCGTGGCCATTATTTCGGGTCATTGGTTATCGACGATTAGCGGACGATGATGGGTGAATAGACATTGTTGCCTGAGGGGGGAACGGCCATTGGCAGATCAAAATACGCCAGCTTTAAATCGGCCGTACCGGTGCCCGCATAATAGCTGATAACCGGGTAGCCGTTGCTGTCTAGGGCCATGGCGCTGTATTCGCCCACGAAACCCAGGCTGTCAATGGTGCTTAATGTGGGATTTGTGCAGGCGATGTTATGGCAAACGGCAACTTTTGTATCGTAGTTTGAATCGTCATAATAGCTTATGATGGGGAAATCGTCCGTTGTCAGGGCGATGGAGGTGTATTTACCAACGCCGCTAAAGGAATCAACGGTGTTGAGCGTTGGTTGAGTACAGGTGGCGTTGTTACAGACAGCAACTTTTAAGGCCTCGTTGGTCGCATCGTAGTAGCTGATGACCGGGAAGCCGCTGCTGTTCAAGGCGATTGAGCTGTATTCGCCCACCTCGCCGACGGAATCGGCCGTTTTGATGGTTACACTGCTGCAGGTGGCATCATTACAAACAGCCAGCTTTAAGTTTTTATTAAAGACATCGTAATAGCTGATGACCGGGAACCCACTGCCGTTGAGTACCAATGAAGTATCTCTGCCGACGCTGCCGGTGCTGTCGACCAGGCGTATGGTGGGATTGCTGCAAGCGGCATTATTACAGACAGCGATTTTCAAATCCTTATTGACTTCATCATAGTAGCTGATGACCGCGAAGCCGCTGCCGTTCAGTGCCAGCGATGAATAGGTGCCGAGGCTGGCAGATGATTCGTCAATTAATTGGAGGGTCGGGTTGGTACAGGTCGGATTGTTACAGACCGCCAATTTGAGATCATAATCATTCCCATCCCAATAACTGATGAAGGGGATATTGCTGCTGTTCAAGGCCACTGAAGTATACTGGGCAAATATGCCACTACCGGTTACCGTGGTCAGGGTTGGATTGTCGCAAAGGCGATCATTGCAGATGGCCAAATCTAAACTGACATTGTTGGCATCATAATAGCTCATAACAGGATGGCCGCTGCTGTTTAAGGCCAGGGAGTTGAACTGGCCCACATTCCCTGTGCTAGCAATAGTGGTTCGCGTTGGCGCCATGCAAATGTTGCAGATGGCTAATTTAAGGTCTTTATTAGTGGTATCGTAATAACTGACAACGGGAATCCCATCGTCGTTTAACGTTAGTGAGCTATATTCACCTACATCCCCATCTTTGTCTACGGTAGTTAAAGTAGGATTGGTGCAGGTCGCATCATGGCAAACGGCTATTTTGAGGTCATCGTTGGTACCGCCGATATAGCTGATAACCGGGTTGCCACTGCTATTGAGCTTCAAAGAACCATCATAAATCACACCATAGTCTACTGTTGTTATCGTGCGAACTGTACAAGTCTCGTCATTACAGACGGCTACTTTTAGGGCATCATTCGTATCGTCAAAATAACTGATGACCGGATTGCCGCTGCTGTTGAGCGCCAGCGAAGTAAACAAGCCAACATCTACGGTACTGTCCACCGTCGTCAAAGTGGGGTTGGTGCAGGTAGCATTATTGCAGATGGCTAATTTTAGGTGACCGTTGGAGTTGTCGATATAACTGATGACCGGGAAGCCACTACTGTTAAGCGCCAGTGAAGTAAACCAGCCAGCATATTCGGCATTGTCCACCGTCGTCAAGGTGGGGTTGGTACAGGTGGCATTATTGCAGACGGCTAATTTTAGGGAAAAACTGCTGAAGTTGAAATAACTGATGACCGGGAAGCCACTGCTGTTAAGCGCCAGCGACGAATAAAACCCAATATCTCCGGCACTGTCCACCGTCGTCAAGGTGGGGTTGGTACAGGTGGTATTATTGCAGACGGCTAATTTTAGGTCAGCGGTGCTCAATTTGAAATAACTGATGACCGGGAAGCCGCTACTATTGAGTACCAACGAATTATCAAACCCAATATCTCCGGAACTGTCTACCGTCGTTAAGGTGGGGTTGGTGCAGTCGGCATTATTGCAGATGGCTACTTTTAGGTCATCGTTGGTGTCGTCGATATAACTGATGACCGGGTTGCCGCTGCTATTGAGTGCCAGCGAAGTATAAGAGCCAACAACTCCAGTGTTGTCAACTGTGGTTAAGATGGTGGCTGCCGCTGAGGGAGGCGGGGCCGCCAGGCCGGGTTCCCCCCGTAAAAGGAGGACCATGCCGCCGATAAAGAGACAAAGCCATATGAGGCTTTGTCTTTCTTTTAAGTATTGATAGGCTAATTTTAGCGACATGTCATTCCTTATTTGTGAATCACGATGTATTAAGACCTCCAAGATTTCAAGCGACCTAAGTCGCCAGCCTTGGAGATCTCATATCATAGTAAGATTAAGCTTTTGCCTGTCCACTAATCAAACAAACAAAAGTGAGGGAAAGAACAAATTTGGTTCCCAATCGCAGGCTATCAACTATAGACAATTCAAACCCAATAACAATCCGGGATGCCTTTGCCCCATATCACTATTGTTTTGGTAGTGCAAAACTTGCCATTACATCATGAAAATCCGCGCCTGAAGATTCTTTTATATCCTGGAGGAGGAAGCTGGGGGGAGGAAATATAATCGAATCGATGATCGGCACTTGCAGGCGGGGCGTGTCTCTGGTCAGCAAGGCACCGAGATGGTTTGCCTGACGAACACGGTCACCGAAATCGGCGACAAAGCTATTGTCTGTAGCAACCGTGCCTTGCGTAGACTGCCCAAATTTCATCAGAATTGTTTTCATGATCGAGGTGTGGTCAAAAATTGTGCTGTTTTCCACCGCATCGACCCAGGGGGAAATAACAATGGCCGGCACGCGGACGCCCAGGAATTCGGAACCGTCGGGGTGTATTTTTGGAAAGGTGTTTTCGCCCTCAGGCGATTCCTTGGTACCAGGCGGGGGTACATGGTCGTAAAAACCACCATGTTCATCGTAGGTGATCACAAAGAGGGTTTTTCCCCATTGTGGCGACTTAACGAGCGCGTTGTAGATTTGCCTGACCAACTCCTGTCCGCTGGACACATCAGCTGGGGGATGGTCGTCGTTAGCTGTGATCTCCGGGGGTATATCAACATAATTGGGATCGATGAAGGTCACCGAGGGAAGGTTTCCATTTGCCACGCGGGAGAAGAAAACCTCATTGTCGGTATACTCGTTTTTCACGTCGTCCTTTTTGGAGAACGGCAGGATGTTCTGATCATCAAGACGATATCGATCGTACACACGCAAGAAAGCGATGTCCTGTTCATAGTAAGCCCATGAGACATGGTTGGCAGTCAGGAAGTCGAAGATGTTCGGGTCGCGCAAATAGCCTACCCGCGCGTCGCTCGGAGAAAAGTTGTCGAGTTCAGGAATAGATCCCATCAATGTGCAGAAGCGATTA
>JBAPRX010000257.1:0-3506 GCA_049281335.1 Promineifilaceae bacterium (SeqCode)
CCAGGGCGCTTCCTGGTCCTGGCAGGAGCGGCCGGCGATGCTGCCCAACCAGATGATGGCCCTGCCGGCTGAACAGGTGCTGGTCTCAACCCTGGCCGGAAAGCGGTATGTCTTCCTGGGCCGCCGCCTGAACCCCATTCCCCTCTTCGACCGGCTGCCGGATGAAACCGTTTTGCGTCTGCCCCGGCCGCGATATGGCGAGCGGGTTTATACGCCCTGGACGGCGGATGGCCAGGTGGAGGACGAGACGTTAACTGAGACACAGTCTCCGGCCGATGATGACGCATTGGGTTCCGCTGAAATACCTGACGAACAACAGAGTGGTGCGGACGAGGGAGAAGCCGGACCGGAACCACCCCGCTCCGGCGAAGACGCTTTCTGATGGCCACCCGCACCTCCCACCGCTGGCAGAGCAAGCCCGGCCGCTTTGACGCCCTGCATGCGGGGCAGTTGTTCCCGTCCGATAACGACTGGGGCATTCCCACGCTCCGGCATACCGCTGCCGGCAGGGTGCCGGCCTGGCTGGTTCCCTACCGGCAGCGCATCCGGGCCAAGGAGCCAGGCGCACAGGGTGCGCTTGATGATGGGGCGGTCCATTTCTTCCTGGACGATTACCGCTTTGAGACGGTCTGGAGTCGGCCGAACAAGGCGCTGGAGGCGTTAGCCCCCTACCAAACGCTGCTCTCGCCCGACTTCTCCCTCTACCGGGACTGGCCCCTGATGCTCCAGCTGTGGAACACCTATCGCAACCGCTGGTGCGGCCGTTTCTGGCAGGAAGAAGGCTTTACGGTCATTCCAACGATTAGCTGGAGTACGGCCGAATCCTACGACTTCTGTTTTCTGGGCGTACCCCGGCGCAGTCTGGTGGCGGCGTCGGTGGTAGGCATCAACCTCGACGCGCCGCTGGAATACCGTCTGTTTGTGGACGGGTTTACCGAGATGGTCCAACGGCTCCAGCCGTTGGAAGTGCTGAGTTACGGCCGTTTGCCGGCCGTCTGTCATGAGTTGGTGGAAGTGGTGACCTATCCCACGCGCTGGACGAACATTCGAGCGGCGCGGCGAGAGGGTGTGATGGGAAACTGAGTAGAGGTGAATGGTCACCTGTCTTCAGCCTTTATCGAAATGAGGAACATCTATGTCAAAACGGAGGCAACGATTTGCCGACAGCAAACCTGATTCCCCCGGTAGTCGTTTCTGCCGGTGATTATCAACAGGATTTAGGCAGTCACGATCTTTTCCTGGTCCCTTTACCGACGGCATTGTTCGTGGACCTGATGGCCTTTTCCTTGCACTGGATTTCTACAGCCAGCCTGGTGAAAGCGAAATGCTTGCCGGGTGGCAGGTCATTCTCTTTGCCGGATGCGGCCGCGAGGTTAGGCGCGTCTGTCACAACCATCCGGCGCCAGGCCAGGCGGTGCAACGGGTTAAGTGGGAAAGCATTCGAGCAGAGAGCCACGAGGGCTAAGGGACAGATGAAGGACCAATCTACCCATTTTTACAAACGTTACAAGGAGATTAATTGTCAAATGAAGAAAAAAAAGAACTATAAACGAATGACGGCCATGATGGAAATCCGAAGAAAAGAGTTGAAAGCGGGCTGGGTGGCCTTTAAACAGATAGTCCTTATCCTCGCCCCGTTCGTCGTCGTGGATGTGATAGCAGATGCAGAACTGGAGAGTGGTTCCTTCGCGCCTGGCTGGATGTGGGGGCTGGAGATAGTCGCTGTCGCCGGTTTGCTGTACGCCTGCACGGCCAAAACCCTCCTGCTGGACCGGAAGGGCGGCGTCATGGTCACCCTTTATCCCTTCCTGCTGAGTCGGTGGTCGAAACGGATAAAATTGAGCAGCCTGATGCGGGGTTTTTTCCTCTTGGCCCCACTCATGGCGGTCACACGAACGATGACGCGAGAACCCCATACCGGGTTCACGCTCTTTGCCAGCGTCTATCTGGGATTTTTCCTGTTTGCCCTCTTGGTGACGATGGGGCGGCGACGAGGGCGGCAGCGATGGTTGCAAAACATTGCTGGGGATACTGCGGTTCAGGAGATAAAGGCCATAGATCTTATGGAAGAAATAGAGGGGCCGGGGTGGTATGTACTGGCCAAATATCCGTCCTGGGCTATCCGGGTAACGAAGGTTAAGGGCAGCTATGGCGCCGAGATACAGGTGGAGACAATCTCGGGCTGGCATCCGCTATGCAATCGTAGAGAAAGGCCCAAACGGACAAGAAAAATCCACCAACTGGTGCGGGAACTGAGGAAGATGGAGGCCGAGTTAGATGAGGGCCTTGACAAAGCCCTTGCGAGATTGGGGGTAAGCGTGTAAATGGGCGGTCGCGGCGCCGGCAGCCCTGGCAGGGCCACGCTGCCCCCGGATGTATTGGCGGCTCTCCCCTACAACGTCACCAGTTTCGATGATCCGCTGGGCGGCGCGACGTTTCCTTTCCTGGAACAGACGCAGCGGGCCTGGCGGATTCTCACCCGACCGGTGGACGAAGTGGCTGAACCCCATGCGGCTCATACTTTTGGCCTGGAACGGCCGACCCTGCGCTGGGTCAACGGCAGCCAGGTGAGTGATTTGTATGTGGACGGGATGACGACGGAGCAATTCCTGGAGGCGACCGGTCTCGCGCTGGATATGCACAAGGGCGGCTTCGTCCTCTCCAAGCGTCTGTCACGTGTCATGCGACCGCATTTTGTCAGCGGTTTCTTTGACGCTGGGGAGGTGAAGATTGCTTATCTCGTGCAGACGCCGGAAGAAGCCAAGGTCTGGGATGGAGCTGGTCTCATTTCCAGACGGATGTTGCAGAAGTTAATGACGGCCGACGACGGTCCGTTGGATAGGCTGCCGCCGGCCAAACGAGAACGGATTGAGCGGGAACTGCGACATGCCAGGCGGGTGGAGTTTACGGTGATGACGGAAAAGGGACAGGATAAGGGGCACGCGATTGTGGCTGACGATTTGAGGGACGAAGACGGCCGTCCGGTGGACTTTTTGCTGCCGGAGGATACCAAACGGGAGGTACGGTTGGTGTCTTCTAAAGGACCTGTGCTGAGCACTTCGGCGGAGCCTGTACTGAGCCAGTCGAAGTACTCAGTACAGGCCCTGCCGAAGCAGCATGGCCGGGACGGCCGCCCTCCTCCCGGCAGCCCAACCTTCACCGGCGTGCCAACATTTGTCGGACTGAGCTTCGTCCACGGCCACAACGACATGCGCCTCGATATCCAGAGTCTCATAAACCTCCATCCCTTCTTTGAGGAGAAGCAGTTGTTGGGTTGGCTGCGGGACGAGGGGGAGTTGTTCGTCAAGGCGGTTGAGACAGGTGCGGTGGCCGAGGCGATGGGCCGGATTGACCGGCATACGACATTGGAGGAGGTACAATCTTGGCCGCTGCGAGAGTACCTGGCCAGCGGTGGCCATCCGATGTGGTTTCGGAGCCACGTCAAAAGCCTCATGAACCAGCATCTCAAACGGCTGAACCAGCGGGCGTTGGAAAAGATGCGGCTG
>JBAPRX010000258.1:0-2751 GCA_049281335.1 Promineifilaceae bacterium (SeqCode)
CCCTGCTAGTTTTTCTCGAGACCATTCAATTGCTATTGTGACTTTGTGGCACTTAGACGTTTTATTTTCACGCAAAATTCGTAAGAGCCACTTTTATACTGCGTATTCCGGTGAAAACGATCACTTAGTCCGGGCCATGCCGATCACAATTTACGGGCATGGCGATCAGGCGAAGGAGCGACGACGCTGGACAGCAAATCATACCGTCAATTAGGGTCGTTAGCCAATGGGGAATGAACTTTCCGCATAGATTCTCCTTTCAGTTCCAGGCGATAGGCGTTATGTATCAACCGGTCTAAGATCGCATCCGCCAGGGTAGGGTCCGGGATCCGGGCATGCCAATCGGATACGGGTACCTGAGTGACCACCATGGTGGCACTGCGTCCATAGCGGTCATCCAGAATTTCGAGCAAATCGCGCGTTTGGGAACGAGAGAGTGGGTCCCGCAACCAGTCATCGAAAATGAGTAAATGGGTCCGGGCCAGTTTGCCCAGCAGTTGGGGCAGGGAGCCGTCGGCATGGGCTAATTCCAGCGACTGCAACAAGCGTGAGGTCCGCTCGTAACGGACCTTGTAATCCGCCTCACAAGCCGCCCGCCCCAAGGCTGCGGCTAAATAACTTTTCCCCGCCCCGGTTGGGCCCAGGATCAGCATATTCAGATGGCGGCCGACCCATTCACTCTGGGCCAGTTGCAACACTTCAGCCCGCTTCAGACCGCGCCGGGCCGACAGGTCCAGATCTTCCATGGCCGCCTGCATCGGAAACTTGGCCGTCCGGATAAGCCGCCGCCGGCGATTGTTGGTGCGGCGGGTGACCTCCACATCCAGCAGCAAGCCAAGACGCTCCTCAAAAGAAAGGTCGGCGTAATGGGGGCTCACAAGCTGTTCTTCCAGCGCCTGACGAAAGCCGGTTAATTTCAGTTGGCTGAGTTTGTCGAGTAATGGTTGGGTTAGCATTATTTTTCTCCTCAATTGTAGTAGTTTTTCCCCCGGATATTGGGATGAGCCGGCAAGAGTGTCTCCGGCGGCTCGTCTCGTTCCAGTTGGTCCAGTTTGTTCTTCAGAATGTTGTTGACGCCCTTGTAACTGTGGATCCCGGCTGCCAAGGCACGCCTGGCGGCCGCTTCCAGCCGGTCGTTGCCATACCGCTTGGCCAGCTCCAGAAGGCCCAGACAGGTCCGGTATGCTTGTTGGGGGTGGCGACGGCCGTCCAGGACCACGGTGATGAGGTCAGTCGTCTGGGGACCAATCTTCGCCGCCCAGCGTTGAAAACGCTCCGGAGACCAGCCATCTATATACTGGTGGGCCGGGGGCATATGCGCCCGCTGGGTGGAAAAACGGCCGGGTGCCTGGCGACGAATGTGGGACGCTTGTCGCTGGCGGTGAAAGTAGATTTCTATCGTTTTCTCCGTCGCCCGAACATCAACTTCTTTGCCAATCAGGGTATGGGGAACGCTGTAGTAGTGCTTGTCGTACTCGACGTGGTAGTCGATATGGACCCGGGCCTTTTTCCAGCGGGCGAATTCATACGGCTGTTGCGGGAGCGGTTTGAGGGCAGGCTGGTCCAGGTCGATAAACAACGCCCGCCGGGATTGCCCCAGATGCTTCATCGGCCGGTCATTTAGGTCACTCAACAACGCCCCGATAGCTTGATTTAGTTCCGCCAGACTGAAGAAGGACCGGTCCCGCAGTCGAGCTAAAATCCAGCGTTCCACCACCTGGACGCCGACTTCTACTTTGGCCTTGTCCTTCGGCTTGCGCGACCGGGTTGGCACCACCGCCAGGCCATAATGACGGGCAAATTCCTGGTAAGTGGGGTTGATATCCGGTTCATACAGATGGGGACTCTTGACGCCCGCTTTCAGATTATCCGGCACCAACACTTCCGGCACCCCGCCCAGAAAGTTCAGCAAACGTCCATGCGCCCCAATCCAGTTAGGCAGCGACTGGGTGGCGTGGGCTTCGGCGTAGGTATAGTTGCTGGCACCTAACACGGCCACGAATATCTGGGCCTGGTTTATCTCCCCGGTTTCCGGGTCGATGACCGGCACCGTCTGGCCGGCGTAGTCAATGAACAGCTTCTCGCCGGCCTGATGCTTCTGCCGCATCACCGGATTCAGTTGTTGGCGCCATTGCCGGTAATGGTGGCAGAATTGACTGTAGCTGTAGCCGTCGGGATATTCCTGCCGGTACTCCACCCACAGCAGGCTCAAGGTCACGCTTTTGCGCCGTCGTTCTTTATGGATTTTGGGCCAATCTGGTTGCGGTATTTGTCTGCCTGCGGCCGGCGCTCGTGGGGGAAACAGCAGTTGGTCCAATTCAGCCCCGGTTAACCCCTCCGGCAGCGGCCAACTCAACCCCGCCGCTCGGGCATGGGTCACATATTCGCTGACGGTGCTGGCCGAGACGGCGCAGCTTTGGGCGATTTCTCGGTGCGTCAGCCCCACTTCATATTTCAATCGTAGGATTTCTTCTATTTTTCGCATGGATAACCTCGCTTGGGCCATTGTTCTCTCCTTGTTTTGTTCCAAGGAGAGTGCCCTATTTCTGTTCGATTATCCAGCGTCGTCTCTCGCCCAACCCCTCGTTCTGATCGGCAGGACCGGAATCCGTGATCGGCATGCGCCAGAATTTGTGATCGCCATCAACCAGAATCACTGATCGTCATGGGCCGGAATATGCAAAGTCATCCGGGTTATCATTCCACGCGAAGAACCCAAAAAGCCACTGGTGGCAACTTTCGGAGCAAAAC
>JBAPRX010000259.1:0-1749 GCA_049281335.1 Promineifilaceae bacterium (SeqCode)
TCCGGCACGACGCTGTTGTCTGGGGCTATGCCCATCAGGCCGATGTGCGCGGCGTTCACATTCACCAAAAGACCGAAGTCACCGGCATCACCGTTGAAAAAGGCAAGGTGACGGGCGTGGAAACGACGAGAGGCCACGTCAAGACCGGGACTGTTCTGAATGCCACCGCCGGTTGGTGTACCACCATCGCTGATATGGCCGGGGTGCGCCTGCCGATCACGACTTTCCCCCTCCAGGCCTGTGTCACCGAACCGCTAAAGCCTTTCCTGGATGTCATCATCGTTTCCGGCAGTCTGCACGTTTACGTCAGCCAGACTGACCGGGGCGAGTTGGTGATGGGGGCGGCTGTTGATCCCTTCGCTTCCTATTCTATGCGCGGTTCGCTGGCCTTTACCGAAAGTCTGGCCGGTCATATGTTGGAACTGTTCCCTTCCCTGCGGCATGTTCGCATTTTGCGGCAGTGGGCGGGTTTGTGTGACATGACCCCCGACTACAGCCCGGTCATGGGTAAGACGCCGGTTGAAGGCTTTCTGGTGGATGTTGGCTGGGGAACGTATGGCTTCAAGGCTTCGCCCGTGTCGGGCAAACGCATGGCTGAGTTGATTGCCACCGGCACAACACCTGATTTATTACGGCCGTTTCGCCTCTCCCGCTTCTACGAAAATGATCTCGTCGGCGAAAAGGGCGCGGCGTCGGTCGGGCATTAGAAGAAATGTCACGCAAAGGCGCCAAGTCGCAAAGATTTTTTTCTTGGCGTCTTCGCGTCTTTGCGTGAGCTATTTTTATTGAGAGAAAACGATGATTACAATTGATTGCCCCAACTGTGGCCCCCGGAATGCACAGGAATTTCGCTTTGGCGGCGAATACAATCCGAGGCCGAAACGGCCGCTTGACGTTACCGACCCTGATTGGACCGATTATATCTATATGCGGGATAACAAAATGGGGATGCAAAAAGAGTGGTGGTATCACCGCGCCGGCTGCCAACTGTGGTTCCTGGCGGAAAGGCACACGCGGACGAATGAATTTGAGAAGACCTATCTCTGGCAACCCGCCAAATGACCAGACTTCCATCTCATTATATAGAAGAAATAAGGTTGTTAACAGCGTGCAGGACGATAGAAGGCCATAAAGAGTCTGTCTTCCTTACCAGGTAGCCGAGCAGCAATGAGAGAATGAATATGCTGACCGACGTTTTCAGCATCCAATCTAATTTATTGTCAAAAAGAAGGTTCCAGCCTGGCCAGTGGATGGCTACAAATACCAATGACGTGATGATGTTGGCTTTCCAAAAGGTTGTTACTTCTCTGAGTTTGGTCAAGATAAAGCCGCGCATCAGTATTTCTTCGTTGATCGGTGGGACGATGACCCCGTTGAACAAGCCCCAAAAGGTAATTTCACCGCTAAATTGGTCGGCTTTAACAGCCAGTAATACCACTTGCCAGACAACACCAACAAGAATAACGCCTATGGAGGCGAGCACGGCCGTTTTTAGGTTCGTTGTTAGTTTTAGATATTGTAAGGATGACGTTTTGTCCACATAGCGCAGATATAGAAAAACCGGCACAACCCAGAACAATATTCGGAATGTGAAGGAAGAGAGTGAGCGAAGTGTTTCTGTGGGCAGCGTTCTGTCAAAGACGAGGTAGATCAGGACGCGAACAAACCAGGCTGCGAAGAATAGCGAAATGTAAATCGCGATCCGTTTTGTCTTCTCTTTCTGTTTGGACAGTCCTATAGGGTGTATTG
>JBAPRX010000260.1:0-3131 GCA_049281335.1 Promineifilaceae bacterium (SeqCode)
CCCCAAAACAATCTTCATCGGCATATCCACAACTCCAGATTTCAGAAACCGGGTTTTTGGCAAAAACCCGGTTTCTCACTCAGCCTGCCATTAACCATTCACCAATTCAGAAGCGCTGCAAGCGCCATTCACCAATTAATCAATTAATTTCTTACCAAGCTCCTCTCCAATCGCCCCAATCTCCCCTCCGAAAGCGGTTCTCCCATAAACTTAAACAACAATTGCAGCGCCTTCCGACGCAGCGAGGGACTTTCCGCAGCCGGAACATACGCAAACAGAGAAGAAAACGCCGTCGCCAAAGCCTGTCCCGCCTGGGCCAACTCCCGGTTATCCGACCGGCTCACATCCGCCACCGAAACCGTAAACAACTCCCGATAATTCTGCTCAGGCAAACTCCCCCGTCCTGCCTTGCCCAGTTGGTGCGCCCGAACAAAAGCGTGATACAAAATATCCTGCAAAATAAAGACCAGATAATTCTGACGGCGGCGCAAATGGCGTTCCGGCCGAATCTGCATCGCCGTTGCCGTCGCCAGATTCGCATCCCCCGCCTCGCCCCGCCAATGGGGCGGATAGCCTGCTGCGTCAATCATATGGCGCACCGCCTTCAAGTCATGCTGGGCGTCCGAAGCCCGCAGCGTCGGCGACTTCACATCCCAACTCTCCGCCTCGTCATGCACCACAATACTGCCGGGGTCTGGCGGGCTGCTGTACTGTTCCCGCTTCGCCTCCACCTTATGAGAAGGCACTCGCACAAACCACAAAAAAGCCCGCGTTGCCCAATGCGCCCGCACCCGATCCTCTAACATCCGAGAATATCGCAGCAGCCAGGGAATAATCGTATCCAAATCCCCCTGCCCAAAAGCCGCGCCAACCGGCCGATTAATGGCGTAGTGAAGCATGACCGCCTCAGCTTCGGCCGAATTTGGGTGATTGGGCGACAGCCATACCGTTGGCGCATCCCCCGCCGGTATGCTGCCCCCAAACATCTCTCCCACCTGATGGTAGGCCAGCTCCGTCTCCCAATCATTTTCGGCCGTTTCAATAAAGCGTATCTGCTCCTTCGTCACAAATCGCAAATAGCTCATCCCATCCTGCGGGTTGCGAAACAGCAGCACAAAAATATCTCCCGCCCGACTCAACTCATCCGCCAACGATTGCAGCCGCTGGTCAACCTGATTCTGTCGGTGATGCCAAAAACGGCCGATAAACCGCTCCATCCGCACATTCTGACTGCTAATCTGAATCCCGTCCCCCAACACAAAATCCGTCGTAATATCAACAATCGTCTTCGCCAGCGGATTCTTGCGCGTCGCCTCCAGCGCATCCTGATAAAGCTGAATCCGTTCCGAATAATCCAGATCATTCGGCCCCGTCCGCCCCAACGGGACCCAGCCTGGGGAGTCATCCACCACAGCAGATACACCCCCCAGGCCTACAAAGGAGGAGAAGCGGCTCAATAGCCTACCGAGTTGTTGATACAAACCCCATTCACGAATCATAACTACCTCATAGAAACCGGGTTTTTGACAAAACCCGGTTTCTTCAGCTAATCCCAATCACCAGCGGTGGCTTTTACCGCCAATTTCCAAAAAAAAGCCGGACTCAAAAACCCACTCTCATTGGTTCTTGAATCCGGCCAGCTACCGCAAGGCGCGGTCAATATTCATTATTAATCTTGAAACCAGATAGTAGAACATAAGTTCTAATATAACAACCCAATTTCCGTGAAAAAACCGTGAACGTTCCTCCGCAGTCATCCCACCCGCCTATCGTCAGAAACCCGTTCCGAAGATTCCCCCCAAATGGCCCCAAAGAATAGGGCATAAATCATGCTAAAACACCTATCCGCCGCTCGAATTTGTGGTTTTATCTGAACATTAGGCGTATACTCGGGCTTTTGTGTTTACTTTCTAGTTAAACACAGCCAATGGTGGACTCCATTCTAGAAACAAAAAACAGGAGATTAGTAAAGTTGTCGAAGAAATTGTATGTAGGAAATTTGTCGTTTGAAACGACAGAACAACAGGTCCGTGACCTGTTATCGGAATATGGCACCATTGAATCAGTGGCGATGATTAACGACCGGGAAACCGGCCGTTTTCGAGGTTTTTGTTTCGTAGAAATGGAAGACTCAGCCGCAAATGCCGCTATCAACAGCTTGAATGGTAAAGAGGTAGACGGCCGTGCCTTAAAGGTCAACGAAGCCCGTCCCCGCGAGGAACGCGGTGGTGGTGGTTATCGCGGCGGCGGTGGCAATCGTGGTGGCGGTGGCAATCGCGGCGGCGGTGGCAACCGTGGTGGCGGTGGTTATCGTGGGGGCGGTAGCAACCGTCGAGACGATTTCTCCGGCGGAAACCGCTATTAATCAAAACTGAACCCACTGACTTTTGTTTTCTTGCGCTCCAGTTTCAATTTTCTGAAGATGCAAGAAAACAAAAGTCTCACCCATTACGGCCGAATCACAACCGATAACGACACCCACTAAACAGGGGAGAGAAAAAGAGCCTCATCAGGTTAGCAATGCGGCCGATTATCCCTGTCCGACTTTGCCCTAAGTCAAGTGCATGATTCAAGTCGGCCTATTCCCAAAATCCTCCCCGCCAACCTTTCACCAATTTACCAATTAATTATTCTCCCCCAATCAACCAATTACCAATCACTCCCTCGACAAACAACTCAAACCCCTGACCAATCCTCTCCGCCATCACATCCTCCCGTCCATACCCCTTCACAAAATCCACCAGCCACCCCCAATTCCCCTTGACCAGCCTCAACAGCCGCAGCACCGCACACAAATCCCAGTAAGGCAGATTTGCCATATCAATCGCCATCATTGTCCGATAATACTCCGTAAACCGGTCTGCTGCTTCTACCCCAAACAGCCACACAAGCTCCACCCGTGCCTTCCCCAAATCCACCAGTGGATCCCCCATCGCTGCGTCTTCCCAATCAACCACCGCCACCAGCTTTCCATTCTGCCACAGCAGATTCCCCGCCCAAAAGTCGCCATGCAGCAGCCCTGCCGGGTTCACTGCCCCTTTCGGCCCCTTCGACAGCACCGTCTCAATTCGGCCGACATCCAACCCCGCCGCCATTCCATCCACCAGGGACGGCCGTACCCGCCCCAACTC
>JBAPRX010000261.1:0-3477 GCA_049281335.1 Promineifilaceae bacterium (SeqCode)
TCGCCCCTCTGTTGGTCCCACACCCCAAGAATCTGGTCCTTCGGACTGCATGCCGCAAGAATAAACGCGAATAAAAAGATTGCTCCGAATATTTTGAAATAGTTTTTTCGGTTTCTAAGTATCATCTTTTGCAAATTTCCTCCTCAAACAGCCGAAGTATATCAAAGTTCGCCTATTTCGCGCATTCGGGAAGAAAGTCGATCAATTAATACCTATTATTTCATAGCTTTCTCGGCCGCTTTCACCTGCTCCGCCAATGCCTCCGGTGCCGTTCCCCCAACCACCTTCCTGGCAGACAGCGCGGCCGTTATATCAAACACTCCCAACACATCCTCTCCGAAATGGGGGCTGATGGTCTGCAAATCGGCCGTTCCCAACTCGTTAATCTCAACTACCTTTACCTCCGCCAGCCGCACAACCTCCCCCACCAGTTCATGCGCCTGCCGGAAGGGAACCCCCCGCTTCACCAGATAATCGGCCAGTTCCGTTGCCAGCAGCCCCGGCTCCAGTTGGGCCGCCATCCGTTCCGGCCTTAACGTCAGCGTCGAAATCACCCCCGCCATCACCGGCAGAGCCAGTTCCAGCGTATCGGCCGAATCAAAAACCGGTTCCTTATCCTCCTGCAAATCCTTATCATAACTCGACGGCAGCCCTTTCAACGTCGCCAGCAGCCCCGTTAAATGCCCCAACAAACGGCCGCTTTTCCCCCGCGTCAATTCCAGCGTATCAGGGTTCTTCTTCTGGGGCATCAGACTGGAGCCGGTAGAATAGGCGTCGGCCAGCCGCACAAAGCCAAACTCATTGCTGCTAAACAAGACCAACTGCTCCGACAACCGGCTCAGATGAATAGCCGTCATCGCCGCCGCATAAAGAAAATCGGCCGCAAAATCCCGGTCCGAAACGCCATCCAGACTGTTCTGGCTGATCGCTTCAAAGCCCAATTCGGCCGCCAACGCCTGCCGGTCAACCGGGAAAGGTGTTCCCGCCAGCGCCCCCGACCCCAACGGCAGCACTGCCGCCCCTGATCTCGCCGTCTCAAACCGCTTTACGTCCCGCGCCAGCGGCCAGAAGTGGGACAAAACCCAATGGCCCCAGGTCACAGGCTGGGCGTGCTGTAGATGGGTATAACCCGGCATTGGCAGATTCAGATTGGCCTTCGCGCTTTCAAGTAATGCCCCTTGCAGCCCCTGGATATGGGCTACTATGCGGTCAATCGCTCCCATCACCCACAGCCGGAAATCAGTCGCCACCTGATCGTTGCGAGAACGGCCGGTATGGAGCTTACCCCCCACTGGCCCCACAATCTCAATCAGCCGTCGTTCAACGAGCGAATGAATATCTTCATCGGCCGTTTCCAGCGTCATTGTCCCCGCCTCAAATGCCTTACGCATTTCCGCCTGAACCTGCTCCAACCCCGCCACCAAAGTAGCAACCTCATCCGAACTCAGCACCCCCGCCGCGCCAATCGCCCGCGCCCAGGCAATACTGCCCTTTATATCCTCCTCATACAGCCGCACATCAAAACCCAGACTGGCATTATACCGTTCCGCCAGCCTATCCAGACCCGCCTCAAACCGTCCACCCCACAACTTACCCATTCGTCAATACCATCCTCATCAATCTCTCAACCACTAAAAAGCAAGTTGCAATTCGCCCTTTGCAATTTGCCTTTTGCCACTTGCTCCGGTCGTAGACCGGCCACGCCTCACGTCCGATAATCCGCATTAATCGTCACATACTCATGGGTCAAATCGCACGTCCACATCGTGGCCTCGCCCTCGCCGTCGCCTAAATCCAGCCGGATGATAATCTCATCCCCGGCAAAAACGGCCGCTGCGTCCACCTCAGCATAATCAGTCGGTCCGCCCCTGTCCAGTAATTTTAACGCTTTTTCTCCCGGCGTACTGACCCACAAAGCCAACTGCTCCGCTTTGAGCGGAACCCCGGCCCGGCCAGCCGCCGCCACGATCCGGCCCCAATTGGCGTCACTCCCCGCCAACGCCGTCTTGACCAGCGGCGAAGTTGCCACCGTTTGGGCCACCTTTTTTGCCTCTGAGGGGCTGAATGCCCCCGTAATCTGAATCTCAGCCAGCTTCGTCGCCCCTTCCCCATCTCGCACAATCATCTTTGCCAGCTCCGTACAAACAAAATCCAGCCCCTCTTCAAAAAGGGCCAGCGCATCACCATTGCCAACCTCAACCCCGCTTTCGCCGTTGGCAAGAAGAAGAACGGTATCATTGGTGCTGGTGTCGCCGTCTACCGAGATACAGTTGAAACTTTGATTGACCGCCCTGGTCAGCAGCTTTTGCAAAACGGCCGATGGCACAGCCGCATCCGTCGTCACAATTCCCAACATCGTTGCCATATTTGGGTGAATCATACCCGACCCTTTGGCAATGCCGCCGATGGTGATGGTTCCATCCGGCATCGGAATTTCAACCGCGATATGTTTCGGCCGTGTATCCGTCGTCATAATCGCTTCGGCCGCTTTCATGCCACCATCGGCCGAAAGTGACCCCGCTGCCTCCTGAATCCCAGCCTTAACCTTATCCAGCGGCAGTTGAACCCCGATCACCCCGGTCGAAAGGATCAACCACTCCTCCGACCGCTGTCCGTAGGCATCAGCCGCCGCTTCCTGCATGGCACAGGCGGTCGTCATCCCCTCCTGTCCGGTACAGGCATTGGCATTTCCGGCGTTGGCCGCAATGCCGTGAATGGTTTCTCCGTTCGAGGCCAGCGTTTCCCGATCCACTATTACCGGCGCGGCGACAATTTCGTTTTTGGTGAAAACCCCGGCAGCGGTACACGGCCGTTCCGAATAGACCAACATCAAGTCTGATTGTCCTGCCTTCTTCAAACCACATGCCACCGCTCCGGCCGAAAAGCCCTGTGCGGCTGTCACCGTCCCATCCATCAACACCTTCATCACTAAAAGCCCTCATTAACAATTCACGAATTCACCAATTAATTATTCCTTTTCCACTGTGACTGTTCTTAGTCTCTCTTAAACTTCGCATAATCCGGTGCCGCATATCGCGTCTTGCCGCCGTCGCTGACTTCCATCATCGCCTTAACCTTCATCTGCAAGCCAAAGAGATTGATAAAGCCAACTGCGTCCCCTTGATGGTAGACATCATCCTGGCCGAAGGTGGCAAAATCTTCCCGGTAAAGTGAATGGACGCTGTGACGGCCGGAAACGATAACGTTGCCCTTATACAGCTTCAGCCGCACCCAACCGCTGACCGTTTCCTGGGTCTGAGTAATGAAAGCCTGCAACGCTTCCCGCAAGGTGTGATACCATTTGCCGAAATAGACCAGTTCCGCATAGCGCAGCGCCATCTGCTCCTTATAATGGAGGGTATCCCGATCCAGACAGAGCGATTCCAGCTCGCGGTGGGCGGCGTAGAGAATTGTCCCGCCCGGCGTCTCGTAGACGCCCCTTGACTTCATCCCAACCAGCCGGTTTTCGACCAGATC
>JBAPRX010000262.1:0-14535 GCA_049281335.1 Promineifilaceae bacterium (SeqCode)
TCGTCCGGCCGAAAAGCGGGATCAGACCACAGACGGCCGAAATCCTCAATATCGCTCTCCGGTGTTGCCCCCAACAGGTTCGGCATCCAGTGAGCGTGAATCTTGAACCCCGCCAGCCGCAGCAGCCGGATCGCTTCCCGGAATTCGGCCGTTCCTTCCCCCCGGTTATTCAGCGCCAAAACCCGGTCATCCAGACTTTGCAGCCCAATCTGCACCTTTGTAACGCCCAGATAGCGGAACCAGCGTAGTTCGTCGGGGGTGATGTGATCCGGCCGAGTTTCCACCACCAGCCCCACATTCCGCCGTTCCCCGTTGGCATTGATCATTTGCGCTTCCAGCAGCGTCTCCGCCTCAACCTCATTAATGGCGTCCAGGCATCGCTTCACAAACCATTCCTGGTAATCCCGCCGGTAGCTCGACCACGTTCCTCCCAAAATCAACAGCTCAATCTTGTCCGCCGGATGGCCGATATTTTCCAAAGCCTGGATGCGGTTAACAGCCTGTTCATACGGGTCAAAGGCATGGCGTTCAGCCCGCATCGCCCCCGGCTCATCATGCAGATAGCTTTTGGGCATCCGGTAGTCGGTTGGGCAGAAAATACACTTCCCCGGACAGGGATACGGTTTGGTCAGCACCGTCACCACTGTGACCCCCGCCTGGCTGCGGGTCGGCTTCATCTGGAGATGTATGACCAGATCAGAGTCGTATTCCAGCCACCCCTCATCGCACAGCTCTTCATAGACCTGAAGAATCTGGCTCTTAGACATATAAGGCAGCCCCTCGCGGGTAAATTGCAGCATGGTCTGGCTGTACCGTTTGCTCGTCAACGGCTGCTGCGCCGCCAACGCCTCGATCAACGCCACGAACTGAGCATGACGGCCGTTAATCTCCACCGGCTGCCGCTGCTCATGCCACGCCGAATCATCAATTTCTACTGTCGGCACAAAATCAAAGTCTCGTGGGGAAGTCATATTAATTAAGATTGGGGTTGTAATACAGCATAGGTATAGTCTGAATGGGACCAGGCCAACATTAATTCATCCACAGATGTTTCTATAGGCGCAATATCCATTGCTGGATCGTATAAATAAACCTTTTCGTTTTCAAAACCGGCGAGAACAACGGCGTGGGCGGTATCAATATGCCAATAGGCAAGGTCGCCTGTTCGGATGAAAAGAATGCAGGGAACCTGTTGGCTAAACCAATATTGTAGTTTTGCTAAAGAACCAGTCTGGTAAATGATCTCGAACCCATATTGAACGAGCTTTTGTATACGGCTTGAGGCTGTACCAATATCACTCGTCCCTAACCACTGAGCAATATCTGGTTGATATAGTGGTTCTTGCCAATAGGCAGCAACCATTGCCACGCAAGCAGGTAGGCACCAGCTAGGTTTAGTTTGTTTGAGATGTGGAACGTTTAGCCAGGGCGTTGCCATGTTCTGCTATTTCATCCAAGAGTTGTTGAGAGAAGAGGATTTCACCCGTTTCTGTATCCACATCTAATGTGCCAACCTGTCCTAAGGGGCCGGTGGTTGGTAGGGCTAACCAGATAGGAACACGCCATAGTAAGCGTTCACCTGCAACGAGGTTCGGCCGTTCTCCATAAAGTAAATTACCTACCTGATCTAAGAGTAGTTTGGTTACTTGCCGTTGGGCAGTCTGTGCCGTCACATTAACCTGTGCGGTAACGCTTAATTCAATTTTAACCTCAGCCTGTGCTGGTAAATTCAGTTCTGAAATTTCGACATCCATATGGTTCTACCCTTTTTCTCGCAGACTTCTTGTGGTTGATACACTCTCTTATGCTGTCTCTCCGACTAATTCTACCATAGCCCGCAAGGTGTCAATGTCAGTCACCGCCAGATTGAGCGTTGTGATAGGGCTGTCGGCCCACAGCGAAAGGCGCTCCCTGATCCGTTCCTTGGGGCCGACGAGGGCCACCTGGTCAATGAGTTCCGGGGGAACGGCCATCATCGCTTCTCCCTGACGGCCGTCCAGATACAATTCCTGAATTTCGGCCGCTTCCTTTTCAAAGCCCAACCTCACCGCAAGGTCGTTATAGAAATTCTTACCCTTCGCTCCCATCCCACCAATATACAGGGCCAACATCGGCCGCATCATATTGTAGCAGATGTCCAGATTGTCGTTCATCGCTACCTGAACGGTCGGAGCGATGTCAAAGTTCTCCATGCGTTTACCGGCCTTTGCCAGCCCCGCTTCGACATGGGGCCGGTAGAGGTCGTCAAACTGCGAGGGGGCAAAGAAGATAGGCAGCCAGCCGTCGGCCAGTTCGGCCGCTAATTCAACGTTTTTGGGGCCGATGGCCGCCAGATAGATGGGAATGCTGCCACCACCGCGCAGGGTGCTTTTCAGCGGTTTGCCGAGGCCGGTGGCGTCTTCGCCCTGGTAAGGAAGCTGGTAGATTCGGCCGTCATAGGCCAGCCGTGTTTTCCGCTCCAGAATCGTCCGGACAATCTCAATATATTCCCGGCTGCGGGTCAGCGGTTTGGCATAGCTGACCCCGTGCCAGCCTTCAACCACCTGCGGGCCGGAGATACCAAGCCCCATCAGAAAACGGCCGCCTGATAGCTGATCCAACGTCATCGCCGTCATCGCGGCATTGGCCGGAGTTCGGCCTGGAATTTGCATAATCGCCGTGCCAAGCTTAATATTTTTGGTCAAAGCCCCAATCCAGGCCAGCGGGGTAACGGCGTCGGAGCCATAGGCTTCGGCCGTCCAGACCGCGTATACACCCAGGCGGTCCGCCTCCTGAACAAGTTCCAGAGGTAGTTCGACTTTGCTGACGGAATAACCGATTGAAATACCGAGTCTCATTGATTTCTCCAGAGAAAACTTTTAATGCAAAGACGCCAGAGCCGCCAAGGAATAAATGTAAAATCGCCGTTTGCATAAGGATGGTTCATATCAAATTTTATCCTGAATACAACACCTTGTCAGCTTTGTGGTTAGGGAGGAGACTGTACGGGCAAGCCCATGAATGCGCCGCCCACCACCACTGCCGTCACTATCTGGCACGCCACGCGCATATTTGACGTATTTTTAACCCAACATATCGAGGGAAAATCGGCCGAAAATGAAATCTGGCAAACCTCCGGTTGGGCCAAAGCCACCGCATACGATCCCACCGGCGTCGGGACAAATGGTTGGGGAGCCGTCACCGGGTACACCCTGGAAGAGGTAGCCGCTATCCCGAAGATGCGTGCGGAAACAGTGTATGGCTACTACGAAGAAGTCACCGGGAAAATACGGGACTATTTGGATAATGTGACCGAATCAGAGTTGGATCAGCCCTCAATCGGATTTGAAGGCAGACAGCCCAACTATTTCTGGGTGCGCCACCCCTTATTTGATCTGACCAGACACGTCGGGGAAAGCATGGCAATAAAGGTGGGAGCAGGTGGAAGTCTACGCCAATGAAGCTCGCGAGTTGTATGAGGCCGCAGGCAATCTGGTGCTGGCCGCCGATAGTCAACGGATGGTCGGATTTGCCCAGAGGTTTTCCGGGCGACTAGAGGAAAGTTTAGTCACGCTGCAAGAAACGTTTGCCTTCAGTGAACAGATCGAAAACTTGTGGGGAACAACAGACTGCGCCTTTAAGTTGGCTTTAACCTGGCTGACATTGTGGGCCACAACAAGCGCTATCGTTTGCTCCTGCTGCGGTCTCAGGCGGTATTGTCGCAGTGGGATGGGGATGCCGCTCAGGGAATTAACCATTTGCAAGCTGCCCTGGTTCTGGCACAAACGATTGGTTTGCCGGGGGAAGAATGGATGATTTTGGGTGCGCTGGGTGAATTGTATTTGCAGCAGGGCAATGAGGAAATGGCACAAGAAGCATATCAAAAAGCGGCCGTTATCATTCACCGTCTGGCAGATACGATTGATGAGGAAGATTTGCGGGAGGGGTATTTATCGGCGAATCTAGTTCGATCCATCCTTGAGTTAAGCAAAGATACCTAAAAGCAAGAAATGCCATTGGAGCCGAATTCCGACTTAAATCCAGCGAAGTCCCGAACTTTATTCAAAGGATTTTAAAGCAAAAGAGCGCCGCATTTGCGACGCTCCTTGAGTGTGTACCTCCACGGAGATTCGAACTCCGGTTTTAGGCTTGAAAGGCCTACGTCCTAGTCCCCTAGACGATGGAGGCAAGCTGACAGTGAATAGGAATTCTATCATTGGCCGGGTGAGATTGCAAGAAGCAAGAGAGCAAATAAGCAAGTGACCAAGTAGTAAACGAGAAAATGATAAGTATGTGCAACCACCGTCAATAAAAACCAACCCAAAATTCGTGCTAATTGGTGTTAATTCGTGGCTACGCTTGGAATTCTACGTCGTCCACAACCCCAACAATCACCGCCCGGACGGGTGCAGGGTCGCGTTTAAGAATCTGTCGGGCGCCATTCCCTTCATCTATCACCAAAACCCGGTCGCCGACCCCCGCCTGAACAACATCAACACAGATGTCATAATGGCCGTCCCACGCCCCCGACAAATCTTCGCGGTCAACCAGCAGCAGTTTTCGGCCGAAAAACGCCTCATCCTTAATCGTCGCCACCACCGTTCCCACAACTCGGCCGATATACATTACCCACCCCCTTCCGGCAAATGCACATCATCAACGATCCCCACAATCGCATGGTCAACCGGAACAAACTTGATCGGCATCGCCTGGGCCGCTTCACGGCTGCCCACAATAAAAACCAACTCCCCAGGGCCAGCCTGCGCCGTCCCATCAGCCGCAACAACCGGTTCACCAACCGGTTCCTGCTGCTTCGTCAACGGCTGGACAACCAGAAACTTCACCCCATCCAGTCCTTCATATTTTTGAGTGGCAACAACCGTGCCAATAACGCGAGCAAGTTGCATAATAATTCGTACTTGGTAACTGGTAATTGGTAATTGGACAGCTTTTAGTTACCAATTACCAATATCTTCTACGCCGGCGGCCAACTAAAATGTGTTCCAAATCGGCCGTTCAACGCAATATTTTCTTCCATTTCCGGGTGCAGTTGCGGAATAACAACCTGGCGCACCAGATGGCTGCCGCTGTGACTCGCCGCAATCTCAACCGCCGCTTCCACATCCGCCACCAGACCGCTAAAAAGAGCCAGCCCCTTGCCGCCCAGCCCATCGGCCAGCCGAAGCTGCCACAACGTCACCTCAGCCCCCTTCAACCCCGCATCGGCCGCACCAATAACGGCCGCAACCGTTTCCGTTTCCACCACGCCCAGGGCATCTGCCCCCGCATCCATTCGACTGCGACCGCCGCCAATACCCTCAACAACGCCAGGGTGGATATTCGGCAGGAAAATCAAATCTCTGAGCGCATCCTGCCCCCACTCCCGACCGGCATTAACAGCCTCATCCACAGAAGCCACATCTCCAGTCACCATCACCAGATAATAGCCCGGTTGAACCGTTCCGCTCCGAATCGTCTCAATCGGGGCCTTTTTCACCATTGCATCCCCGGCCTGAATACCGGCTGCAATGCTGCTAAATTCAAGAAGAGCTAAAGCAGGATAGATCATTGCTCCTGGCGTGTTCGCTGCCAAAGTGCCTCCGCCATTCGCTTGATAGAAACCGGCAAAGAAGATTGAGCAGAAGTTAGCGTCAACGGGACGCCCTGCGCCAGCGCACGCGGCTGGTTAACGTCATAACTGACCTGGAAGGCCAACCGGGTGCTCAATCCCCGTTCAACCGCACTTGCCGGTAGCTGCGCTTCAGGCCAGACCTGGTTCATAATATGGATAGGCGGCTTCATAGAGATACCCGAAGCGGCCAAAGCCCGATTGGTCTGGAGAGCAAGCTGCACAGAGATAACCTCCGGCGTCAGCACGTGGAAGACCATATCGGAACTGGTTAGGGCTGCCTGAAAAGCCGGATTAAAAACGCCCGGCAGGTCCACAACAACAGCCGCCATTTTCTCACCCAGAATTTGCAAGATTTTGTTCGTCATTTCCCCGGACGGTTCGGTGGGTGCGGCAAGAGTTGGGGGAGAAGTTAAAAAGTGCAGCCCGCTTGAATGGGTGGTTAACCGTTCTTGCAATAAATCCCAATCCAACTCATCGGGCGGCGGCACCTCAGCCCAACTATCTTTGGCCTGCGTTCGCAGGTGCATGGCAATCTGTCCACCAGAAGGCGTTAACTCAACCAGGCAAATCTCCTCCTGGGTGATGCGCCGCAGCGCTCCGGCCAGATTAACGGCCAGCGTTGTTTGACCAATTCCCCCGCGCACACCCATAAAGCTGAGGATTAAGCCCGCATTTTCTGCCCCGTTAGATTTCTGGTGGATCAACAAATCGTCAACCCGGTCGAGCAGTTCCTGAGCATTCACAGGTTTGGTCAGGTAGTCGTTCGCACCGCTTTTGAGAGCAGTGACACGGTCAATAGCCTGCGCCCTGGCAGTTAATACCAGGATGGGCAAATGGGCAATCTGGCGGTCTGCCCGAATCTCGCGGCAAAGTTCGTGGCCGCTCGTATTCGGCATCATAATATCCAGCACGAGCAAATCGGGCATTTCTTCCCTGATTTGCTCCAACCCCTTTTGAGGACTGTTAATCAGGGTCGGGACATGGCCTCCGCGCTCCAGCATGAGGCCAACCATGCGTAGGAGTTGGTCATCATCATCTATTACAAAAATGTTGGCCACGTTTTTCTCCTTTAGGCATCATTGCCGAGACAAAAGATTCCGATTCTGTCTTTATGGACCATCACCAGATCACCGCTGTAGGAAATTTCGGGAAAAAGGGAGGCTAAGGCTGTGGCTGCGAAGATGGCTTGAAAACGGCCGATAGATTGAACCAATACAGCGCCCGGCGTCGGTTTTCCATCGTACATGACTTCCCCTTGAATTTCAAACGATGGAACCGTTACAAATGCTGGAACAGGACGGCCGCGTGTGAAAACGGACGAGCCATGAGAAGTGCCGGTTGGCACGCCATCGCGCCTGTCCTGAAGAATAATAAAGTTGATGTTTTCCTTTTTGAAAGAGCCAATCGTATAGCTGGCAACAATTTCTCCGGGTTGGTGAATTCGAGAGATATAAGCATCATGGAGATCAAGGTAATCAGTATTGGGATCACCCAACTCGCTTTGTAGTCCACCGCCGCGTACGGAAACCCGACCGGTGACCCGGTATGCATCTGTAAATAAATCCATGTTGACTAAGCGACCATATTTCATCGGATACCCTCAAACAATATTAAACGATACGGAAAGAATCAACCAGTGTGCAGCGACGGATCCGGCTGAAACTACGTGGGCCGGTCAGACCTTCTCCGGTTGGGCTGGCAATGGTGAAGGAGCAGAACCCTTCGCCGCCATACCCCAAACCGGCCAGGTTAGGGCCATTCTTAACAAAAATACTGCAATCCATCTCACGGGCCATGCGGCTGAGATTGTCCAGGTTTTTAGAGTGCATCACGGCCGTATGGCGGAATCCATGTTCGGCCGCAACGGCCAGATCAATCCCCTCGTCGGCATTAGCAACCCGGACAACGGGCATAATAGGCATCATCTGCTCCGACCAGACAACAGGATGATCCCGATCCACTTCAACGACGATCTGGCGCACTTCCGGCCCGGCCGAAATGCCAATCTCTTTCAGCAAAACGGCCGCATTTTTACCAATAAATTCCTTATTCATATCAGCCGGTTTGCCAGGGCCGCGACTTTTAACAGTAACCGCTTTCCACAGGCGATCAAGCTGCCACTTTGAAATTTTAACCGCCCCATAGCGGGTCATCGTCTCGATTAATGGGTCGCAAATAGCATCCACCGCAAACGTTTCTTTTTCAGTGGTACAAACAATATTATTATCAAAAGAGCCGCCAACCACAACATCCCGACCGGCCTGTTCAATATCGGCCGTCTCATCCACCACCACCGGAGGATTGCCAGGCCCGGCACAGACCGCCCGCTTGCCGCTCTTCATGGCAGCCCGAACGACCGCAATACCCCCCGTCACCACCAGCAGTCGAACGCCGGTGTGGTGCATCAAAGCCGTTGCCGATTCGATAGTAGGATCAGCAACACAGCACAAAAGGTTGGCCGGCCCGCCTGCTTTTTGGATAGCCTCATTTAGAACCTGTACGGTTTGATTGGACGCGCCTTTGGCACTGGGGTGAGCGTTAAAAACAACCGCATTCCCGGCCGAGATCATAGCAATAGCGTTACAGATGACAGTGCTGGTCGGGTTGGTGCTGGGAGTCAGGGAGCCAATAATGCCATATGGCGCATATTCCGTGATAGTCAGCCCACCGTCCCCACTCCAGGCCTTCGTTTCCAACGCTTCCGGCCCTTCCGCTTTGTCGGAATTGAGGATATTTTTCAAGGTTTTGTCTTCCACCCGACCCATCCCCGTCTCGCTCACGGCCGTTTCAGCCAGCACACCGGCATATTCGCGTCCTGCCTGGCGCATATGCGTCACCATATCTTTACGGATGGCAAGGGGCAGCGCATTTAACTGTCGGAAAGCTGTCGTGGCGGCAGCAACAGCCTCATCCAGGGTAGCAAAGACCCCATCACGGCCGTTTGCAGCCGCAGGAGGACGCTCGTAGCCGGAACTATTGGCGGGTGGATCGGGAGGTTTTGAAGTGGGCGTTGGCGGCGGCGCAGGACGGCCGACTTCCCGCATCACCCGGTCAACAATCGCCTGAATTTGAGAATCATCCATCAGTCGTGTAACCCCTCATTATTATATTCATTTTCAACGCTCTCCTCCAGATAGCGGCGGAGCTTTTCAGCGTTCCAGTCATCCATATTCCAGGCATAACCCGGTTCGTCATGGCTGCGAATAAAAGCCTGGTCTATGGGGGCGGCCGAATAAAGGCCATCGGCGACCAATCGATCCAGGAAATCATTAAATAGACCTTTCAGCACCTCGGCCCGGTTCATATACCCTTTGAAATCCAGGCTCGTCGCGTTGACGGCCTGTAGACCGCGTTCCTTGAAATTTTCCGGCAGCCAGGGCAGCGTCAGCAAAATGTCTATCTGGCGGTTGCGCCAGGGCAGCCAGGCCCGATTATAAGCGAAGAGCGCTTCAACCAGATTGTGGTAGGCAGCCTGGAGACGGTCATGGGCAATGGCGGGGCCGAGCGAGTCCCACCGTCTTTGAAGTTTGTCATCGGCCAGATGTTGGTCAAGCCAGACAATGGCATTGTCCAGGCGGGACTGGCGAAGCGTCTCCGAATAGGCGGTGTGTTTGGCGATCAGTTCAGTAACACGGCCGTCACGATCAAAAGCGATCCAACCGGTGCTAAATTCAGCCCGGCGCGGTTCAGGCCAGACAAAGGCCGTGTCGGCCCAGCGGCGCAGGTCAAGCCGCAGACAGTCGAGCTGGATGCCTTCTTTCAGGACAGCCTCATCATCGGTAAAAATTTCGTGGAAAGTACCATCAGACGGCCGCCACAGAAATTCGGCCGGGATGATGTACCAGTCCAAAGGGTCAAAGAAGACAACAATGTCAATGTCAGAATCCGGCCGAATATTGCCGGTGGCGATGCTGCCAATACCGACGACGCCCTGAACGGCCGATGCCGGTTCCAGCACCCGCTCAATAAAGGCTTTTAATTCATTTCGCTTAATTTGTGTTGCCGGGGTCATATGAATATTTCACGCAAAGCCGCAAAGGAGTATTTTCTTAGCGTCCTGGCGTCTTTGCGTGCCATCATCTTATTCTACGTTATCCTTTCGGTACTTCTCTTCGCCGTCAACTTCCCAGGTGTCCACGATTGCCATGACAACGGCATCGGCCGGACGGCGGTCTGTCAGTCGGGTCTGTCGGGCGGAACTACCGGTGGCAACCATAACGACCTCACCCACACCGGCCCCGACAGCATCAGCCGCGACCACATAGCCGTCTGTTTCTATATTGTCAACCGTTAACCGCTTCACGACCAGAAACTTCAAACCTTCCAGCGTCGTTTCTTTTCGAGAGGCAACAAGGGTTCCAACAACCTTGCCCAAAAACATTTTCAGTTTTCCTTTAGATCAGATCAGTGCCACAAACCCGGCAATCCGCAAACAGCGCAGCAATTTTTATTCACCAATCACCAATTACAACAGCCGGTAAATCAGTAATCAGCTCCTAAGCGACCAATCAGTAATTACCCAATTACCCACTTACCCAATTACTGCCCACCGTTCACCGTTCACTGCACACTATTCCTCAGCACTATCCTGACGGCCGAGTGGCAAAATCTGGTCAACATTATTGTGCGGACGTGGGATGACATGGACCGATACAACCTCGCCCACCTTCTCTGCCCCGCGAACACCGGCTTCGACGGCCGCTTTCACAGCCGCAACATCGCCCCGAACAACGGCCGTTACATAACCGCCGCCCGTCTTTTCATAGCTGACCAGTTCAACGCGGGCCGCTTTGACCATTGCGTCCGATGCCTCAACAACGGCCGCAAAGCTGCGACACTCGATCATCCCCAATGCTTCTGTCATAGTTTTCTCCTTGTGGAAAGAATGTTAATCATTACTGTCTGCTTCATGGAATAAAACGTAATGCGTAAAACGTAATGATCTCAACTGTTACCAATCACCAATCACCAATCACTCATTGCGTTCTAGCCAATCATTTCAAATCTTTCTCTACTCCGACTTCCCCGTTGCCATCTCCCGGCCGGTGACGCTCTCAATCGCGTCAACGGCCGCTTGATAACCGGCCATAATATCTCGCTCATCGCCGCCCAAATAAACACGGCCGAAACTCCCAAAGGCGTGGACCTCCAGAATGTTCAACTCGGCCCGTTTTTCCGCTTCATTCGCGGCCAGGGCAGCATAAGCGGCAGGCTGGACCTCCATCACGTACAGCGTTTGTCCCGCCAAAATCATGTGGCCGTGCCGCATACGGTTAATAAGCTGAACCTGATGGGCATCAATATTGCGGATAATCTGGCTGGAAATGACACGGGGTTTTAATCGTTCTTCTTCATGAACTTCCAACGCTTCCAAAATAGCAGCGCCGGCAGCCCGGACTTCGGCCTGGCTTTCAGAATGGACTTCCAATAAGCCATACAACCGTTCAACGATCTGCATCCCAGGTCTGACACTGGTTGCTTTCAGGGCAATGTCCGTAATCCGGTTAATCTCAATTCCGGGTGAGATTTCAATCCAGAGCGAGGCGTCCCCCGGAAGGGGCAAAAAACCTCTGGCGACAGTACCCAAAAAGGCGGAATGTTGGGGTTGCAGGCTGTCTAAAAAGACATAGCTGCGCAAATCTACGGACACGAATCCTCCTCAAAAAATTAATTAACGCAAAGAGGCAAAGACGCAAAGAAAAATTAACAATTCACAGCGCTGTAAGCGCCATTCACCAATTCAACAATTAATTATTTCTTTTCAATAGAACGAAATGTACCTCTTGACAATTTACTGACCCAACTCCTGCAAAATCTTCACCCCGGCGCTGGCCCCAATGCGAGTAGCCCCGGCCGAAATCATAGCCTGGGCATCAGCATAATTGCGAACGCCACCGGCCGCTTTCACACCCATAGAAGGGCCAACAACTCGCCGCATCAAGGCCACATCGGCAGCGGTCGCGCCGCCAGGGCCAAAGCCGGTCGAAGTTTTGACAAAATCAGCTTCGGCCGATTTTGATAACTGGCTGGCAATAACTTTCTCTTCATCGGTCAGGAGCGCCGCTTCAATAATCACCTTTACGATGGCATTACCGGCATGGGCCGCCCGGACAACGGCCGCAATATCTTCATAAACGGCGCGATAATCCTGAGATTTCAAAGCGCCGATATTAATCACCATATCAATTTCAGTGGCCCCATCCCGAATCGCCTGCTGGGTCTCGTAGGCTTTGACAGTTGGCGGCGTCGCGCCGAGCGGGAATCCAACGACGGTGCAGACCGCCACATCAGACCCTTTTAGAAGCTGGGCGCATAGTTTCACATGGGCTGGATTGACGCAGACAGAAGCAAAATGGTAGGTGCGGGCTTCATAGCACAGTTGGGCAATCTGGTCCTGGCTGGCGTCCGGTTTGAGCAAGGTGTGGTCTATCAGGCGGGCGACATCGGCGCTTTGCGGCCGTACTCCCAGGGTCGAAGTCACTCTGGCTGCCCCTGCCTGGACCACCTGATTAACCTTCTCGGCGCAGTTTTGCGTGCAGGAGCCATCGGTACAGTTGCAGCCTGTTTTGCCGGTCTGCTGTCCGGCAGACTGGTTCAGCCGCAGCAAGACCTCCCGCGTCACTTCTTCAATAATACGTTCGATAGTCGCTTGATCGTATTGGTTCATTTCATGTATCGCTTGCCGATGTCGTCAATCTTATTCACGCGCCGGGCGTGCCGACCGCCGCCGAACTCGGTTGCGAGCCAGGTTTTTACAATTTGACCGGCCAGCGCCGGGCCGATTAATCCCGCTCCCAATGTTAAAACGTTGGCATTGTTGTGTTCTCGACTGTTTACCGCTGTTGCCTGATCATAACACATTGCGGCGCGTATACCAGGAACTTTGTTCGCGGCCATACAACTGCCAATCCCCGCGCCGTCGATCATGATCCCCCGCCAGGCATGATCGTCAGCCACAAGCCGGGCAACGGCGTAGGCAAAATCGGGATAATCAACCGAATCAGGGCTGTTCGTCCCGACATCAATGACCCGATAACCGGCCTCCGTTATGAGTGGTTTCAACGTTTCCTTTAGGGTGTAGCCGCCGTGATCGGCGCCAATGGCAACGGCTTTTTGAGATGGATTGCCCGACACGGCCGTCTGCTGGCTGGCGGCTGCTTTATCGGCGGCCGTTTCCGGTGTCAGGACGATTTTTCTTTCCAGCGCCACCTGCCGGGCCAGCGGCGTCACCAGGGCATCCGCTGGGATAACCTGCGTACTTCCCGGCGGCATCTGGCGAACGGCCGATTCATCAATGAGTGTGCGGCTCGGAACGCCCCTGCCCAGGGTACGACTGACTACCTGACGGACGAGTGCTTCAATCTCTTCCTGCCGCCGATCCATCATTAGTTGAGTTCGTGGGGATAATGAGCAACCAGACCCCACTTGTCCGGTTCCCAGTAGATAAGCCAAGCTTTGCCGATAATATCGCTCCGGGGCAGGTAGGACCAACTGTGGGAGTCACTCGAATTATTTCTGTTGTCTCCCAGAACAAAGAATTCATCAGCCGGTACATCCCAGGTGCCAGAATAAGTGGGTTCAGCATTGATATACGGTTCTTCAAGAGCGACCCCATTGACATGCACAACGCCGTCGCGGACTTCAATATGGTCTCCCGGCAGGCCAATGATTCGCTTGATAAAATCCCGGCTGCGGTCATTGGGAAATTGCAAAACGATGATGTCCCCCCGTTCAGGTTCCTCAAGATAATAGCTCAACTTATTAATGATAATGTACTCACCCTCTTCCAGGGTCGGCAGCATACTATAGCCTTCAATCCGAAAACGGCCGGTTGCTGAATTCACAATCCAAAAGATGAATAACGTTAAAAGGGCTGTTTCTATTAATTCGCGGGCAAATAAATTTCTGGTGGGTCCGGCCTGATCCTCTTTAGACTCGACGGGAACTGCCGACGAAGAGGGTAACGAAGTCGGCGATAGCGACTCGTCAAAATCCATTTTGGGTCTCCTGGAGGGGTGAGGTTATTATGAGCAGGTTGTTTGACACTCACAATAAGCCGTACTCCTGTATCGTGTAAAGAATTGTTTTCAAATTATAGTCAAGCCCCATAGCCCAGGCAACTGCCTAATAAGTCCCTAATCATTTTCCTTTACTCACCAACTGGAACAGGCTATAATTTACCCTTCGTGGGCCATTAGCTCAGCTGGCAGAGCAGTTGACTTTTAATCAATTGGTCGTGGGTTCGAATCCCTCATGGCCCACTTTTAAGAATTACGACTCGTTTGTTAAGGGTAATTACAAATGATATTGTATGTAAGTGGGGACCTGTTTCAATCACCTGCACAAGTCTTAGTCAATACTGTTAATACAGTCGGTGTCATGGGGAAAGGTATTGCCCTTGATTTCAAACGTCTATATCCAGAAATGTTTGAAAAGTATCAGAAATTATGCGAGGCAGGTAAGTTTTCAATTGGGATGCTTTGGTTGTACAAAAGTCCGAATAAATGGATATTGAACTTTCCAACTAAGAAGCATTGGCGTCAACCCTCTCATATTGGGTATATTGAAGCAGGTTTAAAAAAGTTCGTTGATACTTACGATAAGATGGGCATTCATAGTATTGCTTTCCCTCCACTTGGTTGCGGAAATGGTCAATTGGATTTTGCTTCACAGGTTCGTCCGTTAATGGAACAATATCTTCGAAACTTGCCTATCGAAGTATTTATTTATGCTGACCGATATGATCCAACGCTCCCAGAACACAAGAACCCTGATGAAATGAGAGATTGGCTGCGCACCGAGCCAACTAGCTTGCCGTTTTCAGAAGTTTGGGACGATCTTAGTAACTTGCTAGATCAACAAACTTTGTTTGAGACTATAACCAATAACAATCCTTTCACCGCTCGAATTACCTCTGATAATCC
>JBAPRX010000263.1:0-13283 GCA_049281335.1 Promineifilaceae bacterium (SeqCode)
GGAAGCGGCCGTTTGCCACGATTCCCCCAACTCCATAAACCCACCCGGCAAGGCCAGCTTACCATTCCCCGGCTCAATTCCCCGCCGCACAACCAGCAGTTTCTCGCCAACCGGCTGCAAGAGAACGGCTACCGGAATGGGATTCACAAAGGTGGTGTTGTGGCAGTGGGAGCAGGTTCTAGGCCAGGGCTGATCAGGGGAAAAAGGACGGCCGCAGTAGGAGCAGTGGGTGTTCTTTATGTACATACATGACTTGCCATATGGTCAAAAAACCATACTAAAAACTTTATAGTCGTTACAGGGCAAGTTCTTTCTTCACATCGGCCAAACTAAAATGTTGTTGTGTCGAACTTTTTACTTTTTGGATATGTAAATAGTCCAGGTAATCGGCCAGTTTTTCCTCATCAGTCAATAGCTCTCTAAGAAAAAGATATTCTTCAAAAGGAATAACGGCAAACTTTGCCTGTTCATCTTCCTTAATTACTTGTACCTGGTCTAACATTCTAATTTCTCCGATAAGCCCGCCCACGAGGCAAAATGTCAATCACATCAATGATACGGATAATATCATCCCTTTCAAAGAGGACTCTATACTTTCCCACTCTTAAACGATACGAAACATCAAAATTAACCAACTGTTTAACGCTCGACATTGCCTGGGGAGCGGCCGCTAACTGCTCAATCCGGGCCAAAATGAGGCGTTGATCCTTTTTAGGGTACCGTTTCAGATTCTTGAGAGCTACATCTGTAAATTGTACATCATATTGAGCCATTCTATAGCATAATCCTGGAATCTATTATAGAGAATCCTAACAACAGGAAATTATCCTAACAGTAACGTAACGTCAATCTACTATTATATGCTTGAACACCTTGAGCATCTCGGCCCTTAAATTTTGATCGCTTCAATGATCATAAACCAGGGTTCTTTGAGAATTTCCCGGATGGGGTGGTCGGCGGGCGTTGACGGGACAGG
This sequence comes from Promineifilaceae bacterium (SeqCode), assembly GCA_049281335.1. Taxonomy (GTDB): domain Bacteria; phylum Chloroflexota; class Anaerolineae; order Promineifilales; family Promineifilaceae; genus JAKEFB01. The sequence continues at coordinate 977 of JBAPRX010000263.1, forward strand.
TTGGGGTTCTTCCAGGGCGGTGATGTGAAAGCCATGTTGGGCTAGCGCCTGGGTATAGAGGCTAAGTGGGTGGTGGTAGCGGATGGATTGGAGAGGGGAAACTCGGCCGTCTACGACAAACTTCTCTGCAAAAAACTGGCTGGTGAAATAGTCGGTCACGTGCTGGCCGCTGGTCTGTCCGGCGTTGTCGGTGAAGCAGAAAGGGTGGACGATTTCGAACAGGAAACGGCCGCCTGGCTTCAATACCCGCGCCGCCTCGGCAATGGCGGCGGCCGGATCAGGCAGTTCGACGATGAGAAAATTGGAAACGGCCGCATCAAAAGCGCCATCGCCAAAAGGCAGTTGTAAAGCGTCCCCATTGACAAAATAGGAGCCGTGCAGCTCGGCTGCTTCGGCCGCTTTCAGCATGGGGTGGGAGAGATCAAAGCCCGTGACATCGTGGCCCTGGCTGGCTAACCGGCGCACAATATAGCCTTCGCCGCAGCCCAACTCCAGAATCGAGATCGGGCCGGGCCAGTTGTCCAGACGATCAAAGAGAGCCGGGTCGGTGACATATTTCCGAAAGGGATTGATTTCATCCCGGATCATGGCTGTCCAATAAGCGGCCATTTCCTCGCTGCTAAATGGGTTAGTCATTAGGTTTTCCTGATTTTTATGGGATTGGTTGCTATACTTCCAGGTATCATGACACACCAATTAAAGCAGCATCGCATGAGTTACACAACCACCGTCGCCAAAACGGCCGCCGTTGATGTGACTCAATTTTTAGAAGAGACCTGGCCCCAGACCGTCGTCGTTCACAACGTTGAAGAGAACCCCATTTATCAGGAATATGATATAGACCTGTTGTGGACGGTGGTGGAGCGAAGCGGCCGAATGCGAATCATTCCCATTGAGATAAAGGGCGACACCTATCACCAAACCGGTAACTTTTTCTTTGAAACCATCAGCAACGAATCCAAAGGGACCCCCGGCTGTTTCATGTATACCACCGCCAGGTGGCTGTTCTATTACTTTGTGGAGGCCGGCCTGCTGTACTGCCTGCCGATGGAGAAGGTGCGGCCCTGGTTTTGCCATCATATGGAGCGGTTTGACGAGCGCAAGACCAGTACCCCGGTCGGCAATGAGATGTATGTGACAGTCGGCCGTCTTGTGCCAATCCAGACAGTGTTGGAAGAAGTCCCTGGTATTATGCAGTACCAGAAAGAAGGGACAGGCTGGGTTCGGGTTAATTAATGATCATAATTGTGGCAATTATTCAAAGATATTTGGAAAACGAATGAGTCTACGAGAATTTATTGAACAAACGGCCGAAAGCGGCGACCTGATCAGGATTGAGAAGCCGGTCAGTGTCTTTTATGAACTGGCGAATGTGGCTCATGCACTGGAAGGACGGCCCGTTCTCTTTGAGAATATTGTTGAACATCCCGGTTGGCGGGTTTGTTCCGGCCCCTGTTCGGACCGCAAATATTTCAGCATGAGTTTAGGCGTGCCGGTTGAGGACTTGACCCAACATCTGGCCCAGGCCATCGAACGGCCGCAGTTACCACCGGTGGTCGAGAGCGGCTCCTGTCAGGAAGTGGTATTGGAAACCTTCGACCTGAACGACCTGCCGATCTTGCTCCATCTGCCCCAGGATGCCGGTCATTACGTTGCCAGCAATGTGGTCATTACCAATGATGTGGAACTCGGCCGAAATATGTGCTACCACCGCCTGCTTCGGCTCGACGACAGGCACTTTACAGCCCGGATCATTGAGAATCGCGGCACTTATAACGCTTTCCAGAAAGTAGAAGGGGATTTGCCAATAGCGATCTGCATTGGCGTTTCATTGGCGACTCATCTGGCGGCCTCCATGTCGCCACCGCCAGGAGTTGATGAGTTATCTGTGGCTAACGCCCTGGCTCCGACGCCGTTGGTCAAATGTTTGAGCAACAATCTGGAGGTTCCGGCCGATGCCGAAATCGTGTTGGAAGGGCGCATCTTGCACCAGACTCACTCCGAGGGGCCGTTCATGGATTTAACCGAGACGATGGACATTGTGCGGGAACAGCCGGTGATTGAGATTGATCTGATCACCCACCGGCGGCAGCCCATTTACCATGCTTTGCTGCCCGGTGGGCTGGAACACAAGCTGTTGATGGGAATGCCCCGCGAACCAACGATCTTTGCCGAGGTGAACAAGGTAGCTCGCTGCACAGGAGCGGTCATCACTCCCGGTGGGGCGTCCTGGCTTCATGCGGTGGTTCAAATTGAGAAGCAGGGACCGGAAGACGGCCGAAAAGCAATCGAAGCCGCTTTTCGGGGCCATTCCTCCCTCAAGCACGTCTGGGTTGTGGACAGTGATGTGGACATCTATAACCCGGCTGCGGTAGAATGGGCTTTTGCCACCCGCTTTCAGGCCGACAAAGACCTGATGATCTTCCCCGACCAACCGGGTAGTTCCCTCGACCCATCAGGAACCCATATTCCCGGCCAGAAAAGCCGAACAACAAAAGTAGGTTTCGACTGTACCATTCCCTGGGGGGCGGATAAGGGCAAGTTCACCAAAGGACAGTACGGCGCGGTGGATATTGAATCCTACCTCGGCCGTTCTGCTCCTTAGTAAGCGGCCAGCAACAAAATATCTAATCAGGAGGCCGCTTACTCCTAAACCGCCCGCGCAATTCCGCAGCGCATTAATGCGCCTTTATTTGCGGATGGTCACTTAATATGTCCTGCCTGCTCGACAGCGAACCCACAGGGTAAGTAAATGATGTTTTCAAAAAGACAGAAAATCTGGCAAATCGCAATAGCCTGTATCATGGAACCGGCCAAGAAATGAACCTTGAAAGCCCAGGATTTATTGAGCAGGAATTGATTTTCGTTATTTTGCTGTCTATTGCAGCATTGGTGGCGATTGCCAGCCGCCGGATACGGCTGCCTTACACCGTTGCCCTGGTACTGGTTGGGCTGGTCCTTTCTCTTGTGCCTAACCCCCTGGACATCAATTTAAGCAGTGAGTTAATTCTGGCTTTGCTGGTTCCACCCTTGATTTTTGAGGCGACGCTCAATCTAAAATGGGAAAAGCTGCGTCAAGATTTTGCCCTGGTACTGTTTCTGGCAATCGGGGGAACGCTGGCCGGAACATTTATTGTGGGCAGCTTTGTGATGGTGATCGGCCGTACCCTGATTCCGGGGGTTGAGATACCGTTTGCGGCGGCGTTGGCCTTTGGCGCCCTCATCTCCGCCACAGACCCGGTCGCTGTCCTGGCTTTCTTCCGCAGCCTGGGCGTGACCAAGCGACTTTCAGTTTTGGTTGAAGGGGAGAGCCTGTTCAATGATGGGGTGGCGATTGTTATTTTTAACATAGCGGTGGCTGCCGGCGCGGCGGCAGCCGGGCAGGGTGGGGTTACTTTTAACCTTGCCCACGCCGTCGGCGAATTTTTCAAGGTTTCCTTTGGTGGGCTGGCGGTTGGTGTTGGATTGGGGCTGGTTGTCTCGTATGTGATTCTAAAAAATGTGGACGACCATCTTATTGAGACGGCGACGACGGTTGCCCTGGCTTTTGGCTCCTTTGTGATTGCGGAAGAAATTCATGTCAGCGGCATTTTGGCGGTGGTTGCAGCCGGGCTATTTGTTGGAAATATAGGAACGAAGAATACATCACCGACGACGAAGGTGACGCTGGATAATTTCTGGGAATTTGCAGCTTTCGTGGTCAATTCGCTCGTATTTCTTTTGATCGGCCTGGATACGGATATTCTTGGAGATGGGCCGAATCTCATTCCCATTGTGGTAGCCGTATTGGCTGTGTTGGTCAGTCGTGCGGTCATCATTTACAGCTTTACCTGGCTGCACAGCAAAACGAAGGCCAAAAACCGGCTTCCCATGCCCTTCCGACACGTCATGTACTGGGGCGGGCTGCGGGGTGCAATCAGCCTGGCGCTGGCCCTGACGCTAACCGGGGCAACCTTTGGCGTGGATGTGGCCCATGAGTTGCGGCTGATGACTTTTGGCGTGGTGCTTTTCACCCTTATTTTCCAGGGTATCAGCATTGCGCCGCTGATCCAATCGCTGGGACTGTCTAAAAAGCCAGAGCAGATGGTGAGGCAGCAGCGCGGACAGGCGCTTCTCCATGCCGCACAAGCTGGAAAGGATGAGCTGGACAAGCTGCACACAGAGGGAATATTGCCGGGTAACGTCTGGAAGGCAATGGCAGAGGTCTATGAGAACGAGGTTCATCAACACAATCAGGCCTTACAAGACCTGATGCGAATTTATCCTGAACTGGAACAAGAAATTGTCCTTCAGGCACGAGAAGATGTGTTGCGGGCGGAACGGTCGGCCGTTGCCGACTTGAACCGGCGGGGTCTGATTTCTGAACAGGTTTATCATGAATTGATCCGGGAGACGGATAAGCGGGCGGCGGCTTTAGAATTGATTCGCTCAACCTGGGGGATGGGTAATATGGAGTCAGAGGATTCGGAGGAGTAGAATGGGTAGAGTGGTATGTGCCACAAGAGGCGGCGAAGGCAGCCGGGCTGCTCAAGAATGGGCAACCCGTTATGCCCGCGAGAATGACAGGCCGCTTACCTTTATTTACATTGTTGATTTCAAGACATTGGATGCGTTTGACGACAGTCTGCTGTCGGCCGTTCGGGGAGAATTGAACTGGCTGGGCAACAGCTTGCTGCGAATTGCCCGCAACCGAGCCGGACATTCTGGCGTAACGGCCGAAATTGTCATTCGTGAAGGAGACGTCCGCCTTACCATTGAGGATTTTCTGCGGGAAAGTGCGGCCGAAATTCTATTTTTAGGTGCGCCGCGTGGGACAACTGCCAATGTCTTTGGCGATGACGCCATTGAAGAGTTTGCCCATAGGATTCAGGAAGACACCGGGATACAGGTGGAAATTGCACACCCTGAATCACTTCAACCTCTGCGGGAAAGCAGTGAACGGCAAGCGGTGAACGGTGAACAGTAGGTGGTGAAAGTGAAGTGTTGTTGTATAGACCACTGACGACTGACTACTGACGACTCAAAAGGAAACAATGGTTAATTACATCAAGGTTTACGAAGTTGGCCCGCGTGATGGATTGCAAAACGAAGCGGAACTTATCTCAACCAGCCAGAAGGAGCAGATCATCGGCGGCCTGGTGAAAGCTGGTTTGCATTCCATCGAACTGACCAGCTTTGTCAACCCGAAGGCTGTTCCCCAAATGGCCGATGCCGATGAGGTCATGCGCGATTCGCTGGTTCAATATCCTGACGAACATTTGCAATTTGTGGGGCTGGTTTTCAATGAACGCGGCTATGAACGGGCGTTGGCGGCGGGCTGCACAGCCATTGCCATTGGTGCAGCCGTTAGCGAATCGTTCAGTCAGGCCAATACCCATATGTCTACCACCCAGGCGTTGGAGATGTGCCGCAAGCTGGCTGAGTGGGCGCGGCGGGATGGCGTCTGGACGCGGGCCTATATCAGCACAGCCTGGGTCTGTCCCTTTGAAGGCCACATTCGACCGGAGAAGGTGGTGGCCTACGCTGAAAAGCTTTGGGAATCGGGGGTAGATGAACTGGCTTTGGCAGATACCATCGGTCACGCTAACCCCCTGGATGTTGGCTCGTTGATGGAGGAGTTGGGCAGGCGGCTGGATATGGAGCGGCTGGCCGTTCATTTGCATGATACCCAGGCGATGGGGTTGGTAAATACGGCCGCAGCCATTCAAGCCGGAGTGCGGATACACGACGCCAGCATCGGCGGATTGGGCGGCTGCCCCTTTGCCCCTGGCGCGGCTGGAAATCTGGCGACGGAAGACCTCGTTTTCCTGGCCTTCAAGATGGGGCTGGGAACGGGCGTGGATTTTCCGGCGTTATGGGACGTCGTAGCCGATGTCGAGAAGATGGTCGGCCGTCCGGTTGGTGGTCGAATCCGGGCCTGGTGGGAGAGCGAAGGCCGGTTGGGGGAGGAAGGGCCAAGTATGAGGGGGTTGGTGTAGAGAAAGGTGTGGGTTCGTTAATTTAGCAATGAAATAATTAATTGTTGAACTGGTGAATGGCGGAAGGGTCAGTGAGCTGACCCGGACACCGCTTGTGAATTTCTAATGTGTCTCATTAATCATTCACAGTTCACAAATTCACAAATTAATTATTTTTTGAATAAGTGAAGGAAGGGACATGAAGCAGCCAGAATTGAATAGTGAGCAGAGGGCGATGCTGAATGGCGAACAGGGACGCGCCCGGCAGATGGCGATGCGGCTGCTGTTGGATATGGCGGCGGCAGCGGGCGTAACGGAACTGGTTCCGATTAAGAGCGCCCACCTGTCCGGCGTCTCGCCGCTGACCGGCGGCTTGGGGCTGCGCCGTTTCCTGGCCCGACTGGCCGAAGACCCCCAGGCCCAGGTGGCCGTTTCGACAACCTTAAATTCGGCCGGATGTGACCCCAACCAGTTTGAAGCGATGCGGATTACGGCCCCAAATTTTCTGGAACACAACCAGGAGATTGTGGCCCTTTATACCGCCTTGGGCGTTCGGCCGACTCAATCCTGCATTCCTTATGAGTGGGAAGGGGTGATCGTAGAGGGAACGGCCGCCTGGGCGGAGTCGAACGCCATCTGTTTCGGCAACTCCTACTGCGACATGATGACGAACCGGGAGTCGGGGCTGTCAGCTCTGGCCTGCGCCCTGACGGGCTATACGCCGAAGTATGGCTTATTAGAAGAAAAAAATAGACGGCCGAATCTGGACGTGATCGTTGAATGTGACCTGAACGACCCAACAGATTTCTCCATTCTGGGCGATTGGATTGGCAAGCAGCGACAACCCTCGTGGCGGACGCTCTACGGCCCCATTCCCCTGATTCGGGGGCTGTCGGCCGAGTTGAATCACGAACAGCGGAAGGCATTAACCGCCGCCGCCGCCAACTACGGCTCGCCAATGGTCTATATTGAGGGGTTGGGCGAAATACCGCAGGAGAATGATTTTCAGGATACGCTCCATTTTACAACGGCCGATCTGGCCCGGCGGTATGAGCAGTTGCAGCCCCGTTCGGCCGTTTCACTGATTACCATTGGCTGTCCCCAGGCGTCGGTAGGCGAAATTCGGGCGGTAGCGGCTTTGCTGCAAGGCAAGCGGACTGCGGCCGAACCGGGCAACGAATGGGGGCTGCCGCCGTTGTGGATTTTCACCTCTTCGGCCAATAAGGTCATCGCCCAAAAGACAGGATTGGCGGCAGTGATTGAAGCGAGTGGGGCGCTGCTGCTGGCCGATACCTGCCCCGAAGTTGTGCCATATGACCAGCGGTGGGTAAAGCATATTTTGACCAACTCCATGAAAGCGGAGCATTATATCAAATCCGGTTTGAACGGCATTCCGACCTCAGTGATGCAGTTGGCCGACTGCATTGCTGTTGCAACCGGCGAACAGCAGCCATCTGAGGTCGAAGGAACAGCATCGGCCGAAAAAGCTGCCGCCACTAAACAGCCGTCTGGACAGGGCGCCAAAAAAGCGGCCGTTGCGGGAAAAAGATCGGCCGAACCAACCGAAAAAGGCTTCCAGGCATCGGGGAAGGGGTTGCCATCCCAGAGCGATTTCACCGTTGAGGGAGAGGCATTTGTCACCGATACGCCGATTACGCTCCTGGGCTTTGTGAATCGGGAGACGGGCGTGATTGAAGAGCCGGGTCATCCGGCCGATGGGCAAAGCATGGCCGGGAAAATCGCCATTTTTCCCAAAGGTTCCGGCTCGACGGTAGCCCCCTATGTGCTGCTGGAACTGTTCTATCGCGGGATGGCTCCCCTGGCGGTAATCAACACCGAAATTGACCAACAAAGCGCCCCAGCCTGTTCATTGGAGGGGATTCCCTACGCCTATGGATTCGATAAAGATGTGATTGCGGGCATTAAAAATGGGGATCGGGTGCTGGTTGAACGACGGCGGGGGAAAATCACGCTCCGTGTCGTTAATTGAAGTATAGTTTACTTTCTCATGTGATTGGTTCGGTGTATACTGATTAAGTATGGTTGACCAGAGTTCTGACAGTATGAGCACCCGGGTTATTCACAACTTTGAAATACAAGATGTGATCGGCCGAGGGGGAATGGGGCTGGTTTACCGTGCCTACCATCCAGACTTGCAGCGATATGCGGCCGTTAAAGTGATGCGGCCGGAACTGGCAAACCAACCCGGCTTCTACGAGCGATTCTTGCAAGAAGCCCGAACGGCCGCCCGGCTCGAACACCCCAACATTGTGGACGTGCTGAACTTCGGCCGTTTTGAAGAAAGCTACTACCTGATGATGGACTACATTGACGGGCCGAGCCTGCGCGACCTGATCACCGAACATCGGGATGGGCTGCCATTGTGGGATGTGGTTCAGATTTTCTGGCAGATTGCCGATGTACTGGTCTACTCCCATGCGGAAGGGGTGCTGCACCGCGATTTGAAGCCGGATAATATCCTGCTCACTCACAGCATCCGCCCCAGTTTGCCTTACCGGGCAGTTGTGACCGATTTTGGCCTGGTAAAACTGGCCGAAAACAGCATTCTGGAAACACAAGAGGGAATCAGCGTCGGAACACCAGCTTATATGTCGCCGGAACAGTGCCGGGGGGAAGCGGTGGACGGCCGAACGGACATCTACGCTCTCGGTGTAATGCTCTATGAAGCAGTGACCGGCCAGCGTCCTTACCCGATCCGAGGATTGTTCGATGCCGCCAAATTCCATTCTAGTGGCAAGCTGGTTGCGCCACGCGCCCTCAATTCGGCCGTTCCGAGTAAGTTAGACCTCCTGATCCGGCACATGTTAATGCCAGATTGTGACAAGCGGGTCGGATCGGCGAAAGAAGTGGTTGACTCTTTGCAGGAGATGATCACGATTCTCGGTCGGGACGCCAGAGGCCAAAATGTCACCTCAACTCTCCAAAAGCGAATTACCGAGGAGACCAGGCTGCCAAGCGCCTTGCTTGAGCTGGAAAAGGCCAAAGAAAAAGATGAGACAGGTTCAACACCCGCTGTGGCCGGTGTCGAAGAGGCCAGTTACTATGTCCGGGTAGCTTACCAGGACGAGTGGGAAGAGAAGGTTTATCCGTTAAGCGAGACGCCGATGCGAGTCGGCCGTCTGGCTACGGCCGATATTGTGCTGGACCGGCCGGAACGATATGTTTCCAAGCAGCACTGCGAAATGGTATTGAGAGACGGCCGAGTGCTGATTCGTGACCTGGGCAGCACCAACGGAACCATCATGAATGGGGGAAAGCTTTCGGCCAATGTCTATCACGAGTGGCATCCGGGGGATGAGGTTTCGCTTGGCCCCTTTAAGCTGCTGTTGCAATCCAGGGAGGAGTTAGAGGGCGTGCCATCGCCTCCGGCCGAAGCGCTTGCCCACGCACCGACCACGAAGGTTCATATTTACTTTCATCTGGTTTGTGAAGACGCCACGCCCAGCCGGGTTCCACTGGTTGCCGATCGGCCGATTGTAATCGGCCGACTTTCCGACTGTGAGATGGTCATTAACCACCCCCATGTCTCCAAACGCCACTGCCGCATTCAGGTTGGGGCAGATGGCGTCGAAATCGTAGACTTGCGCAGCACCAACGGAACTCACCTGCTCAACCAACGCCTCCCCGCCCACGTGCCCGTCCCCTGGAAAGGGGACGACAAAATCACCATCGGCCAATTCTCGATCATGCTAGAGGACACGACCGGCAAACAGAAAACGCCTAACGTAGAATAGAATTTACAATCGGCGAGTACAAGGAGATGGGCATAAGCTGTAAGAGGCGAAGGCTTTCCACAATGGCTTAAACACTAAGAACCAAAGGTGAAGGTTAGACAAATAAGCAATAAGTCAGAACTATGATATGAAATTGAGAATAATATTATGAGTGATCTATAAGCAAGCGTAAAATTTTATTCACCTTTTCGTAGTTCTCATTCTGCTCTTTAGGGTAATAGAATTCTTTCACACCATGATAGAATTGGTTCCTGAATCGCCATACAATAATTAATAAAGCCTCAGCTTTTTCATTGTTTGATGGACTGGAGCCTTCAAGAACACATTTAACAAAACATTTTCCACCTTCTCTTTCCCAAAGTCTATTGAACGTCTCGTTTACGATACCTTCAGTTGTATATCTGTTTCTAAAGTATAGCCACTCATTTTCAAGTTCAAGACTTCGAAGAAAAGGTTCAACACTTCCACGCAGATTCCTGACCGTTGAAAGATTAGCATCCTTATCACAGAGTTTGCGCTCGAAGAGGCCCCAAATAAAGGGGAAAGCCAATAATTCCTCCCAGGAATGTGGATCTGCATTACTGCCGCCAAAGATCTTTCTTTTAGCCCAGTCAAACGAACCACTCATTTTTCGCTCCTAAAATAGCCACATATATCCATCTCTTTCGCTAGATGTTCTTCAAAAGCGATATGGGTTTCGATTTCAGAACGGTGAGCTTCAAAAAATGCCAGCGCTTCCTTGATTTGTTCCGGAGGTAGGCCATACTCTTCGGCGATAACTTCGGGATTCATATTCCAAGAAGTGTTGGCGATAGCAATTGTTTGTACACGAATGCCAGTGCCTTGTAAGACAGGAATTGGTATACCACTGGCTCCTCGACGATATGTAATTTGCGGGAAGGCGGGATCGTCGTGTGGCCGTTCTAGTGAACCAACTTTTTCGGCAACGGCCGAAGTGATAAACTCGTTGAGCGATACATCCTGACGTATTGCCCAATATTCGGCTGCTTGTTTCAATTGTGGTGGTAAGTTCAGAGAAAACTGTGTCATAATTAGAATGTTACAAAATGGACGAGCTTTTTACAATAAGGTTCAGTAATTTTAGAATTTGAAATCATTCTTACCACTGGTTGAAACCGATGGCTGAGACACAGAACCTGTTCAAAACAGGTTGGAGAAGGCGTTTTGAACGTGTTTGAACACGTTTTTTATAACAGACTGAGAATTTATTCACAGTAAGAAGGGAAACCAGAATGAACAGCGATAAAGAGTTAAGAACCCAATTGGTGGCCATGCTAACCGTTCGGCAGGCGCATATGGACTTTGAGGATGCGGTGGCCGATTTTCCGGAGGCCCATATCAATACACGGCCGACTAACTGCGAATACACCTTCTGGCACATTTTGGAGCATTTGCGTATTTGCCAGAAGGATATTCTGGATTACATTGAGTCAGATGATTACAAATGGCTCAACTTCCCCGATGATATGTGGCCCGACAGATCGGCCGAAACCGACCTTGCCGGTTGGCAGCAGACAATTGACCAGTTCTATGCCGACCGGCGCAGACTGGTGGAGATCATCAACGATCCGGCCGTTGATCTTTTTGCGCCGCTGTCAAACAGTGGCGAGCGTCATGACTCAGTTTTGCGAGAAATCAACGTCGTCGCCAGCCACAATGCTTACCATACCGGCGAATTCGGTATTTTGCGGCAGGTGATGGGGTTGTGGTCGTAGAGGTTGTCCTAAAGAGCGAGGGTCTTGGGGAAACTACGACAATCGAGAGAGGACGATAACGGGGATGACCCGCTCCGTCTTCTTTTCATACTCTGCAAAGCCAGAATTAACGACCGCCATTTTCCGGTACAGTTGTGAACGCTCTGGCTCTTCCGCTACGGTGGCCTCCGCTTTGAAGGTTTCAGTGCCATACTCAACCTCGACTTCCGGGTTGGCGACAAGATTGTAATACCAGTCGGGGTTGGTTGGGGCGCCGCCTTTGGAAGCAATGACAATGAATCGGCCGTTATCTTCAATAGTGGCAAGGGGATTTATACGTTCTTTACCGCTTTTTGCGCCCGTTGTGTGTAGCAGAAGAAGGGTGGTATTGGCAAAATGGCTGTTGACTTTGCCCTCATTAGCTCGAAACTCTTCAATAATTTTGTTATTCCATTCTGACATATATAGACCTCTATAACAATACAAACAGTAAAATACGTCCTTATTGTATAGATGGAGGTCTATTTGTAAAGCCGAAAAGCCTCAAATAGCATTAGAATTTTATAAGATGATTGCCGTAGGAAGGATTGAAAAGGGAGGATTATCTATTGGGCGGGAGCGGCCGTTCCCACAACATCGGCCAACCACAAATCCAGCTCTCCATCGTCAAATGGCTGCCGTTCCAGAGTGGCCGAATTGTACAGGCCAACCACGATTGTGCCGTTAGAGACAGGATCAATGGGAATGGTCAGGCGGTGTTTGTCTAATATCTGCTCCCCGACGACCCAACTGCTGGTCGGCCGTGTGCCGAAGGCCGGGGCGGTATCATGTTGAGCAATCAGTCGGCCGTCTTCGCTCAAAATGTGAATGAAGACAGTAT
>JBAPRX010000264.1:0-2938 GCA_049281335.1 Promineifilaceae bacterium (SeqCode)
CAGCTCTTCATCGTCACGAATCCCATCCCCATCTGTGTCAGGATTGAGCGGGTCCAGAAATACACCCCCTTCGGCCTGCGAACGAGATTGCAGCGTTAACTCATAGGCATCAGAAAGGTTATCGCCATCAGCATCCCAGGTAGAATCATCCGGGTCTAATCCGCCAGCAATCGTCGGCAGCAGGCCATCACCGTCTGCGTCCAAAAAGAGAAGGGCGCCGTTGCTCCAATAACTGACATTGACGAACTCGTCTAACGTAGCGGGCAGTACATCGAGGGTGATGGCCGAGCCAATATCATTCGACTTGGAACCGGCAACCGTTTTGGAACTACAGAACCCAACCCAGCAGCTCAAGCCGTTCAAGGCATAGGCCGAATCGAGGTACAGGTTAGTTTTTCGGTTCACACCGGCCGAGAGCATTACATCACCCGTAACGGTGTCCACGATTGTGGCCTCGTATAATGGGAGAGGCCCGACGTTGGGGTCATAGTAGGTATCGTATTGGGTAATCTGCCATTCATCAGAGCGGTTGTATAACGATGTATTGAATTGGTAGCTATCATCTACCTGGCTAAACTCGTAGATGAGACTGTTGGATTTGAGGGCATCCTGGCTGCGCGGACTGGTTTGCTTGAGCGTTGTCGTGATGGGCAGGCTGTAGATCACGCTATTGCCGTCTGTGAAACCGGCGGCTTCATCTGCCAGCGCCATATCTAATTTGCCGGAATCCACATCCACATCCACCGTCAAGTCAAATTGGTAGATAATGCTGGCCAGAAATTTCGTCGCTTCGCCGCTGATCGTCCAGCCGACCCCTAACAGCATGGCGACGACATCAACGAGGGTTATCAACCCGACTATTATTGAGCCAATCACGGTAGTGGAAAGGGCAAAGAGTATCACCGCCAGAATGATGACCGCTATCGTTTGAGCAATAAGTTCGTTAAACGCGATAGTCCCCGGATTGACCTGGCCGCTGGCCATAAAGTAGGCGAAAACAAAGACGGCCACACCAATCGCAATGATAAGACCGATGACACCGGCAAGACGGGACGCACCGACTAATTTGCTGCTGCTTGTCATGGCTGCAAACAGCGCTTCGCCAAAGCTGGTGCTTTCATCAATTTCAACCAATGCCATAGACAGTTCGATGGACGTTTTCATCGGCTTGATAACTGAATAATAGAATATAATAGTGCCAACCGAAACGGCCGCTGTCGTCTTCCATTTTGAATTCGTGTCATGGTGGATATACTGTTCAGCCAAAGCAATGCTGGCAGCGATTGCAGCGGCCGTGATGACGACACCCGTCGCTTCGCCGTACAACCCCTCTTCACCACTAATATATCGCATTAACTTTAAAGAAAGATTTAGGCCTGCAAAAGGACCGTCTGCCTCTTGAACTTCAGACCCAAACCCTAATAATTCCTTTAATCCTCCCCCTCCGCCTTTCAGATCTGGGTCTGTATCCTTGAAATAGTAGCCTACTACTTTTTTGATGCCTGCTCCACCACCCTTGGACAGCTTGGCCGTCAACGGCGCACTAGCTAGCTGATATTCTTTTGTCACCAGGGTATCGTTTATCTGGACGATGTTTATCGATGCCCCGTACACACTCAAATAGAGGAGTTGCGCCCAGGCTTGATCGGTTTCTGGGTATTCGTTGTCGGCAAAGGTACCAGCCAGCTGTTTCTTCATTTGCTCCCAAAAAGCTTCAATATCAGCAAGCGCCCATTTGCTGCCGTTATAAGCGTATGGTGTCCACTTAACGCCCGCCAGTGTCTCGGAGGAAACGGCATTGGGGGCCATATCTACTTTCAGGTTGTTGCCGGTCCAGGTCAGCGTATTGGTTTCGGTTATGGTCTCATCCATGTTGATTGCCCGGTACGTTTCTTGCCAGGCATACATGAGGGTGGGCGTGATAAGATTGGTGGGAGTCCAGTAAGAATTGAAATTATCAGTCAGCACCTGGTTGGTGGTCGTGATGGTTGTCGTGATCATTCCCAGGTCTATAGATTTATAGCTTTGGGTTGAGACACTTAACACATTTTCCATGTCCCAACGCTTGTTTACATCAACATTGCTGTTGGTTGTATGGTTGAACCAGGCGGTTATTTCGTCGATTGTGACATCCAGAGTACCGTCGCCGATACAGTCGCCAGCGCTGTTGGTTGTGTCACAGTCGGAACCGGCCAGATAGCTGTTGTCCAGGCCATAGAACATTTTATAGAGGGTATCAAAGTAAAATGGTTCATCAGTAGCAACCGTCGGGTCTTCATAGATGGTGGCTATTTTTGCTCCTTGTTCCTCGGTCACGCTTAACCCAGTCAGGAAAAAGTCGTCGTCGTAGACCTGAATAATCTGGACATCGTTCTTTTTACTGTATTCAGTACAGACGTTGTTCTTGAAGGTCTTACATTTGTCGACCAGGGCTTGCACCAACCATACCAACCGTACCTGTTGGGCGTTGCCCCAACTGCTGTCTGCTTCGTAGAACATACGGCCGTAAAACGCCACATTCTTTTCCCCTATCTTGTCCGAGACAAGCTGTAAGGGAACATAAGCGGTCTGAGTATCGCTTGACGTTTGATGAACGGAGATACCGAAATCTTTCAGCACATCGGCCGAAGGGAGATTGTCCGGCGTTCCGGTAATTTCAATCTCAAGCATCGGGATAAGACGTATATCACCGTCATCATTAGGTGATTGGGTAATAGTGGAATCCAAACTGTAGAACGTCTCGCCATCTGTATCCTGAATCTGTCCTTCCTGGTCGCCCTTCGGCCAGTCCAATACATTCATCGTATACCATAAGTGATTGGCATCGGTGGGGCTTAGTTGAAACTCCACTTTCGCAATCTCATCAGTGGTTAAGTCATCTACCAGAAGTTGGAAGGGGCTGCCGTCACTGAAGGTGCGGGTATCTTTGGTTGTGAAA
>JBAPRX010000265.1:0-4332 GCA_049281335.1 Promineifilaceae bacterium (SeqCode)
CTGTTGAGCAAGTTATTTTGTTATTGAGGCTGTGAGTTGGGTGTGGAGGTGGTTGAGGTTGAGGGGATCGGGGAGGTCGGCCGTTTCGAGGGTGATGTTGGGCGAGGGCAGGGTGACGCCGGTCAGGGCGGCGTGGCGCTGGCGGTAGAGGATGTGGGGGAACCTATCGTGGGCGGTCTGGTAATAGTCGGCCGCTTTTTGGCGGACTGTCTGGTTGGTGGGGTCCAACTGCCAGATGGCATCGTGGAGGGCGGCGAGATCGGCGGGATCGGTATAGTCGTTAAGCAGGGATTGGAACTGCTCTGTGGCGGCTGCGGCCGTTATTTTTTGTTGGCGGACATGGGTCTGGTGCAGCAAGATTGTGGCGGATAAATAAATGGGCCGGTCGCTTCGATCTTTTACCAGTGACAGACATTCCTGGAGATGGGTTTCGGCCGTTTGCCACGCCTCTTGCTGGTAAGCGATTTGTGCGGCGGTATAAAGATTATCCGCCAGCAGCGAGTTGGCACTTAGCCGTCGGGCCAGGGCCAGGGCTGGCTCAACCCACTGCGCCGCCTCAGCGAATCGTCCCTGCCGCAAATAGAGCTGGGCCAGATTGCCGGTGCTGCGGGTCACTTCTTTCCAATGTTGGGCGGTTAAGTCCATTTTCAAGGCCAGCGCCAGATACCGTTCTGCCTGTTCAAAGTCACCAAAATCTTGCCTGGCTTCGCTGATATTCCCCAGCAATCGAGCCTCTGCCCTGGTATTCCCCATTTCTCGCTCCATTGCCATTGCCTTGTCCCAATGAGCTAACGCGAGGGTATAGTCGCCGTTGGAGTAGTAATCAACGCCCATATTGCCCAGCGAACGGGCAACGGATTGGGTATTGCCGAGCGATTCATCTATATCGACTGCCTGTTTATATAAGGCCAAAGCCCCCGCTTGATTGCCTCTTTTAGAAACGACAACGCCTAAATTACTCAGCCGATTGGCAATGAACTCCTGGTGTTTGATGTCACGGGCAATTTTGAGCGATTGTTCCAGGAGATTTTGGGCTTGATCCAATTGGCCCCATTGAAGGTAAACCAGACCCATATTGCCCAGCCGTTTGATCATGCCTTCTGTGTCGGAGAGGGTCTTATCAATATCAAAGGCCATCTGGTAATAATCTAGTGCGGTCTGGTAATCGGACTGGTAGTATGCGGCGATTGCCAGGCTGTTATAACAGTCGGCCAATTCTTCCTCTTGGTTATGCTGTTGAAAGAAGCGTTCGGCCGTTTCCAGGTAACGTTTTCCTGCCTCATAATTGCTCCGTGCCAGTGCCAGTTTGCCCAGTGCCAGATTTGCCTCTGCTTCATCGTGGGGGGATTGGGCCAGCGACAGTGCCTCTTGAAAGGCCGCTTCCGCTTCGTCCCAACGGCCGATTCGCCGCCGGACTTCTCCCAGATGCCGCCAGGCTGCGGTTGACGGCCGAAGGGCCAGCACACGCTCATAAAAATAAATCGCTTCCTCATTGGCATAAAGGGCAGCCGCTTCCTGCCCGGCAGTCATGGCGGCAGCCGCTTCCTTCTCGGCATCTCCGGCCTCTTTCCAATGGAAAGCGAGGGTCGCGGCTTGAACGTCTGTGCCTGCCAATGTTTTAGCCGTCCGCCGGTGTAAAAGCTGTCTGCGGATGGGATTCAACAGTTCGCGCACAGCCTGGCCCATCAAGTCGTGACTGAAATCCACTAAGGAAGGGGAGGCTTGGGTCGAGATCAACAGCCGCCGCTGTATCCCCATTTCCAGGGCGGTCAGGGCTTCGTCTTCACTTCGGCCGCTTATCTGCCGGATCAGGTCAAATTCGGCCGGCTGCTCCAGAACCGCCAGAGATTCCAGGACCTGACGGCTGCTGGCGGGCAGTTCCCGAAGGCGGCGCTGGATCAGTTCACGCAGGCTGGGCGGGACGGGCAGTGTTTCCGGCAGTTGGCTGCTTCCGGCCAGCTCCCGAATAATTTCATTGACGAAGAGGGGGTTGCCGCCGGTAGCCTGGAGGAGCCGGTCGCGGAGGTGGGGTTCGCGGTAGCCTTCGGGTAGTTGGGGCCATAACCGCTGCATGAGTTGGGCGACGGAATCGGCCGATAAGGGAGCCAGATGGAGGGTCTGTATTTCGCCTGAATTTTCCTTGTGTAAAGGAGAAAAAGAGGCAGCTTGGGAACGGTTTTTATTCGTGGCGGTTGGCGGGGTGGGTGAAAGCGTCTCGGTATGTCTGGCCCAGTCGCGCAGCAGTTTTAACAGAGCGGGGTTGTCGTTGGCTTCTTCGCTGCGAAAAGCGACCACAAAGAAGTGGGGAGTGACTCGTTGGATGACGAGAAAGTGCAGTAATCTTAACGTGGCGGCATCGGCCCATTGCAGATCGTCGAGGAATATAGTCAGGCGTTGGTTTAGGAGGCCGAGCAGGTTGGAGACGGCCGATAATAATTGATCCTGATGGCCGGGTGGGGCATCGCGTTGGGCAAGGTCGGGAATCAGGCGAGCCAAGGTATCCAGCATGGTCGGCGCCAGCTTTTCGAGCGTGGCCGAATCGAGGCGTTTGTACAACTGCTCTAATATAGGAAGAAAGGGGTGGTAGGGCAGGGTTTGGGTGGTTTCGTAACAGGGACTGTACAGGAAGGTGCCGGGGGACAATTGTTTGGCCCATTCTTGCATCAGCCGGGTTTTGCCGCCACCGGCTTCGGCCGTAATGAGCACTGCCCGACGGCTGCCCCCTTGAACCTCTGCCCAGGCTTTGTCTAGCTGCTGCCATTCTGCTTCCCGGCCGACAAAATCAACGGCCGAAGCCGAGGATAGGGCCGGTTGGGGTGGGATTGAGGGGCGTCTTTGAACCACCCGACCAGCCTGAATATCGCGGTAGAGGTCGAGGAGGTCGGGGGTAGGTTCGACGGCAAGTTCGGCTTTCAGGATGGCGCGGCATTGGTCGAATTGTTCTAAAGCGGCCGAACGGCGGCCTGCTTGAGCGTATAGGCGTATTAGATAGTAGTGGGCCTCTTCTAATAGGGGGTTGTGGCGGACGAGATGTTGGGCCAGGGACAGAGCGGAAGCGGGTGGGGTGGGAGATTCGGCCGTCAACCGTTTCAAGAGGGCCAGCGCACCCTTTTCATATAAGTGTTGGTAGTAACTGCGACGGCCGACCAGCCACATTTCAAATTCGGGGGCGTCGGGCAGGTGGAGGCCGTCCAGGAAGTTGCCGCGATAGAGGGAAATGGCCTGTTGGAGGGTTTCTGTTGGAATGGGTTGGAGAGACGGCCGATCGAGCTGCTCCTGAAAAGGGTAAACGTCCGTCTGGAAGCAATCCCGGTTGAACTGGACCGTTTCCCCTTCAAATAGGAGGGCGTTTTTGCCCAGTTTTCCCCGGAGGCGGCTGAGACTCAGGCGTAGAGTGTGGGCGGGGTCGGCGGCCGATTGGCAGAAAAGGGCGGCGAGTTGAAAACGGCCGAGGGGCCGAGATGACAGGGCCAGATAGGCCAGGATGGCCCGGTTTTTGCGTCGTAAAGTAATGCCGGGCGGTTCCCCGACCTGGAAGGAGCCAAGTAATCGTAGCTGTTGTTTTTCTGTCATACACGCCTTCTGCGTCTTGTAGATTGGTTCAATCGCCAGAAATCGAATCAATCTCACCCGACCCAAACAACCACTTATGATAGTGCCACATTCGGCGAGGCAAAGCAATCAACCTGATAACATTCCCAAAAGCAATTAAAGAGCCAATTTATTCCTGAAAAAGCCAATTTACCAAATTTACAAAATTCGTCGGGAAATTCCTTGACATCTAAAAAGTTATAGTTATAATTCTCTCTTGCTGCTGGCCACCAGATTGTCAGCAGGTAGTTCATAGGGTTATTACAAAGAACTCCAACATTTCTTCAAAATTAAATAAAAAGAATTTGGTTCTTGACAGATTACCATTTCGTGATAGAATGGTAATTCTGGTAACTTCCCAGGCACTTTAACAATTGAAAAGTGACAGAAACAAGCAGAAAGCTTGTGCCCAATAACAAAAGTAGTCCAAAATACTTGGATAAAAAACAAACTTTCTTTATGGAGAGTTTGATCCTGGCTCAGGATGAACGTTAGCGGTGTGCTTAATGCATGCAAGTCGTACGTGATCCCTTGGATTCGTCTGAGGGTGAAAGTGGCGAACGGGTGAGTAACACGTTGGTGACCTACCCCAGAGATTGGAATAACCATTGGAAACGATGGCTAATACCTTAGATGTCATTGTTGTTAGAGGATGATGACTAAAGCGCAGTTTAACTGCCGCGCTCTGGGAGGGGCCTGCGGCCCATCAGCTAGTTGGTAAGGTAATGGCTTACCAAGGCT
>JBAPRX010000266.1:0-4499 GCA_049281335.1 Promineifilaceae bacterium (SeqCode)
GGCCAGAAACTCACCTCCGTTACTCTGAACATCAGCCCGCTTAACCAGGTGTAGAAGGGCATATAGACCTGGGGGACATAGTCGGCGTTAGGCGGTACAAAAACCGGCCCGTCCAGGGCATCCTGCCGTGCCTGCATCAACATATCTTCTTCGATGAAGTCCAGGTCATAAGGGTAAGTGATGCGCTGGTAGGCGATGACGAGATAGGAGAGGGCAAAGACGGCCGAAACGATTACTGCCATTGTCTTCAAGGAAACAATGCCATGTATCCGATGTGGTGGTTTGTTGACTGCCCACGCTACCACAATGCCCTCCATTATGCTGAAAGGAAATTCCCAACGCCCAAAAAGGCTTTTCAAATGCTATGTTTTATGCTAAAGTGTTGGTATGTCAACCACAAATCGCAGCTTCTATTATTACTATTATCAGGCAGATCAAGCGTATCAGGGCCGCTGCGATGGCGCGTGGGTTGTGAGATTGGTTTAACTCACCAGAGCAAACCAATCATCTTCCTGGAAGTACCAATCGTAAAGAGATTTTTAGAAACGCGGCCGAAATGGTCGCGTTTTTTGTTGTTGGATGATGGTTTGGTGTAAATAGGCTTGGTGATTGGGTTGATGGCGGTAAAGGACACCGTTTGTAATTGGATAATTAGATGGAGGTGGTAGATGAATGCTTTTGAGGAATTAAAGTGGCGGGGGTTTATTTATGACCATACGGAGGAGATTCCAACGTTGTTGGCAAATAAGAAGATCACGCTTTACAACGGCTTTGATCCGACCGGGGACACCCTCCATATCGGCCATCTGGTTCCGATGATGGCCCTGGCCCGGCTCCAGCGCTATGGGCATACGCCGATTGCCCTGGCGGGTGGCGGGACGGGGATGATTGGCGACCCAAGCGGCCGTTCCACAGAACGAAATCTGTTAACGGCCGAAGAGATTGAGGCCAACCTGGGACGGATTCAGGAGCAGCTATCGGGTATTCTCGATTTTGAGGTGAAGAGCAATCCGGCGCGAGTGATGAACAACGCCGACTGGCTGAACGAAGTGAAGCTCATTCCGTTTTTGCGGGATATTGGCAAGCATTTCACCGTCAATTACATGATGGCAAAGGATTCGGTCAAGTCCCGACTGGCGCGGGAGGATGGTATCTCCTACACGGAGTTTAGCTACATGCTGCTGCAATCGTATGATTTTATGCACCTGCTGGAACATCATAACTGCACGGTTCAGATGGGCGGCAGCGATCAGTGGGGCAATATTACAGCCGGTGTGGAGTTGATTCGGCGGGCAACGGGGCAGAAGACGCACGCCCTGGTTTTCCCGCTCATCACCCAAGCGGATGGGACGAAGTTTGGCAAAACGGCCGCCGGGACGAATGCCTGGCTGGCGGCGGACCGGACATCACCGTACCGTTTTTACCAGTTCTGGTTTAACACCAATGATGCTGATGTGATTAATTACCTGCGGCTCTTTACCTGGCTGGATCAGCATACGATTGCGGGGCTGGAGGATGCGCTGTTTGAACGGCCGCATGAACGGGCCGCGCAGCAGACATTGGCGCGTGAGATTACGAGGATGATTCATGGGGAGACGGCCGTTTCGCGGGCGGAGAAGGCGTCGGCGGTACTGTTTGGCGGGGAGATGGACGAGTTGAATTCGGACGAGATTGCAGAAATCTTCGCCGATGTGCCAACGGCCGAGATTGCAAATGAGCAGTTGGACGGTGAGGGGCTGCCGCTGGTGGATTTGCTGGTAATGAGTGAACTGGAAACGTCGAAGGGGGCGGCACGACGTGCCATTGACGGCGGTGGGATTTACTTGAATAACCGCCGGGTGAACGAGCAGGATAAAATGGTGGCGATTGGGGATTGCCTGGACGGCCGTTACCTGGTTCTGCGGAAGGGGCGAAAGCGGTACCGGTTGGTTCGGGTATTGGGATGATGGTTAAGTGTGCTAAGTTTGCCAGGATTATATGAGTTTTGTTTTGGCCGTGTTGAAATTACTGGAGTGGAAAGACGGCCGGTTTTTCGTCATTGATATATTGTATCAATTCTTCCGCGCTTTTTTCATGCCTGGAAGTCACGATTGTATTTCGATGGGCCGTAACTGGATTGTTTCGTAGGGCATGTCAATTCCGGCTTTGGTCAAGGCATTGAAGACGCTTTCCCGTAGGTCGAAGCGTGTTTCAACGTGGAGACGTTCGTTCTTGAGCCAGACCTGAAGTGCCATGGTAACGTTGTAATCGTTTAGCTGAGTGACAACGACGCGGGGGGCTGGATCGGTTAAGAAGTTTGGGTTTTCGGCGACGAGTTCCAGCAAAATTGCCCGAACACGGCCGAGATTCTCATTGACCCCAACGGTGACAGGGATATCGAGCCGCAGATGGGGAAAGTTTGTATAAGAAGCGACGGTTTTGTTGATAATGTCGGCATTGGGGACAGCCAGCATCTTACCGTCACTGGTGATGATACGGGTGGAGCGGAGAGTGATCTGATCAACTCGGCCGTAATAGGATTCAATTTCAACCAGATCGCCGATGACGAACGGCCGGTCGAGATAGATGAGCAGACCGGAGATGAGGTTAGAGAAAGCATCGCGGGCGGCAAATCCGATCGTAAGCCCTGCGATACCCAGGGAAGCTAAAACAGACCCGGTATTTATCCCCGCTGCACTTAAGGCGTTGATCAGCCCGATGACGTAGATTGTGTATTTGAGAATGGTTGTGACAAAGATGACACCTGTTTCGTCCAGATGTGTACGGACTAAGATTCGCTTTAGAACTGGTTGGAATAGTATCCAAAAGAGGTAGAAGGCAAAAAAGATAACCAATCCGACGATAATATCGGCCAAGGTGTTGGCTACAAGTGTTCCTAATGTTTGTGGATCAAAAAAAGTTTCGAGGCGATTGCGAATGGCGTTAATAAATTCTTCCATAATTTTTGTGTAAAAGTAGGACGGCCGAATTCAATATTTCGGGACATAGATTGACTGTATATCTAATATACAATAAATGCCTTTTGGAGCTAGTTTTGGACGGTGGGTTCGATCTATATGTCGGAAATCACCCCCCATTTTCACCCCCTTGGGTGATGATGTTTGTTAGCACTTTGTCTATGCTGATTAGCGAGAAGAAAGTGGGCGGAATACAGCCAACTTTCCACATCTGATTATTCACTGCTTACTACGGCAAAAGGTAACAAACAAATGATTGAAACGCTAAAAAACAAAAACTTTGCCCTGCTTTGGACCGGCGGGCTGATATCGATGATCGGCAATTGGATATTGATTGCGGCGATGCCGTTTCATATCTATAGCCTGACCGGATCGGCGCTGGCGACGAGCGGTTTTTTGATTGCTTATCTGGTTCCGGGGATATTGTTTGGGTCTGTGGCGGGGGTCTTTGTGGACCGCTGGGACCGGAAGCGGACGATGTTTGTAACCAGTCTGGCACAAGCGGCCATTGTGCTGCTTCTGGTTTTTGTGCAGTCGGCCGAATGGGTCTGGCTCGTTTATCTGGCCGGGTTCATCGAGTCATCGCTGGGGCAGTTTTTCAGCCCGGCCGAAAATGCCCTGCTGCCTAGACTGGTTGGGGAAGAGCATCTGGTTTCGGCTAATTCCCTGAACGCCATGAACGACAATCTCGGCCGTGTTATCGGCCCGGCTGTCGGTGGAGCATTGTTGGGCGTCGTTGGCTTTTCAAGCGTGATTGTGGCCGATTCGGTGAGCTACCTGATTGCGGCCGTTTTGATTTCGTTGGTGGTCTCTCCGACCCGGAAAACGGCCGACGCTGAACCGACACAGACGGCCGAAAGCGAAGATACCGCGCCTGGTGGTCAACTGCGGCAGTTGTGGGAAGAATGGTTGGGGGGAATGAAGCTGGTGCGGCATAACCGGGTGTTGTCGGCCGTGTTCCTCGTTATTGGGGTCGGGTTGTTCGGAGACGCAATCATCTCAGCCTTGTTAGTGCCGTTTGTTCAAGATGTGGTTGGTGTGGGGGCGTTGGAGTTTGGCTGGATGATGACCGCTCGTGGGTTGGGTGGGATTATTGGCGGCCTGCTGCTGGCCCAGATTGGCGGCCGAATTTCACCCCGTAAAATGCTGACGATTGGTATGTTGAGCGGCGGCGTGCTGCTTCTGATCATCGTCAACTTCCCGTTTTACTGGGTCGCTTTGGTTGGACTGCTGCTGGCGGGGCTGCCGGTGGTGGCCTGGATGGTCAGTATCCAGACCTTGCTCCAGAGCGCGACAGATGAGGCTTATCTCGGCCGTATCTTTGGCGCATTCGGAACGACAACGACACTGTTGATGCTCATCGGCTCGCTGATTGGCGGCGGGATGGGCGATCTGATAAACGTTTCCTTGCTGTTGAGTGGGGCCAGTCTGTGTTACGTTGCAGGTGGGATTATTGCGGTATTCTTGTTGGTTCGGCCGGAGATGAGAGGGGAGGTGGAGACGCGAGTGAAAAGTGTCGCGTCTGGCATTAGTGTTGATTAA
>JBAPRX010000267.1:0-2302 GCA_049281335.1 Promineifilaceae bacterium (SeqCode)
GGTGTGAATGGCGTTCATGTAATCTCTCCGTTACGTTTATCAACGTTTGTAATTGAAAATAACTTTTGTGCCGTCAGGTTCTATCTGGAAGGGGAGTTCTTGTAGGCCGTTTAGGGCGGCGCGAACAGCTTTCTGGTGTTCATAGGGACAGTAAAGGAGAAGGAAGCCGCCGCCACCAGCCCCGGTTATCTTGCCACCCAGCGCCCCAGCATTGAGTGCAGCATCCATCACCTTGTCAAGATTGGAGTTGCTGATTTTGCTGGCCAGCTGTTTTTTTAGAAGCCAACTTTCGCGCAGAAGACGGCCGATTTCATCAAGGTCGCCAGAGAGAATGGCTGTGCGAGCCGTGTAGGCGATTTGTTTCATTTCTCGCAGCACTGTCAGACGTTGGCTGATATTGGCGCTTTGTTCTTTCAGAATAGTGTTTGCGCTGCGGGTAAAGCCTGTATAGAACAGCATTGTGTTAAGGTTTAACTGGCGCAGTCGTTCCGTACTTAACATGAGCTTTTCGGTTTCCACCTCTCCCTGAGTTGTAAATTCCATAAAGCGCAGGCTGCCATAGGCTGCGATGTATTGATCTTGAATACCGATGGGTTTTCCGAGAAGGTCAATCTCGATTTCACAGGCTTCTTTGGCAAGTTGTTCGGCCGAAACCAACTCGCCCAGGTAAGTATACATGGCGTGTAGAGCGCCAACGGTGACAGTGCTAGATGAACCAAGCCCGGAACCCTGGGATGGAATGTCTCCCATCGTTGTTATTTCCACACCGGCGGTAATCCCTGTTTTTCGGAGGGCTTCACGAATCAGTTCGTGTTGGATTTCCTCCAACGACGAAACCATTTCAGTTCGAGTCCAACCGACACGTAACTGTTGGTCAAAACGACGCTTGATCGTGACAAAGATGAATTTATCAATGGCAAAGGAAAGAACACAGCCCCCCTCGGCCATGAAAAATGAACGAAAATCGGTCCCCCCACCAAACAAACTGACCCGTAATGGTGTCTGGACGATGATCATTTAATGATTCCTTTTGTCTGGCCCCCATATAGATACACGCAAGATTGATTTTCCTAATGAAGATGAAGCTAAGGTGTTGTTAGAAGCAAAGAAAGGCTCATCGGGATTCCCGATGAGCCTTAATCACGATGGGCTGCCTAAGGCACCATTTTATTTGTTTTCTGTTGATACTTTATTTAATTTATCCTTTCGCAAAGTCAGTCTGTCTAAAAGACCATTCGGTTTACCATGACCATTCCCATTGCTGCTGCCATTTGACCCAAGGATGATATCATCTTGGTGAGTGTTATCTTGATGGTAATAGGTATCCTGGTAGTAATAATAGTAGGAATAAGAATCACTTTTACGGCTGAGGCCGTTCAATACAACACCAATTACCTTTGCATCCACTTCTCCAAGTCGTTCGATTGCTCGTTTATACTGATTTCGCCCTGTCTTACCTGCGTTTGTAACTAAGAGAACACTTTGGACCTGAGTGCTTAACACAACGGCGTCAGTAACGGGCAAAACAGGGGGGCTGTCCAGAATGATATAGTCAAAGCGAGTTGCAAGGATTTGCAGGACACTTTTCATTTTGGTTGACCCCAATAGTTCGGAGGGGTTGGGCGGAATAGAACCGCTTGGCAACAGGTACAACCCTGCGGTATGGGTAGGACGGATGAAGTCCTTTACTTTTCGCAGTTTTAATTCGTCTGTCAGGTCTGATTCCAGGGCTAACAAGAGGTTTGTAAGGCCGCGCTCTTTTTCCATCTCAAAGATTCGGTGTTGAACCGGCCGTCTCAGGTCTCCGTCAATCAGCAGGGTCTTGTTTCCAGCCTGGGCCATGACAACAGCCAGATTGGCTGACATTAGGCTCTTCCCTTCAGAGGGATTGGGGCTGGTAAGCAGTAGCATTCGACAGGCAGCGTCTATGTTTGAAAATTGGATACCTGTTCGTAAACCTCGAAAAGCCTCGGAAATAGGAGAGCGAGGCTCAACAACGGTTATCAGGTTGTACCCTTTTTTGGTGTTTTTGATTTGAGCAATCCCGGCTAATGTTGGCAAATTGCTAAGTTGTTCAATCTCTTCAGGGGATTGTATAGTGTCGTCTAAGTATTCAAGCAAAAAGGCCGCACCGGTTGCTAAGAGGAAGCCAATGATCGAAATGACCAGAATTGTAAGCCGTTCATTGGGGCCAACCGGTCGTTGTGGAAGCGTTGCTTCCTGAACAATGCTCAAGACATTGGATGCACCTTGCTGAGTACTGGACAGCAAAGAAGCATAGTTCGTCTGCATGGTATTAAGC
>JBAPRX010000268.1:0-11007 GCA_049281335.1 Promineifilaceae bacterium (SeqCode)
GTCCAGCAGGGCCACACACTTCTCGAAGAGATTGAGTACGATATAAACCGGGAATTACGGCCGATCTCCATCGTCACTCACCTGGAGCCACTAGAAGACCCCCGTTCATGGGAAGATATAGAGTTGAATCGAGAGGATGGCATTCGGGGTTGAACTGGTGGTTAGCGGTAACTACGCTTGACCCACTGGTAAGCTGCCAGGCCAATGGCCCCACCTATGACTGTGATAACAAATCCGGCCCAGCCGTTCCATTCAGTAATCAGACCTGCCCCTGGCAGATCGAGCGCAAAGTAATTATAAGCCAGAAGCCCCCCGGCAAAAGCCCATAATACCCAGCGCACTGTTTTGTCCAGGCGTCGGCTACCATTACGGCCGATAAAATAACCCGTTCCTCCTGTTACCAATAACCCGGCGGTGATACCCAGTATCATCTGTAGCTCGCGGGGTATTGGCTCAACGGGTGGCTCTTCTGCTTCATTATCAGGAACGGCCGTTGGAGAGGGTCTTGGCGTGGCAGTTGGTGTTAATGTGAAGGTTGGAGCTGGTGTTTCCGTTGGCGACGGAGTTGACGTTATTGTCGCCAAAATTGTGGCCGTTGGAATAGGCGTATTGACGCTCACAATGGCACTTTCCCCAATGACGATATTGATTTCCTGGGAAGAAATAGCCTCTCCGGAAACGGCCGTGATACGAAAATTCCCAGTGCGAGCTTCCAAAAGGTAATCCAGATTAGCGATACCATCGACAGTTGGCCGTTCGTCAATGACGTTGACGAATCCTTGAATACGGTCCTGCTGAACAAATTGGACCAGGGTTCCATCGGGGACAGTATTGCCATTGTGATCTCGGATAACGCCGGTTTGCAGGCGGAGTGTCGCTCCCGGAACCACTTCCAACGGAGCCTGGCTGGGGGGGGATTGGGGTTCACCCTGATCGACGATATAAAGCTCAATAACCTGTGATGGATCCGGCTTAGTCACTTCAAATAGATCGTAACTAATACCCGGAACATTGACTGGGGGACGGCCTTGAAGGGTAGCTTCTTGAAACAATGCCCGGACAGAGGCATCCACAAAACGATCTATCTGGCTGTAGACGCCGAAATAGGCTGTCAGACGGCTTATCTCAGTCGTATCGAGATAGTAAGGAGCATTGTAAGCAAAAACGATAATCCTGGCGTCGCGGGCAATTTCCGGCCGTCGGGCAAGAAACTCATTGAGCGCTTGAGAACCGGCTACACTTTCATCGGGATTGAGCATGGCAAAGATGATCAAATCAGCGTCCACCAGCGATTCCTGAACAAAGAAAGCTGGAGAAATAGTAGGCGTCGGGACAGGTGTCGGAGCTGGTTCACCGGCCGATACCTCCGATTCAGGGGTCGCTGTTGCCACGCCTGGCTCGGCCGTGGGCGTTGGAGCTGGAATAGGAGCATTTTGGAGATAAAGCTCCAATTCCTCAAACGAATAGCTTCGAAGTTGCTCTGGACGAACCTGATCGCTGGCTTGCGGCCCATACAGAGCCAGCATCCGGTTTTGCAGAGATTCCCGATCTAGTAGAGCCTCTAAGGGGCAAGTGCTACACTGCCGACTCTCCCGTACATCGGTAAAGACGACGATTCGGTCACTGGTATTAGGTGGCAAAACCTGAGTCAATTCAGTCGAAGAGGGGGAAATCAGCGTGATGGCATCTTGCGCCAGATTGAAAACCGCGCCTTCAGCTTCGGGCGAGTCGGTGATAATGGCATCCGGGTTGGTCAGGACATTGTCCTCATTGAAGTTGCCATCGTACAGGCGCAGTTTAAGTTGAAGCACGCGAAGAACTGCCTCATCGGTTCGTTGTTTGAAAGTCTGGTCCGTTTCGTATTTTTCCTTGAACCAGTTAATGGTGTCTTTGATATTTGTGAGTTGAACCGAGTAATCTGCATCCTCGCCTATGGCAAAATTAGAAAGATAGAGAAGGTCATTCCCGGCTAAAAGGGCATCTTTGGCAACCAGCCGATGGGGAAATTCCTGGCCGGTGTCCTCATAAAATCGTTGGACCGCTGGGGCGCCTAAAGAATCGGAAACGATGACACCGCCATTCTGTCGCCATGTCGAAAATTCGGGTAGTTGCATCAATGCAGTCAATGCCTGGGGATCAAAACTGACCGGAGCGGTTGTTACCCGGATATTGCCCTGAAAACCCTGGTAACGAATATGGGCTGTTAGAAGGCCATCGGCCGTTGTTGCCGGGTCGGTAGCGTTGCCAGTGATAGCAAAGAAAGGAGCCAGCTCAATCTGCTTCAACTGCTCCAACGATTTGCGAACCGTGCCGACTTCTTCATTAAGCGGCCGATCGCTGCTTCCGAAACCCGGAAAGTGTTTGCCAATCACCGCCATCCGGTTGTTGCTGCCATCGTGAACCCCCGCCGTATAACTTTGCCCCATCAGTCCGACCCAATAAGGGTCGCCGCCAAAGGTTCGGATACCTAAATCGCTGCGGTTAAAAGGCAGCGGATTTTCGAGAACATCCAGCGAAGGCCCAAGAAGCATGTTGATGCCAATCGAAGATAACTCTTGCCCAACAATTTTTCCTATAGCGTAGCTGTGGTCAGAGTTCCAGGTGGCGCCGATTGCCATTTGATTTGGAACATTGGTTAACCCGCTCAAAATCTCGCTGCTTGGTGCGCCGTCTCCATCATAAACAGTCGCGATCAATAGTGGAATCGCTGATTGGTTGGCAGCAGGTGGAGGTGCATCGGCCGGTAACACGGGTATTTCCGAATCATCAACTGAGGTTCCAAGTGGTGGTGGCCCTTCCAGAGCAATTTCTTGTAACTTGTTGGTGAGGGTTGTCGCTTGAAGGGTGATGTCGTCCTCGTTGGAGAAGTTGTCGTTTTCAGATAATAGGACCACCCCGGCAACATGATAGTTGGCTATCAAATCTACTATATCGCTTTCGGGGACGACGTCACTGCCGGTAAAAGTAACCAGGAAAAGCTGGCCGACACGTTCTTCCACGCTCATAGTTTGTAGCAGCGCCTCCGCTTCCACTTCCCAGGGGACTTCAGCCTGCGCCCCAACAGCGCCACGCGGGGTAAAGAGGAGGAGGAAAACAAGTAGGATTATCCAGCATATCCGCTGGCGAGTTGGTTGAAATAAAGCCATTTATCAGGTGGTTGGTGATTCGTAACTGGCAGTTGGCCTAAATAGGCTTATCGTTACAAGTTACGAATTACCAAATTATTGTGTGCATATCATTAACAGACCCATCTGTTCTAATTTCCATATTTGAATGGGACTTACAGGTGAAGTATACTGATTGGCCTTAGGTGGGACAAGGACGCTAATATTAATGGTTCGCCAGGTGTGAACGGCCAATTTTACTTCACGAATATTGGTAATTGTCGGGATTTAGGAAACTCACCAAGAGACGCAAAGCTGCATAAAAGAAAAATTTTCGCGTCTTGGCGTCTTCGCGTGACCCAAAGTAAATCCTGACGTGTATTCGGGAATGAGAACTGGCTGGGAGTACCTGGCTCTTTTATGGATGATACAATGTCAAGTCGAAGCCGTGATATTTTAACTGTCATACTGGTTATTTTGTTGACGATGGCCTCCTTTGTGGCCGGTTTTCTCGTCAAAGATTTCGTGACCCTGCAAAATGGTCGATCTGTTGCTGCCGGTGAAACGGAGGAGTTCTCCGTTTTTTGGGAAGCCTGGGATCTAATTAAACAAAACTATATTGGCGACCTGCCCACGTCAACCGAGATGACGTATGGGGCTATTAGTGGCGCTCTAGGGATTTTGGGTGATCCCTACACAAGATTTATCGAACCCGTTGTGCGGGAACAGGAGCGCAATTCGCTCCGAGGAAACTTTGGCGGCATCGGGGCCAACATCCAACGCAACGACGCCGGAGAAGTTGTCTTAAGCCCTATTCCAGGCAACCCGGCCGAAGCAGCCGGTATTTTGGATGGTGATGTGCTGGTGGCAGTAGACGGCCTGGAAGTGACGGATGAGATGACGGTTGAAGAGATCGCAGGCATCATTCGAGGTGAAGAAGGAACGGCCGTCACCCTGAGCATCATTCATCCCGGCGGAAGCGCCCAGACCGATATCACCATCGTTCGAGCCATTATTCTGCTGCCCTCCGTCGCATACAGCATCGTTCCCGATCAGCCAACCATCGGTTACATCCGGTTGAGCCGCTTCAGCGGCGAGAGCGGCGGGGAAGTAAAAGACGCAATTCTCAGCTTGCAAGAACAGGGCGCCGAACAGTTGATTTTAGATTTGCGCCAGAATGGCGGCGGTTTGCTGGATGCGGCCGTTTCAGTTGGCGATCACTTTCTGGATGAAGGCGTCGTACTGTACCAGATTAGCAGATCAGAAGACGAAAGAGTATTTATGTCGACGAACGAAACAGTTGCCGGTGACATGCCTCTGGTAGTGTTAGTGGATGGTGGCACAGCCAGTGCTTCCGAGATTGTAGCCGGAGCGCTGCAAGATCGAGGCCGGGCAACTCTCATCGGGACAACAACCTTTGGCAAAGGTTCCGTGCAGCTTGTTTATGATTTGAGTGATGGCTCCTCCGTTCATGTGACGTCGGCTCGTTGGTATACTCCTGACCGCCACCAGATAGACCAGCAGGGACTGGAACCTGATATTTCGGTGGTTCCTACCGAGGAAGCTATTGCAAACGGCCAGGATGAGATATTAGATGCGGCCGTAACATATTTATTAAGTGAGTAATAAAATGTCAAACAGTATGCGTCGAACGTTAATAGCGGTGCTTTCCGGGGCTGCGTTGTTAATCCTCTGTCTTTGCATTGGATTCTTTGCCTTCATGGCCGGTCGGCACTCAATGACCGAGAATGGCGGGCCTGCGACGCTCCTTCCAGGAACGGCCGAACAGGTAGAATCTGACCCAAACGGCTCAACTGCCTCCATTGAGTCACAAACAGAAGAAGTAACCTCACCGGAGACAAATGTCATTGAAGACGGCCTGGGACAGAATGAAGAAACGGCCGAACCACCTGCCTCTGGTGAGACATCAGAGGCTGAAACGGCAAGCCAACCTCCGGCGGTCGAAGTGACACAGCAAGAACCCGTTCACCTCTCCCCGGACGATTTTGAAATTATGACTCAGGTCTGGGACATTATCAGCCAGCAGTTTGATGGCGATTTGCCCAACTCCGAAGATGTCGTCCATACCGCTATTCAGCAATCACTGGAACTGCTGGATGACGATTACACTCAGTACATTCCTCCAGAAATTGCCGATCAGGTGCGGGAGCAGCTAGAGGGCAGCTTTGAGGGGATTGGCGCGTTTGTAGATATGACAGAAGATGGCTACCTGTTGATTGTTCGGCCGATAGAAGGACAACCGGCCGATTTAGCCGGTTTGAAAAGCAACGACGTCGTTACCCACGTCAACGGCGAATCGGTACTGGGCAAAACCCAGGAAGAGATTGTCAACGAAGTCAAGGGGCCACGCGGTACGGAGGTTACGCTGACAATTGTGAGAGAGTCAGAACCACAGCCGTTTGATGTTACCATTGTTCGAGCTTTGGTTGAACTGCCAATTGTTGAGTCACAGATGTTGGATAATAATATCGGCTATGTCCGTCTGACCAGCTTTACCAGCAATTCTGCCCAACAGTTATCGGATGAATTAGACGCCTTATTTGACCAAAACCCGCAAGCCCTTATATTTGATCTGCGGGACAATCCTGGCGGTTTTTTGAATCAGTCGGTTGCTATTGCCGACCTCTTTTTGCCGGAGGGTATCGTTGTGTACCAGCGCAATCGAAACGGGGAAGAAGAAATCTTCCGTTCCCAAACAGGAGATATTGCCGAGGAGATACCGCTGGTTGTTCTGGTGAATGCTGGAAGCGCCAGTGCCTCCGAAATTGTTGCCGGAGCGATCCAGGATCGTGGGCGTGGTATGATTGTGGGAGAAATCTCATTTGGAAAAGGTTCGGTTCAGAATACACTGACTTTGTCTGATGGTTCCGAGCTGCGCGTTACCATTGCCCGATGGTATACTCCTGACAATAATTCCATTAATGGTGAGGGAATCACACCAGATGTTGAAGTACCGCTTGAGGGAGATTTCGGGACAGCAACCGATTCCCAGATACGCCAGGCTATAGAAATTCTATCAAACGAGGGAACATGAAGAAGGGCGACGGCATAAAAATTGTTGCGAAAAATCGTCGAGCCAGACATGATTATGAACTCTTAGAGTTTTTTGAAGCAGGCGTTGTTCTGACTGGTTCGGAGATCAAGTCAGTGAGGGCCAGCAAAGCGAGCTTGCAGCGCAGCTTTGTCCAGAATCGGGATGGGCAGTTGTGGCTCATGGAATGTCATATCGCGCCTTATGAACATGCCGGGTACGAACAGCACGACCCAACACGGCCGAGAAAGCTGCTCCTTCATCGTCGGGAGATTGGTCAAATTATCGACGCCTTGCAAATAAAAGGGTTGACGATGGTTCCCACCAGGATGTACCTTAAGGGTGGCTGGGCAAAGGTTGAGATTGCCCTGGCGCGAGGTAAGAAACAATACGACAAGCGAGCTGACCTTGCCAAACGGGATGCAAAACGACAAGTTGAACGAGCATTAAGGGAAAAGTATCGCTAGAAAACCTGAGCCTGTGAGACTCAATAAAGTATACTTTTACTAGGACTTTCAATAATTTAACAAAGGGGATCAATAGCCATCATGTCAGTAGATGAGTTTCTGAGTCTGGCAACCCAGGTCATCCTCATACTCATTGCCGTTAACACCTTTATCTCCTTTTTACGGAGCCGTGACCTAGTACGTCTGGACATCACTCTAATGTTCGTCGTCCTGGCATTTATCGTTATTATTCGGCGCGCCCAATTACGCCTAAACAGTGACGACAACCTGGTACGTTATCTGACTTTATTAATTGAGTTGGCTCTTGTAGTCCACCCGTATCTGTTTCTGCGTCTGGTTATTGATTTTCGGCCGATACCGGCCCGGATACACTTGTTTGCCTTGGGGGGCGTGATAATTTCCTGGATTCTTTTGCTAGTATCGCCCCTTCCTACACCGCTGCCTGTTCTGCTGGAAGTGGTCATTTATTTTCTGGTTGTGGAACTTTATTCGACTACAGCTTTTTTTGTAGGAGCTAGAACCACAAAAGGGGTATCCCACTGGCGGATGATATTAGCCGCTTCCGGGTCTGGTTTGCTGGCACTGGTTATCCTTAACGTTGGCTTATCCAGCCTTGTTCCCAAACTCAGTTCCTTCTTTTCAATTGCGAGTCAGCTTTCAGGGCTGTTTTCAATGCTCGCTTACGCGGCGGCCTTTGCAACACCTCATTGGCTGCGCCGTTACTGGCAGTTGTCTGAATTACAACGATTCTTTCGGCAAATGAGTGGCCCCTGGGCGGGCGAACCGATAACTTCTACTTTGGAGCGACTTTGCCAGGTAGCGGTTAGGGCAGTTGGGGGAATGGAAGCAATGGTCGCCCTCTGGGATGAGGAGGACGAAAGGCTGGTGATCCAAGCATCAACAAATACGGCCGATCTCTCGCCAGGTCGTATTGTGGAAAGTAAGGCCATCATGGAAAGTTGGAAATCGCAATTCTCAATGATGGGTAATATTCCAACTGATTTTAACGTTGACTTGACACCTATCGCAGTCTCCATTGGTGCAAAGGCGACGATGATTGTACCTATTACCACTATAGGTCATCATTGGGGTGTCATACAGATTTTCAACTACCAAAATTCTTTGTTTGCAGCCGACGATATTGACTTACTCTCTCTCTTTGCTGAACAAACGGCTATTGCGTTGGGTTATGCAACGTTGGTAACTGAGCAGCAAAATCTTATTCGACAGTTGAGCCAGCGTTCCGAGCAGCTTGAAGAGGCTTACAAAGAGTTGGAATCTTTTTCCTACTCTGTTTCTCACGATCTGCGCTCCCCCCTTCGCCACATCTCTGGTTACCTGGAAATGTTGCAAAAACACATTGATCCAACACTGGACAGTAAAGGCCGTCGTTATATCACGATTACATTGAAGGAGGCTAACCGAATGAGTGTCCTGATTGACGACCTGTTGGCTTTTTCTCGATTCGGCCGTACCGAGATGTATCACACCTGGGTCGATTTCACCAAGATGGTGGAGGAGGTAATTGCCAGTTTTGAACAAGAGCAGGAAGGTCGAGACATAAGCTGGCGAGTTCGTCCGCTACCGTCGGTTCAAGGCGACCACTCTTTGCTTCGTCAGGTCTGGGTCAATCTGATTTCTAACGCCTTGAAATTTAGTCGCAATCAATCCCAAATGGAGATTGAAGTTGGTTATTCGATAGACAATGAGGAATTGATTTTCTTTGTGAGTGATAATGGTGTTGGCTTCAATATGAAATATGCTAACCGACTTTTTGGGGTTTTTCAGCGGCTCCATACTTCCAGTGAATTCGATGGAACGGGAATCGGTCTGGCAACGGTTCAACGTATCATCCAACGTCATGGTGGCCGAGTTTGGGCTGAGGGGGAGGAAGGAGAAGGGGCTACTTTCTATTTTACTTTGCCGAAGAATGGGTATAAAACGGAAGGTAAAGACGCAAATCTCTCTGATTCTGGGAACGACTCGGATCTAGGAGGTATCAGAATTGGCTAAGTCAAAGCGAATATTGCTGGTTGAAGATGATCTGATGGATATGGAGATGACCTTAACGGCGCTCGAAGAGGGAGCACTGGCAAACGAGGTTCATGTCGTTCATGATGGTGAGAAGGCGCTGGACTTCCTTTACGGCCGAGGTGAGTTCAGAATGCGTCCCAGTGGCAATCCAATTCTCATCCTTCTCGATCTCAAGCTGCCGAAGCTGGATGGACTCGAGGTATTAAACCAAATCAAAAAAGATAAGCAGTTGAGGACTATTCCAGTTGTTATGCTCACATCTTCTCGTGAAGAACAGGATGTCGCTGAAAGTTATCAGTTAGGTGTGAACGCTTATGTTGTAAAGCCAATAGATTTTCAAGAATACGTAAAGGTAATCAAGGAAATAGGTTGGTTTTGGGCTGTTATAAATGAACCGCCACCACAGTTTAGAGGAGATTCTTCCTTATAACTCCACATTCTTATTCCTCTTTCGAACAAATATATATCCCGCTATCAGACCGAAGATAATCACAAATGTTGTCACGAAAACGATTACCAGAATGGGGGCGTTGAATACCGGACTCTGGCTGCTTGTGCCGCTGGGAGTTGCCGCCGGGTATGAGATTCCCTGACCAATAGCTTGTGGTAGTGCGGGGTATGAGGTTCCCTGACTAATAGCTGGTGGCAGTGCTGGGTATGCGCCAGGTGTCGTCGTTGATATCCCTTGATTTAGTAAATATTGGACGATGATGTCTATTTGCGCTGTCGTTAATCGCTCGCTGTAATTTCCAGGCATGATTTCGTCCCGACAAGGCCCATCAGGACAGTTGGAAGCAATAAACGCTCCCGGTTCAAGAATGGATTGGCGAATGTATTCGGCCGCAGTCAGACCACTTGCCCGTTGCCCGGCCCAATCGGCCGCATTTGACAGGTCTGGCCCTGTGCTGCCTTCTAGTTCCAGGGTGTCAATTTGATGGCAAACGCCACAGCCCGCATTGAAAATGATGGTGGGCGCGTCCTCTCCGGCAACGGGCCTGGGTGTTGCGGTTGGCTCGGTTGGCGAACTGGTATTTGTCGGTGGAGCAGTTGAATCGGCCGTTGGCGTTGGGACTACTTCGGGCTGCACGTCCAGCGCTCCGCCGGGGATGACCCGCAGCACCGCATCACAGGGCGAGAAATCGGGTGCGGGTTCAGGCATACACCAGTACGGGTCTACCCGGCTGGTATTTAGGATTGGAACGTACCAGATGACGTAGTTGCCGCCTGAGACTTCCTCTCCATTTTCGTAGCTGCGTGGGGGAAAGAATGTGTCGGCCGGGCCGGGCGCAATTGGCCCAACGCCTTCTTCTTCGTGGAATTGGAGGAGGAATAGTCGGCCGTCATCTAGTCCACGCGGGTCGGTTTTGACGGGCTGCCAGTAGTATTGGAGGCCGCCCCCGGCTGTGAAGAGGCGATAGCCATCGAGGGAAAGATTGTCGAACAGGGCTATATCGCTTTCGGTCAGCCCTTCTTGCCACTGATTGCCTGACCAGTACCAGACCTGGTCGTCTTCTGGCCCGGTCTGGTCCATGTCAATTCGCCAGAATGGCCGATAGGTGGAGTCGTTGTCACAGCCCGGCCCGTGCGAGACAAAGTCGGTTTCAAAGCTGCCGTCGGCATAGAAGCGCATGATCTGTTCGTAGCGATAGCAGCAGACGCAGTTGGGCCAGCGCAGAAATTCGGTGTAGAGCTGCTCTACTTCGAAGCCGTTTCCGAGGTCGGTGATGTTGGTTCCGTAGTAGGGGGGGACGGTGGAGCCGTAGCCGATTTCGTCTCGATAGCCGCCGGGCCAGGCTGGGTAGTAGACTTCTACCTGGCTGATTTTGGCGCTTGAGAAGACGGTTCGGCCGATGAAGGAGGCGTCGTAGAAGTTGATGCCGTCGTTGGCGGTCATTTCCCAACAGACTGACCAGCCGTATTGTTCGCGGCAGCCGTTGTTGTAGGAGATTCCCTGATCGGGGGGGCGGCTGTAGGTGCGGTCGGCTAATCCTCTGCTGTAGAAGGTTTGGGCGACTTCTTCGGCTTCCATGTCTATCAGGACGTGGTAGACTCGGCCGCTTTGGTCGGGGGCCATGAAGGTTAGATCAACGCACCAGCTAAATTGGCAGGGGCCTTCTAACATCCAGGTTGACATGGGGATCATGACTGGTTCGGCCGTTCGGACGTTGCCGATTATGGCGGTGACGTCTTTGTCGGCTGAGGCGATGGCCCAGGCGCGGGGGAGTACCTGGCGGCTGGCTCCTGGTAGGGCATCATAGTCCATCCATCCGGCAATGACTTGTTTGGCTGCCAGGGTGACGATGGCTTCGACGGCTGCTCCGGTTTGATAGTCGTAGAAAGTGACCTGGGC
>JBAPRX010000269.1:0-9633 GCA_049281335.1 Promineifilaceae bacterium (SeqCode)
GGCGTATTCCTGCGTTTAGTAATTACCAGCCTTTTAGCGAGATTCATTAACAACTCTCAAGGAGCATTTACGATGGCAACAATTTCCGGTGTTACGACACGAACAGCCAATATTTCAAATCAAAATCAACTTGAACGCTATGCGTATCTTCTCATGCGGCTGACCGGGTCGGGGCTTCTGATCCTGGCGGTTGGTCACATGCTTATTCAACATGTGTTACACAGCAGTGGTAATCTGACGATCCAGTTCGTAGCGGGTCAGTGGGATTCCTGGGGCTGGAAAGCGTATGACATGCTGCTGCTCATTTTTGCAATCAGTCATGGCTTTAACGGCCTGCGCAACGTGCTTGAGGATTACATTCACAATGACGCGACCATGTTGTGGGTTAAGCGTTTCTTGTTCGTCTTTTGTATTATTACGATTGTTTGGGCCGGGTTTGCAATCAGCACTTTCGACCCCAGTAAATTTAACTAGATAAGTTAATGGCGGCGACAGTCATTGGCATTCTGCGAATGCTTCAAGTGACTGTCACCTCTACTTGATATGGTGTAAATAAATTATGGCTAATCATGTACATACTTTTGACGCAATAATCGTCGGTGCGGGCGGCGCGGGACTGATGGCAGCGCTTTATGCCAGTGAGAAGGCAAATGTGGCTGTTATTTCCAAGCTCTATCCGACTCGTTCTCACACTGGCGCAGCACAGGGGGGAATCGGAGCCGCTCTGGGTAATATGGAAGAGGATCATTGGGAATGGCATGCCTATGACACCGTCAAAGGGTCTGATTATCTGGCGGATCAGGATGCGGTTGATATTCTTTGCAAGGAAGCGGTGGAAACGGTTGTAGAGTTGGAGTATATGGGGCTGCCCTTTGACCGAACACCGGAGGGGAAAATTGCCCAGCGCCGCTTTGGAGGCCATACGAACAATGAGACTCAGAAACCGGTTCAGCGGGCCTGTCATGCGGCCGACCGCACCGGCCACATGATTTTACAAACGCTGTACCAGCAGTGTGTCCGAAACAAGGTCAATTTCTTCGACGAGTATCACGTTGTAGACCTTATCCGGGTGGACGACACGATACGCGGGGTGGTTGCCATCGAACTTTCGACCGGGGAATTTCATATTTTTCACAGCAAGGCTGTTATGTTTGCCACCGGCGGTTGGGGGCGTTGTTGGGAGGTTACTTCTAATGCCCATTCTCTGACCGGCGACGGGGCGGTTATTTGTCTGCGGCGAGGCGTTCCCCTGCAAGATATGGAGTTCTTCCAGTTTCACCCGACCGGCATTTTCCGATTGGGGGTTTTGATTACTGAAGGGGTTCGCGGTGAAGGCGGCGTTCTGATTAACAGTGAAGGGGAGCGGTTTATGGCCCGGTATGCGCCAACCATTAAAGACCTTGCCAGCCGGGATGTGGTCAGCCGAGCTATTTATATGGAAGTGAAGGCGGGTCGAGGTATTAACGGCAAGAATTACGTCCACCTGGATGTTCGGCCGGAGGTCGTCAACAGCTATCTTGAAAAGGATGGGGAAAGCCGTCGAATCTCGGCCGAACTTATTGAAGAAAAGCTGTCTGAAATTGTGGAACTGGCCCGGACTTACCTGGGTGTTGATCCATTGAAGGAACCGATGCCGGTGCAGCCCACTGCTCATTATGCGATGGGCGGCATTCCAACGGATGTTGATGGGCAGGTTCTTATTGATTCCCAGAAGACGCCTTTGCCCGGTCTTTATGCGGCCGGCGAGGCGGCTTGTGTCTCTGTTCATGGGGCGAATCGCCTGGGGACGAACTCGCTGGTTGATCTGGTTGTTTTCGGCCGACGTACAGGAAAACATATGGCAGAATATTGTGCAGAGGCAGAACTGCTGCCACTGCCTGATAATCCTTCGGCCGATATTGAAGCGGAATTCGAGCGGCTCCGGCACAGTACCGGCGGGGCAAAGCCGTACCATCTTCGGAATACGATGCAGGAGACGATGACATCTAACGTCGGCGTTTTCCGAACAGATGAAACGATGAGTGAAGCGCTTAACGTTCTCCGAGAACTGCGACAAGAATATGCCACGAATCTTGAGATTGATGATAAAGGCAAGCAGTTTAACACTGATTTGCTGGAGGCCTGGGAATTGGGCTGTTTGCTGGAACTGGCTGAAGTTACGGCTTTTTCGGCCGTGAACCGAACCGAGAGTCGCGGCGGCCATGCCCGTGATGATTTCCCGGAACGGGATGATGAAAACTGGCTCAAACATACGCTCTGTCACCAGGAGAAAGATGGGTATCGTCTGGATTATAAACCGGTGACACTCGGCCGTTATGAACCGAAGAAGCGGGTGTACTAACCGTATAATTATTTGGGACTATTCTAATGCGTAATTGGCAATTGGTAATGCGTAATTGGCGCGAGAGCGCGTTACGTTTTACGCATAAACAAATCCAAGAAGTTTAGGTATTTTTAGGAGAATTTCATGCAAGTGGAAATGCGCATTCGGCGCTTTAATCCGGAAAAAGATAAAAAACCCTGGTGGGGTGACTATACTTTAGAGGATGTCGATCCCCGTGATTCGGTGCTGGATGTTTTGCACCAGGTTAAATGGCGGCTGGATGGTACGCTTTCACTGCGCCGCTCTTGTGGTCATGGAATTTGTGGATCAGATGCCATGCGGATCAATGGGGCTAACACGCTGGCCTGCAAAACGCTAGTCGGCCGTCTGGCTCCTGAAGGCAGTGACAGTGTCAAAATTCAGATTGAGCCGATCTTGGGGCTGAAAGTGCTAAAAGACCTAATTGTGGATATGGAGCCGTTCTTTGACCACTACCGTTCCGTCAAACCTTTTTTCACCAGCAACCAGCCAAAGCCGGAAAACGGCCGTGAACGGCTTCAGTCGCCAGAGGATCGGGCCAAATTTGATGACACGACCAAGTGCATTCTCTGTGCGGCCTGCACCACCTCCTGTCCCAGCTTTTGGGCTAACGAACACTATATCGGCCCGGCTGCGATTGTCCAGGCTCACCGCTTTATCTTTGACAGCCGCGACGATAATTACAGCGAACGGCTTAATATCCTTGGCAAGCAGTTTGGCGTCTGGCGCTGCCGGACCATCTTTAACTGCACCAATGCCTGCCCCCGTGAAATTAAGGTGACACAGGCGATTGCCGAAGTGAAGATGGCGCTCCAAACCGGGAAGGTCTGATCTTGAACAACGCTGTTGAAGTAACGCGCAAGCTGTTTACCTCTGGCGAGTATGACCAGATGGTTAAGGCTGGCATCTTCCATGAAGATGAACGGCTGGAGTTAGTTGCTGGAGAAATTATTGAGATGAGTCCGATTAACGTCCGTCATGCTGCTTGCGTCAAACGACTCAATCACTTTTTCAACCAACAACTTGGCGAGCGGGTTATTGTCAGCGTCCAAGACCCTATCCGATTAGACGAGTATTCAGAACCCGAACCGGATGTCGCTCTCTTACAACCCCGACCTGATTTTTATATCGGGGGACACCCAGAACCGGAGGATATTTTGCTGCTGGTTGAAGTGTCGGATACTTCTTTGGCCTATGATCAATCCGTGAAAATTCCACTTTACGCAAAAAGGGGCATCTCAGAAGTTTGGATCGTTGATTTAAGCGGCCGAAGTATTAAAGTCTACCGTCAACCATCTTTTGACGGATATCAGGTTATCCGAACCATATCCCAAAATGATATATTTTCTCCTCAAGCATTCCCTGAAAAAATGATGAAGGTTGCCGACATTCTAGGGGAATGATTGTCTTGGGCTGAAAATCACCTGACAAACAAAATGGAATTGTAATGGCTTGGCTGATAATTGTTACTGGGCGACCCGCTGCTGGAAAATCCACATTAGCAACCTGGCTGGGGAGACAACTTTCTTTTCCTGTCATAAGCAAAGACAACATCAAAGAAGTCTTGTTTGAACAACTCGGCTGGCGAGACCGTGAATGGTCAAAAATGCTTGGACGTGCAAGTGTGGAGTTAATGTATCATTTTGCCCAAACTCAACTTGAAGCGGACCAATCAGTCGTTCTGGAAAATGCGTTTCATCCTGATTTAGCATCAGTGCAACTACAAAGACTCCTAGATCAACATGAGTCAATGGCTATACAGCTCATTTGCAACACGAACAACAATGTCCTATTTGAGCGTTTCAAACAACGGGCCAAGTTAGGGGAACGGTATGCGGGTCACGTTGACGCCCAATCGTTAGATGAACTCAAACAAAATCTTGCAAAGGAACGTCCAATATCTTTGGAAATCAAAAGCCATGTGATTTACGTGGATACAACTGATTT
The DNA here is from genome assembly GCA_049281335.1 of Promineifilaceae bacterium (SeqCode). GTDB lineage: Bacteria > Chloroflexota > Anaerolineae > Promineifilales > Promineifilaceae > JAKEFB01. The sequence goes on from JBAPRX010000269.1 coordinate 4,310, forward strand.
TGCAACTCTCAAATATGAAATCATATTTGAACGAATTAAAACAATCATGAATAACACGAATAATCTCCTGCCTTCACAGGGATAACTGTTCTTCCACTAGAATCAATTTTAGAACTTTCATGTTCGGCTGTAGTATTAAAAGCGATAGTGTGGAGTCATGCTGAGTAGGTGCTGGCTGATGTCGAGCCAACGGCCGTTTTCTTTTATCACGACTTTTTGGACCACCCCCTGAACCGAATCCATCTCAAAAACGGCCGGGCGTGATTCTGCTTCGCCGTGCAGCCGCACCATTCCCCCGATGACATGCACGCCCTGGTTGCGGGGCAGCCGGTAGTTGGCTTCCGGCTGGAAGACTTCGGCGTTTCCTAACATGACCCATCGCGGATTAATTTCGATGAAGTTATACCGCTTCTCCTGGTGGGTGAATGTGGGCCGGGCAGCACGTTGGGCCAGCCATACGGGCAGGGATGGGATTTTCCGGTATCCGTCGTCCTCGAACCACTGTCGGATTGCGGGAGCGGCGGCTTGAATCTGGTCGTGCTGAACCCAGCCACCGGCAATCATGCCTTCGATGTTAAAACGGCCGTCTGCCAGGGTGTCCAGGGTATAGGCGGCGACGAAGCGCACTTCTTCATTGGGATGCTCCAGCCATTCGACCATATCCCGCATGGCGGGGGGATAGGCAGCGTCGGCCAGGACTGTGACCAGCAGGTCTATCATTCTGTGGCTGCTGTTGCTGCGGGCAGCGTCTAAGACGGCAGGCAGCGCTTCTGGCCCCAGAGCATTTAGCTCATCCCGGAGGGTTTCAAAGGAGGTATAGTAATCATCGGCCGTCATACGCTCAATCTGTTCGAGCAATGGGCTGGCCGGTGAAAGGGGTGTTGGGGTGGCTGGCATTTGACTTTGTCCTTCAGGTTCAGGAGCAGATAGTTGGTAGGCGTAGCGAATTTGGGCAGCGAGATCGGCCGTTCTCTTTGCTTCTTTGGCGTCAATATAATCCATTGGGAAGGCAAAGGCATTGGGTTCTAATAAGACAGTGGCGCCATTGGCATATGCCAGTTCCAATTGGTAAAGGTTTCGTGGCACGCCCCGGACTGTTCGGGGAGACTCTTTGACAGTTACCGAGCGTAAACCCTGCGCAGGATGGCGGACGGCATGAAACAGGTATTGAAGCCTGATTTCTGAGGGTGTAAAGAGATATTTTCGGGGATACTGCCGCACCAGCATATAGAGGAATAACAGACCAAATCCGGTAGATATGAATGAAAAGAAGGGAATGCAGACCCATTGCAGCCCTTCGACCTGGTCTGGCTCGGTGATGAGATAGACAAAGGTGGCGATTCCGCCGCCTAACAGAAGAACCATTCCTACCAGTGTGCCAAATGCTCCTGTTGAGGCACTCTGAAAGGTGAAGGGCAGGCTGGGGCGAAGTCGTTCCTGCTGGACAGTGTTGGCAGCCGGGACGTATTTTTCCAGGGCGGTCATGATTTTGGCATCTGTGTTGGCGTACAGTTTGTAGAGCCGGATGGTGCGCCGGGGTATTTGGAGGATGATAAAGGGGCGGGATTGACGAACGGCCGAAATCTCCTGATAAGCCAGTTTTGTCGTTCCCAGCCAGCGGCGTATTAAAAGGTGGTCTTCTCCAAATTGGACTAGCTGGGGCGAGGCGGCCAGGGCGAACAGCCAGAACGCGGTGAGGGCAAGCATAATAACGGCCGCTGGCAGCCCCCAACCAACCCCCTCCTGAAGATAAGCCATCCAACCTAAGAAAGCAATGCCCAAAAAGACCAGAACGCTGATACCATTTAAAAGGCGAAAGAGCGGTGGATAGCGGATTTCTACTCGAATGGGGCTATCAGACATTAGAAGAAGCTGAAACTACTCAGGAATGAATACAGCTTAACTGCCAGGTGAAGCCATCGTGGGCAACCAGGTCGTCCGCTTCTGACGGCCCCCAGGTGCCAGGTTCGTAGGTGACTAATGGCGGGGCGTTGTCGGAGTCCCAACCCTCTAAAATCTGGTCTACCAGACCCCAGGCCAGTTCGATTGAATCGCCTCTGGTAAAGAGAGAAGCATCCCCTTTCAAAACGTCCAGCAGCAGCCGTTCGTAGGCTTCGGGAATGGCGACTTCGCCAAAGGAATCGGCGTAGTGGAAGGTCATATCTACGTTTTGCATCTCGGCGGCCGTATCGGGAACTTTGGCCTGGAAGCTGAAATGAATGCCTTCGTCGGGCTGAATGCAAATGGAGAGGTCGTTGGCCTCCATCTTTGTGCCGTTGGAGATTGGAAACATGAGGTGAGGCGGCCGTTTGAAGAAGATGCTTATCTCGGAGACTTTTGTCGCCAGGGCTTTGCCGGAGCGCAGGTAAAAGGGAACCCCCTGCCAGCGCCAGTTGTCAATCATGAGGCGAATGGCGGCATAGGTCGGTGTTCGGGAATCTGGGGCCACGCCTTCGGCCTCGAGATAGCCTTTGTATTGGCCACGCACGGTATTGTCAGCGCTCTCGGAGGGAGGGATCGGCCGAACGGAACTGAGGACTTTGACTTTCTCGTTCCGCAGGGGATCGGCTTCAAAGGATGCGGGCGGTTCCATAGCCACTAACGACAGCAGTTGCAGCATGTGGTTCTGCATCATGTCCCGCATCACGCCGACACCGTCGTAATATCCGGCGCGGTGGCCGATGTCTACCGTTTCTGCGGCCGTTATTTGAACGTGATCAATGTAGTTGCGGTTCCAGACTGGCTCGAAAAGGGAGTTGGCAAAGCGGAATACGAGGATGTTCTGTACAGTTTCCTTCCCCAGATAGTGATCAATCCGGTAAATTTGGGACTCCTGTAAGGTGCGATGAACGGAGGTATTCAACGCCCTGGCAGAAGGTAGATCACGGCCGAATGGCTTTTCGATGACGACCCGCCGCCAGCCATTACTTTCATCTACCATGCCAGCTTCGCCCAAACTCTGAATGGAAACTTCGTACAACCGAGGCGCAATTGCCAGATAATATATCCGGTTGACGGAGCCATCCCCTTCCCCTTCGATCTCGGCCAGCCGTTTCTTCAGCCTTTCAATGTCTTCAAAAACGGTCAGGTCGCCGGGTTGATAAAAGAGGGAAGCGGCAAAGTTGGCCCAATGATCTGGGTTGAATTTCGTAGGGGCGAATTCCTGAAGATCAGCGGCCATGTCTGATCGGAATTTCTCGTCGTCCCAGGGCCGTCGGGCCACGCCAACGATACGACAGTTTGACGGCAGCCGTTTCTTACAATAGAGGTTGAAAAGCGAAGGGATCAGTTTTCGGCCGGTTAGATCACCCGACGCGCCGAAGATGACAATTGTGGTTGAACCGCTCATTCACGTTATCTCCTTTTGTGCAGCGATAGGCTGTCATTCTATCCGAACTTTGCAGAATTTGACAGCCAACTATCAACCTGAATTATACGCATACAGTATTATACTTTTTACGTATATTTGGTATACAGTTCTCGTTTTAGGATTTTGCCTGCTCCTGAAATGGGCAGGGCATCGAGGAATTCGACCCGGTGGGGGACTTTATAGCGGGCCAGGTTGGCTGAGAGGTAAGCGATAAGGGCTTCGGCGGTAACGGCCGTATCTGGCTTTAACACCACACAGGCCAATCCAACCTCCCCCCACTTTTCGTCTGGAATGCCTACAACGGCGCATTGGTGAACGGCCGAATGCTTGTAAAGAACCGCTTCAATTTCGGCCGGGTAAACGTTCTCGCCGCCGGAGATGAACATATCTTTTTTACGGTCTACGATGGTGAAGTACCAGCCGTCGTCGAAGGTTGCCAGGTCGCCGGTGTGGAACCAGCCTTCTTCGTCAACGGCTTCGGCCGTTGCCTGGGGGTTGTTGAAGTAACCGGAGGATTGGCTTGGCCCTTTCAGAACCAGTTCGCCGATTTCTTCGAGCCCAAACGGCCGATTGTCGTCATCCACAATGCGGGCGTCCACAAAGAAGTTGGGACGGCCGATGGTTCCGGCTTTCTCTATGGCGTCTTCGGAGGCAAGGGCAAAGATGCCGGGGCCAAATTCGGTCATGCCAAAGCCCTGCTTGAAGCGGATGCCCTTTTGGGCGGTATACTGCTGCACCAGGGGGACGGGCAGGGGTGCGCCGCCGCTGGTACAAAACCGAAGTGATGAAAGATCAACCTCGGCCCAATTACTAGCCTGGGTCAACATCTGGTACATGGTTGGAACCCCGGCGAAGACGGTCACTTCCTCCTGCTCTATCAAAGAAAGGACTCGCTCTGGCTCGAACTGGCGCACCAGGATGGTCGTTCCGCCCAGAATAACCTGGGGCAAGGTATAGACGAAGAGGCCACCGGTGTGGAAAAGGGGGAAAACGTTGAGGTAGATGTCGTTGTGATGCAGGTCGTGAACGATGGTGTTGAGGGTGTTCCAAGCGATCATGCGGTGGGAAACCTGGGCCGCTTTGGGCAGGCCGGTTGTGCCGCCGGTGAAGATGAGGGCTGCGATTGTTTCTTCGCTGACCCGGTCATCGGAAACGGCCGATGCGGGACTCTGTTGAATGGTAGACTCAAAGTGGTGGGAGCCGGTGACACCCTCCCCTTTTATGTGGAGGAAATGGGTGAGGGACTGGCTCTGTTCGGCCGATTGTAGATTGGCGGTTACTTCGCGGAAGTCGTCGGAATAGACCAGGACGTTGGGGGTTGTATTTTCGATGATTTGGGCCAATTCGCGCCAGTGAAGACGCCAGTTGAGGGCGGTGTGAATGGTCCCGATTTTGCTGCAAGCGAAGAAGGTGTCCAGGTGTTCGACGCCGTCGCGGGCCAGAATAGCGACCCTGTCCCCATATTTGACGCCCGCTTCCTGTTTCAGCCAGTTTGCCAGCCGGTTTGCCCGCTCATTCATCTGGCGGTAAGTCAACCGCCAGGTTGGTTCCTTCCCCGCGTCTATTATTGCTAACTGTTCAGGCGAATAGATCGCCCGCCGCCCCAGGTAATCGCCGATGTACATTGGAGAACCTATTTATTCTTGAAAATTTCGCTTATAAATTCCTGTTTGAGAGCCTTTAACGGGTTAATTGGGTAATTGGGTAATTACCTGTAATTATCTCTAATTACCATTGCCTGTTACTTCTTACTGTTTACTACCCGCTTTTTACTGACCATTATCGGCCGTCCAGCGCCAGACGCCGCAGGCCATTGAGATGCCGCCGCCGCTGGCACAGAATAGTACGTTTTGGCCTGGTTTTAAGCTTGAGCCGTTTTGGAGTGCGTCATCCAGCGCCATTGGAATGCAGGCAGAGCCAGTATACCCCCATTTGTCCATGACCCAATAGGTCT